>NZ_CP161812.1:1207014-1508767 GCF_040801775.1 Luteolibacter sp. Populi
GTTTTGAAGGCGGCGATTACCTTGGAAGCCGTGCTGGAGAGCTAGGAAGCATCGCGGATCTCCTTGCTGTCGTCATCCTCAACAGTCTGTGGCTCGGGAACTCCCCCGGGTCACAGACCGGGCGGAATGCTATTCCCTCACCGCGCGGACGAAGTCCCGGACGGTGCCGAGGCTGATCTGGCGGGTGGCGGAGTGGCCGGTGGCGGTGAAGGTGGGGACCACGATCCGATAGCCGGGACCGGTGAAGTCGGCATCCGGGTCCGCCTCGATGTGGTAGGAGAGGCCGGGGAAGGTCGGGAAGCTGATGCTGACGAGCGGATGGGTGAAGGGATCGAAGCCCGGGGTCAGCTCGAAGGAGGTGATCCGCAGGTAGCTGCCGGAGTCCGCGGGGTCGGTCATGTCGGCGAGCTCACGGGCGTCGGTCGCGCCGTCGCCATCGGAGTCTACCGCCGAATCGTCGGTGCCGAGGTCGAGACCGAGCGCCGGCTCTAACAGATCGGGAATGCCGTCCGCATCGGTATCGGCGAGTGGCAGGGTGGAAAAAGCGACTGCTTCGACCGCGCCGAGATCGGCGGCGGGTCCGGAGATGCGGGGCGCGCCGCGCTGGTCGGTGCTGCCGCTGGCCGCGCTGGCATCGATGACGGGAGAGCCGGGCATGGGCGGCATGGTGCGCGTCGGTCCGCCGTAATTTCCGAGGGGTGCTAGACGGGCATTCGCGACCATGCCGGTGTAGCCGACGGTGTTGGTGGTGGTCCCTAACAAGTTGTCGGGGCTCTGCGTTCCCACCAGGCCGCCAATATCCGAAGGCTCGTCCTCGAAGCCGAAATTCCCGGCGACGATGGAGTGCCGGAGCGTGAGGTCGCCGCCGTCGTTGCCGATGCCGCCCCAGTCATTGGCACCATTGGCCGCGACGGTGCATTCCGTGAGGACAAGCTGGCCGCGGTGGTAGATGCCGCCGCCGCTCGCGTTGCTGAAGTTCGCGGCGATCGTGCAGAGGTTCAATTCCGCGGAGGAGTCCACCGCTTCACAGGCGATCCCGGCCCCGCTGCCACCGCCGGAGCCATTGCCGGAGATGGTGGAGCGGGAGAGAGTCATGGTGCCGCGATTGCCGATGCCGCCGCCGGAGCCGAAGGACTCATTGTCGCGAACGGTGCAGCCCTGCATGGTGAGCATGCCGCGGCTGAAGATTCCCGCTCCGCCGAAGTCCGCAGTGTTGCCCCGGATCATGCAGGAGATCAGTTCCAGATCGCCTGCATTGAGGAGTCCCCCGCCCTCTCCACCATCGAACTCGGATGCGTAGCCGCTCTCGATCGTCAGGCCTAACAAGGATGCCGTCACGCCCTCCGGGATCTCGAATACTCGTGACAGGCCATCGCCCGCAATCGTGATGCCGCCGGGCAGCGCGGAGGCATCGATGTGGATGTCACGGTCCAGGGTGAGTTGGCTGCCGTCCAATGCGATCGAGCCGCCGGAAAGAGCGGGAGAGAAGGTGAGGGTGTCGCCGGGGATGGCGGATGCGATGGCATCGCGCAGCGAGCCGGGGCCGGAGCTTGCGAGGGTGCTGACGATCAAGAGACCGGGTTGGGCTTCGACGGCACCGATATCGAGCGCGGCTCCGGAGATCCGCGGGAAGCCGCGTTGATCGATGGTTAGAGCGGTCGCGCCGCCGTGATCGAGTGCTGAGGAGCCTGCGAGGGGTGGCATGGTGGGAGTCGGGCCGCCGTAGTTTCCGAGAGCTGACAAGAGGGGCGCGCCGGTGAGGCCGCTGAAGGTGCCGCCCAAACCGCTGGTCGTGCCTAACAGATTCACGCCGCCTTCGAGATTGATCGAGCTGGCCTTGAGATCCGGACCGATGTCCACGGCGGTATTGCCGGCAATGATCGTGTTGGTGAGCCGCAGGGTGCCGGAGGTTTCCTCGATGCCGCCGCCATCGTCGCTGGCGTGGTTGTCGGAGATCGTGCAGGAAACGAGGTCGATGGTGCTGGTGCCGTCGCCATCGATGGCCGCGCCGACCTTGGCGGTGTTCGCGGCGAGCGTGCAGTTGCTCATCAGGAGGGTGGACGAGACCTGCTGGATGGCCCCGCCGCCGGTGGCGGCGCTATTACCCCAGAGCGTGGACTCATGGAGGGTGAGGCTGCCGTCGCTATCGATCGCGCCGCCATCGAAGTTCGCGTGGTTGACGGTGAGCGTGCAGCGGGTGAGCGTCACCGCGCCACCGTTGTCGTTGTCGATGGCACCGCCGCCGGCGGCTCCGTTGGCATGGTTGCCATCGAGCAGACAATCGGTGAGGGTGAGCGTGGCGTCGTCATTGAAGATCGCGCCGCCGTTATCGCCTGCGGTATTCGAGGAGAGCGTGCATCCGGCGAGTGTGAGGGTGTTCTCCGAATCGATGGCGCCGCCGGCATCCGTGCAGGAATTGTTAGAGAGGATCGTGGAGTTGAGGGTGAGAGTGCCGGTGCTGTAGATCGCGCCGCCGTCGTCAGTGGCGGTGTTGGTCAGGAGCTGGCATTGGCTGAGGGTGAGGATGCCAGCGTTCTTGATCGCGCCGCCGTCGCCGGTGGCCTTGCCGTGGGTGAGTTTCAGGCCTTTAAGCGCGACCATTTTTCCGGATTGGATGTCGAGGATCCGGTAGCTGTCGTTGCCGGTGATCGTGATGCCGCCGGGGGCGTCGATGACGTAGCTCTTGCCGACGGTGAGGCCGCTGGTGAGGGAGATGGTGCCGCCGCCCAGAGTGGGTAGGAAGCCGATCACATCCGAGTTCGTGGCGTGAAGGATCGCCTCGCGGAGGGAGGTGCCGCTACCGAGCGCGGGGTTCAGGCTGCCGTTCGATTCATCGGTCAAGGTGGTGACGAGGACGTTCGCGGCAAGGCCGGGGTAGAAGGCCACCTGGTCGAGCCATCCGGTGTCCGCGCCGGATGATCCGGAGCCATCCTTCAGATAGATCCAGCGCAGGGTGTGGGGGCCCGGGGGGAGCGGGACCGTTTGAGACTTCCAATCGACATTCCCAGAGATCTGGGGCGCGGCGGCGACGGGCGCGCCATCGACCTCGAGGCGAAGGAAGCCGGCATTCGCCTGAGAAGAAACCTTCCACCAGAAGGAGAGCGTGCCGGGACCGGTGACGGCGGTTTCCAGCCGGCTCGATTGGGAATCTCCGATGTCCCCGCTGGCTGCCGCATCACCGGCATCGTGCGTGACGGCGCTCTGGCCGAACCAAGGCTGATCGCCAGCGCTTGTCCAAGTCAGGGCGGGTGCATCGATGGCGAGGTGCAGCGGGATCTTGTCGCCTAACAGAACATTCATTATCGCCCCCGGAGGACTGCGCACCTCGACGGCGATACCCGAGGCCGTGCCGCTCCACCAGCGGGAATCCGGCACGGAGCCATTGTTGAAGTAGGAAGTGGCGGCGTCGAAGAGATCGGATGCGTCGCCGCGGTCGGAGCCGTGCTCGAGATCGAAAGCGCCATCGGCCTGCTCCACGGAGAGTTCGTAGTGCAGCGAGGGGCTCATCTCGCTGTTTTCGTTGCCGAAGACCGACTCGTCCACGTGCCAGATGAGGATTCCCTGATCCGGGCAAGCGGCGGCCCACTTGTCCCCTGCCCCGCGATTCTCGATGAGGAAGTATTCGCCGGGAGCCGCGGGATTGGCGATGCGCAGGCCGCGGTTGCCGGTGGTGGGAAGATCCGCTTCGTGGGCAGCGCCGGGCGCGAGATCGGTGATATCGGCCCATCCGGAGATATCCTTGAGATAGATCGAGAGCGGAGCGGGGGTGCGGCCGTTGTTCAGGTGGTTTCCGCTGCCCATCAGGCAATGTTCGCCGACGCCCGCGGACTCGGCGCCTTGGTCGTAGAGGTCCGGGTAGCCTAACAGCAGGTGGCCGATCTCGTGGATGTAGGTGCCGATCGGGATGGCCTGGAATTGGGCATTGGTGATCTGGTAGCCCGAGATGTAGATCGGATTCCCCGGGCTTCCGACATCGATGGACGGGAAGATCGAGGAGCGGTGTGGCCAGAGTCCTTCGGCGAAGACGCCGGAGTCCGGACCGGCGAAGAGCAGGCTGGTGGCCAGCACCTTGCTGTTTTCATCCACGGATAGCGTGGAGAAATCGAAGCCTTGGGCCTGAAGTGCGGCGATGGCGTGGGCGACCATCCGGCCGCCGGCATCGATGTAGGCGCGGAGTTCGGTATTCGCAGGGTAATCGCCGAAGTTGTAGTAGTTCCGGGGGTGCGGCAGGGTGATCACCGGGGCCACGAGTTGGGTAAAGGTGAGCTGGCCGTCCGACTGGTTGTGGTAGTAGTCGCGGACGGATCCGGTATTGCCGAAGTCCGGGTAGCCGGTCTCGTTGCAGAAGCGGTCGACCTGGAGCCGGGTGGCGGGGAGGGACACCGGGTCGGCGGTGGCGGTGGCGGGGTCGTCCGGGAATTGCACCGGGATGCAAAGGCCGACCTTGGAGACCGCCGTGGGACCGCGCTCGGAATGGCCCGAGCGGTCGCGGGCCGCGGCGACCCGGCGGGCCCAGTCATGGCGCTGGTGAGGTAGGGCCTTTTCGAGATTCTCGGCACGGAGCCGGGCCGCGATGGCCTTGGGCTCGGCGAGGCCCTTGGGAAGGCCGGGCGGCGGGCGATGGTGCGCCGGGATGGTGGAGCGGACGAGTGAAGGGGCGCCCGGCGCGGTCGCGGCGAAGTAGTAGGTGAGATCGCCGGGATTGAAGAGGACAGTGTAGCCTTCCGGGGTGGCGGTGCGGGCGTAGAAATCGTCCCCGAAGACGCGGAGCGGGAGGCGGGTGCCATCGGGCTGGGTCCACTCGGTCGGTCTTCCTTCCTTCGGGTAGGGGGCGGCGGAGAGTTGGCCTTGCGCGAGGAGGAGCAAGGAGAGGAGGAAGACAAGAGGCAGGCGACGGTGCGGGGGCACGGGCGTGCGGGTGGAGGGGGTTTTCATGGGGGCCGGGAGAGAGATCCGGCGGCTGGGTACTCAAGCGCTGATTGGGTTTGAGGGCAAACCTGCTGTGTGTAATGGGGTTGGGGTGAGCCTTCATCCCGTCCGCTCCGCTGGGAGTTGCGGAGATCCGGACACAAAAAAGGCCGCCCGATTAAGGGCGGCCTATTCTGGTTACCAGTGGCGGAGCGGACGGGATTGCCCTGCGGGCCATGCCAGTTTGCGGCTGCGCCGAGGAGGGATGGTCGCGAAGCTCCCGCCGCGTTCGAACCCGACGTCTCCGCTGCGCTCCGAAAGGGTTCTCATCCCGTCCGCTCCCTTGGAGTTGCGGGGACGGGAGAACAAAAAAGGCCGCCCGGTGAGGGGCGGCCTATTCTGGTTACCAGTGGCGGAGCGGACGGGACTCGAACCCGCGACCTCCGCCGTGACAGGGCGGCATTCTAACCAACTGAACTACCGCTCCACTGGTAACTTCAGCGCCTTGCGGCGTGGGCGGGAAGCTAGGGGGGTGGCCGGAACGGTGCAACATCATTTTTCACTTTTTCCGCCACTTATTTCAGGGTCTCGGTGACCGCTTCCAAGGAGGCTAGATCCTCGACGGAATGGACGGTAAGGTCCTTGTCGATCTTCGCCACGAGGCCGGCGAGAACCTTGCCGGGGCCGAGCTCGATGAAGGTGCGATAGCCCTTGCTGACAAGGAGTTGGATCGATTCGGCCCAGCGCACGGAGCCGGTGACCTGCTTCTCCAGCATGGCGCGGATTTCGGCGGGATCGGCGACGACGGAGGCCCCGAAATTGCAGACGACGGGGAGTGCGGGGGGCTGCATGGCGACACCGGTCAATTCGGCGGCGAGCTGGTCCTGCGCGGACTGCATCAGGCGGCTGTGGTAGGCCCCGGCGACGTTGAGCTTGATGGCGCGGCGGATGCCGTGGTCGCGGGCCTTTTCGACGGCGGCATCGATTCCGGAGACGGTGCCGGAGAGGACGATCTGGCCGGGGGCGTTGAAGTTCGCGACATCGACATCGCACTCGGCGGCGAGAGCCTTCACGGCGGACTCCTCGCCACCGATCAGGGCGGCCATGGCTCCTTGGGTGGCTTGGCAGGCTTCCTCCATGAAGAGGCCGCGACGGGCGACGATCTTGAGGCCGTCCTCGAAGGAGAAGGTGCCGGCGGCGGCGTGGGCAGTGAATTCACCGAGGGAAAGGCCGGCGGCGGCGACCGGGACGAGGCCCCCTACCCTTTCCTTCAGCAGCGCCAGAGCGACGAGGCCGTGGAGGTAGAGGGCAGGCTGGCAGCGGGAGGTGCGGGTGAGTTCGTCGTCGGGCCCCTCGAACATCGTTTGGGAGAGCGGGAAGCCGAGGACTTCATCGGCCTTGCGGAACATCGCTCGCGCCGTCTGCGAGGCCTCGTGGAAATCCTTGCCCATGCCCACCTTCTGGGCGCCTTGTCCGGAGAATAGAAGAACCACGTCGCTCATTGCGCCGACTGTCCTAGCGGGCAAGCAGGCCGCGGAGCAAGCCCTCATGCCCGGCGACGAGACGGGTGAGCAGTTCGGGGGCGCGGGCGATGGAGTCGGCGAGGGGCAGGCCGAAGGATTCCAAGGACAGGGCCGCATCGAAAAGGGCGCCTGCGCTGTCTTCGACGCGACCGGCGACGGCGAGCACGGGGACGCCGGCGGCTTTGGCCATGGCAGCGACTCCGGCGGGGCCCTTGCCGCCGAGGGTTTGGAAATCGAGGGAGCCCTCGCCGGTGATGACCAGGTCGGCGGCGGCGATGCGTTCGGCGAGGCCGAGGGCTTCGGCGACCAGGTCGAAGCCGGAGACCAGCTTTGCTCCGGCGAAGCGCATCAGGCCGAAGCCGAGGCCACCGGCAGCACCGGCACCGGGGGTGTCGGCTTCGAGCTGCGCGCCGGAGATCGCGACCAGGCGGGTCAGGGTGGCATCAAGGAAGGCGACTTCTTCCGGTGAGGCTCCCTTTTGCGGGCCGAAGACGGCGGAGGCACCGCGTGGGCCTGTTAGAGGGTTGTCGACATCGCAGGCGACGATGATCTCGGGCAGGTCGATGCGCCGCGATTCGTCCAAGTAATGGAGGAAGGAGAGGTTCTCCGGGACGGGTGGCATTTCCCAGCCCTTCTCATCGAGAAAGCGGACGCCGAGGGCTGCGGCGATGCCCGCGCCGCCGTCGTTGGTGGCGCTGCCGCCGATGCCGATCAGGAGGCGGACGGCTTGTGAGACTTCGATGGCGTGGCGGATGAGTTGGCCGGTGCCGAGGGTGCTGGAGGCGCAGGGATTCCGGTCTTCCGGGGCGATGCGCCAGAGACCGCTGGCGGCGGACATTTCGAGGATGGCGACCGGACCCTCCGGGCTACGGTAGATGCCGTAGCTGGCCACGACCGGGCGGCCGAGGGCATCGCTGGCAGCGGCGGAGACGAGCTCGCCTCCGGTTCCGGCGAGCATGGTCTCGATGAAGCCTTCGCCGCCGTCCGCGATCGGGCAGATGTCGACGGTCCATTCCGGAGGCAGGCCGGCGCGGATGGCCTCGCAGGCTTCGACGGCGCTGAGGGAGCCTTTGAATTTGTCGCAGGCGAGGAGGAGCTTCATGGGGGGAGGAAATCACCAATCATCAATCTTCCAATCATCAATCGAGGTGCGGCTGCGCAGGGATATGAGGAGGTGGATTGCCAAAGCGTCGGGGATGCCCATAGCGAGTTACCAGGCGCGGACCTGCTAGAATCCCAACCGGGGTTCGCTGACGTTTCCGGACAACCGGGGGGGTTCGCGCTTGGAGCGCTCGACCCCCCGGCTACTCGATTTTTTCCCTCCGGGAGAAGGCGGCGGTCTCTCGTGTGGACCGATATCCGAGCGGTCCGGCGGGATGGCGGCGACCTGAAGTGAACCGACATTGTTGCGGGACTCCGGGCCATCCCCAGCCTGACCTTTCGGAGAAAGGTCCCTGCCTTCTGGCGCTTTCAGCGGCAAGCGCTGCCCCTTGCATGATTACTCAATGCCAAGGCGCAGCTTGTTGGCGGCCTTCCAGGCGGCGTCGAGTTCCTCGGCGGTCTTGCCGGTCCAGTCTTTCCAGAGCTCCGGGGTGTAGCCCGCGTGGGTGGCGAGGTTGAGCTTCCGCATCAGGTCCTTCTCGTGGTTCTTGATCACGTAGTCGTAGAAGTTCGCGGTGACGCGGTAGCTGGAGTCGTAGTTCGAGCTGGCGAAATTGCGCTTGGTGATCTCGGCACCCTTGGCCTGCGGTTCGTAGAGGAACCAGCGGATGTAGTCGGCCACGCCTTCGGTCACCCAGGTCGGCGGGCGCTGGCCGCGGGTCGACCCACCGGGGTTGCCGAATTGGACGACGTGGACGATCTCGTGGATCGCGCAGCCGACGGCCTCGCCGCCGGCCTGGTCGCGCATGAAGTTCGCGTTGAGAGTCACGTTCTTGCCGCTGGCGAAGGCGGGCACGCCTTGGGCATGGCCGGGCAGCGTGGTGGCCAGCTTGAGGGTGAAGTTGATGGTATCCGGCGGGGTGTAGCCCTCGACCGGAAGCATCGCGATGATCTTGGGATACCACTCCTCCATCACCGGCATCAGGTTCTTCTTCGCCCAATCGGCGAGATCCGGAGCTTCCGAGGAATCGAGGATGTATTTGAATTTGCCGTCCTTCGAGGTGAAGGTTTCGACCTTGTGCTCGTAGTGCTGCAGGGCCGGACCCTTGGCGTCGATGATGTCGATCTCGCTGAAGAAGGTGTTCCCCTGCCCGTTCGATTCGTCGTTGGCCTGGATGTCGAAAAGCAGGCGGCTGAAGGTGCCGAGCGGCTCGCCGCCCTCGGTGCCGATGGAGACGGCGTGCTGGCCGGCACCCTTGTCATGGGTATCGACACTGGCGATCAGCTTCCAGCCGACGGTGGCGGGATCGATGTCCGCAGCGGGCTCGGCGTTAAAATTGGCGGCGCTGCCATCGGTGCCGTAGAGCTTGTAGATCTGCGGGGCGCGCGGGCCGGCGTGCCAGGAATAGGTGGCGACGTTCTTGACCGCGATCGGGCCGTGGAGGTCAGCGCTGAGGCGGCCGCCCTTCTCGCCGATGGCAAAGAAGAAATTGCGATCCGGATCGTCCTCGCTGCCCGGGGGCTTGCCGTCTTGGACGACGGGCAGGACTCCGCAGACTTCGTTGGCGGCACCGGAGATGACCCTGAAGAAGGCCTTGGCCCCGGCGTCGTTCATGGCTGGGGGCAGGACGCCTTCGCCTTTGAATCCGGCATCGGTGGCACTGTGGGCGGTGGTGACTTTCACCGAAGGATCGGCGATGGCGGCGGAGACGAGGAGCAACGAGGCAAGAGGAAGGCCAGGATTCATAGTGGAGCGGTGGTCAGAAGGGACGTCCCAAGACGGGGTGCGGGTTTAGCGCCGCCCGACGATTGGTCTGTCTCACGGAAGATTCCACCCGCCTCACTACGGCTCCAGACCGATCGAAGCCAGTCCCGTTTCGGGGTCGAAGGGCACCGAACTGTGCAGATGGGTGGCTTTCCATTCGCCGCCGATCTTCCGGAAGCAGACGGTGGCCCGCCACCACATGCTGATCCTGCTGCCATCCGTCTTGGTGCCGTTCACGTGATTCAGGCTATGGCAGAATCCGGCATCCCCGCCGGCCACCACGACCAGATCGAGCAATTCGTAGCCGATTGGTCCAGAGAAGGAGTCCAGCCATTGGCGGGTACGCTCTTCCACCGCATCCGCCCCGCGATAGCGAAGGGGGTCGACGACATCGAAGGCCATGACCTGGGCGGCATGCCGCGCGACCAAGGCATTCGCATCCTTGGCCCGGCAGGCGGCGACGCTCTCGGCCATGATCGACCGCAACTCCGAGGCGGAGACCTTCGAGGGATCGTCGGAGCCGAAGTAGACATCGACGTGTTTGATGCGGTCGTCCTGGATGCGGAAGAACTCGGTATTGCGGAAACGGGAGCCATCGCTGCGGGAGCATTCGTAGGTGACGAAGACCTCGTTGCCCTCGGCGAAGGTGCGGAGGATGTGGCGCTGCTGCTTACCGGTGTCATTCGGCCAGCAGCGCTCGAAGTAGCGGTCGCGGCTGATGCGGTCGTCCAGCGGGCTACTGAAGGTGAAGTCATCCGCGAGAAGATGCTCCATCGCTTCGCGGTCGCGGGAATCGTAGGCGGTGAAGCACGCGCGGGCGAGATCGGTAGGATTCATGGAGGGTAATATCCCTCGCAGAAGCTGTTCCAGCGGGTCTTGGGGGGTTAAGGGAGCTAACGGGACAAAATCGGCGCGATCTGCAATTGCCAGTCGGGGAGGCATTGCGAAATGCGCAGGCTGCACTTGCCGGAGCTTATCGGGCGGACTGAAGTCCGCGCTCCCGGGGCTGCCGCGGGAATCAGGCAATGATCTCCTTGATCGGATCCGCTCCCTCCACGCCGACGAGCTTCTGGTCGAGGCCGCCGTAGAAGTAGGAGAGGTGGTTCGGGTCGAGGCCCATCTGCTGGAGGACGGTGGCGTGGAGGTTCTTGACCTGCACGCGGTCGCGCACGGCTTCGCCGCCGAGTTCATCGGTCTCGCCGAAGGTAGTGCCGCCCTTGATGCCGCCGCCGGCCATCCAGGTGGTGAAGCCGTAGGCATTGTGGTCGCGACCGGTGCCTTCCGCGTATTCGGCGGTGGGCTGGCGGCCGAACTCGCCGCCCCAGATGACGAGGGTTTCATCGAGCAGGCCACGCTGCTTGAGGTCCTTGAGGAGACCCGCGATCGGCTTGTCGGTATTGCCAGCGTGGAACTCGTGGTTCTTCACGAGATCGCCATGGGCATCCCAATTGTCGTCGTTGTGCGCGCCGCCCGAGTAGATCTGGATGAAGCGGGTACCGCGCTCGACGAGGCGGCGGGCGAGGATGCACTTGCGGGCGAAGTCGTCGGTGCGGGTGCCGTCCATGCCGTAGAGCTTCTTCACGTGCTCCGGCTCATCGTCCACATCGATGGCCTCCGGCGCGGTGGCCTGCATGCGGAAGGCAAGTTCGTAGGAAGCGATGCGCGCGGCGAGGTCGGAGTTGTGCTCGCGGCCCTTGAGATGGGACTTGTTGATATCGCCGAGGAAATCGAGCAGCGAGCGCTGCTGGACGCGATCCATGCCGGGGCGGTTCTCAAGATTGAGAATGGGATTGCCCTGCGAGCGGAAGACGACGCCTTGGTAGCTGGCGGGCATGTAGCCGCTGCTCCAGTTCTTGGCGCCGGAGATCGGGCCGCCGGTCTTGTCGAGCATGACGACGTAACCGGGCAGGTTCTCGTTGAGCGAGCCGAGGCCGTAGTTGACCCAAGAGCCCATCGACGGCTTGCCGGAGAGCAGCGAGCCGCTGTTCATCATCAGCATCGCCGAGCCGTGGATCGGTGACTCCGCGGTCATCGAGTGGATGAAGGAGATATCATCGACGCAGCTGCCGACGTTCGGGAAGAGATCGGAGACCCACTTGCCGGACTGACCGTATTGCTGGAACTTCCACTTCGGGCCGACCACGCGGCCTTCGTTCTTCTTGCCGCCGCGGCCGAAGGTCTTGATCGGGATGCTCTTGCCATCCAGAGGATACATCTTCGGCTTGTAGTCGAAGGTATCCATGTGGCTCGGCCCGCCATACATGAAAAGGAAGATCACCGACTTCGCCTTGGCCGGCAGCAGCGGCTGCTTCGGCGCGAGCGGATTGTCGTAGGGCACGTCGGCGGCGAAGGCCCCGTCGCGGGACATCATTCCTGCCAGCGCGAGCGAGGTGAAGCCCCCGCCGATCTGGTGGAGGAATTCGCGGCGGTGGACGCGGCCGCAGAAGTTGGGACGAACGATCATAGAAGCAAAAGACTCAAGACTTGAAGACGCAAGACACAAGATCGGAGGACGTGGAGTGAAGGGTCATCGCGGGGTCCGTTCGGGCCGGAGGCTCAAGTCTTGCGTCTTGAGTCTTCCAGTCTTGTGTCTCAATCCAGATAGAAGAATTCGTTGAAGCTGAAGACGCCGATGCAGAAGCGCTGGAGGGCGAGGTCGGGTGTGAGTTTGCTCTCCGTCTTGAGTTCGTTCATGAAGGCCAGCGAGAGGGCGACTTCGGATTCATCGGGATCGCGGGATAGGACGAGCTCGAAGGCCCGCTTGACCTGCGCCTGCAGGTCGTCGGGGCGCTCGCGCTGGAGCCGGTCGGCGAGGGCCTTCGCCTTGTCGTGGACGAACTCGCTGTTCATCATCGCCAGCGCCTGGGTGGGCACGGTGGTGGTGAAGCGGATCGGACAGGAGTTGTCGGTATCGGCGAGGTCGAAGTCGGTGAACATCGGCGGCTGCAGGGAGCGCTTGATCTTCACGTAGACGCTGCGGCGGTTCGCCTGGTCCGGCGGGCTGATGCCCCACTTGCCGCCCTTGGTGGAGGAGGTCGCGAGGACTTCCTCGGGCATCGCGATGTAGACGCTGGGGCCGGCCATTTCGAGGTTGAGCTCGCCGGTGCTGGCGAGCATCGAGTCCCGCAATTCCTCCGCGCTGAGGCGGCGGGGATTGAAGCGCCACAAGAGGTCGTTCGCGGGATCCGCGGCGGCGGCCTTCGGTTCGGAGGCGATCGACAGGCGATAGGCCTTCGAGTTGAGAAGCAGGCGGTGAATCTCCTTCACGCTCCAACCCTTCGCGACGAACTCGCTGGCCAGCCAATCGAGCAACTCCGGATGGGTCGGCGCGGTGCCGAGGTAGCCGAAGTCATTCGGTGTGGGGCTCAGGCCGCGGCCGAAGTGGTGCAGCCAGATCCGGTTGACCATGACGCGGGCGGTGCGCGGGTTGTCATCGCGGGTGATCCAATTCGCGAGCGCCAGGCGGCGACCGCTCGACTTGGCATCGGCCGCAGGTGCCGGGATCGCGGCGGGCTCGCCGCCCCAGATTGCCGGGAAGCCAGGCTGGACTTCTTCGCCCTCTGCATGCGCGCTGCCGCGGAGGAGGACATGGGTGACGGGCGGCTTCGGGCCGCCTTCGGAGACCACCATGGCCTCGATTCCCGGCGACCGCTTCTGGCCCTCGATCTCCTCAAGCCGCTTCTGGCCGCGCAGGTAATCTTCGCGGTCCTTGCGGCTGGCGGCGCGGTATTCCTTCTCGAGCACGATATCGGACGGCGTCACGGCATCCACCTCGAGGCCGAGGTCGAAGTACTGGCTGCCCGCCTTCTGCTTCACGTGGACTGCCAGGACATTCCGACCGGTCTGAAGGGCGGACATGAATTCCGGCGGAGCCTGGATCGGAAGATACTCGCGAGTGAAATCGCTGCGCTGGAGCACCGGGCGGCCGTTCAGATAGATCTCGATGTCCTCATCGTGGTAGAGGTGCATGAGCACCGCCTTGGGGATTGCTTCAAGGCCGAAGCTGGTTTGCAGCCAGATGTCCTGCCCGTTCCAGACGGTGCGGGCCTGCACGTCCTGGGCCGCGGTGCCGAAGCCGGCGGGACCTTCCTGCCACTTGGCGCGCTCGGCGCGGAAGCCGACGGAGGACCATTCTTCCGCGGGCTGAGTGACGGTGTAGTACCAATTCGTCGGGCGAAGCCGGGCATCCGTGATCAGCCAGCGGTCCATGCTGGAAAGCTTGCTGACCTTGGCCGCGATCTCCGGGCGGGTCCGGCTGACATTGGCCAGCGCGTCGCTCTCCACGCCCTTCATGAACTCGCGGATGCGCTTTTCCTCGACGGCCATATCGGCGAGAGTCTTCTCCCGCTCGTGGGCCAGTTCCGGAGCTTCAATGAATTCGGTCTGCTTGCCGCCGCGGCCCATCGGCTCCATGCCGCGGAAGAAGGAGACGAACTTGTAGTAATCCTTCTGCGGGATCGGGTCGCCCTTGTGATCGTGGCAGCGGGCGCAACCGGCGGTCATGCCGAGGAAGCCCTCGGTCACCACGCGGACATTGTCGTCCAGCACGTCGAAGTAGTGCTGCTTGCGGTCGGCGGGTTCATCGTCCCACGGCATCAGGCGCAGCATGCCGGTGGCGATCTGCGAGTCCGCGGTTTTATCGGGAAGTTCGTCGCCCGCGATCTGCTCGGCGACGAAGCGGTTGTAGGGCTTGTCCTCGTTGAAGCTCCGGATCACGTAGTCGCGGTAGCGCCAGACGAAGGGCTTCTCGTTGTCGCGTTCGAAGCCGTTCGACTCCGCGTAGCGGACCACGTTCCAGCCAGTGGCGGGCCCACTTTTCGCCATAGGTCGGCGAGGCGAGCAAACGGTCCACCTGCTTGCTCCAAGCGTCCGGCGCGGTATCGGCCTCGAAGGCCTTGATCTCTTCAAGGGTGGGTGCGAGCCCGGTGAGGTCGTATGAGAGACGCCGTAGCAGCGCGGGGCGGGATGCCTCGCCGACCGGTTGCAGGCCCTTCTCGTCGATCTTGGCGCGGAGGAAGGCATCCACCGGATTCCGTGCCCAATCGGCCTCCGCGACCTTGGGTACCGGCGGGCGCTCCATCGGCTTGTAGGACCAGTGGGCCTTGGTCTTTTCATTGACCTCGGTCACGCCGGCCATCGGGTCGTGGACTTCCACGAGCTTGTCGGCATCCTCGGGCGTCCAGGGGGCACCCATGCCGATCCACTTGGTGATTTTCGCGATCTCGTCATCGGCCAGCTTGCCGCGGGGCGGCATCTGAAGGTCCTCGTTCGAATACGAGATGACCTCCAGCAGCAGGCTCTTGGCGTGGTCCGTTTCATGAAACGCCGGACCATGGCTGCCGCCCTTCATCAGCCCCTTGCGGCTGATGAGCTGGAGGCCGCTCTTGATCTTGGGATGGCCCTTCTCGTCGAGGCCGCCGTGACACTTGAAGCAATTCTGCTCCAGGATCGGCTTCACCTCGTTGCGGAAGAACTCCACGCCCTCGCTATCGGCGGCGCGAGAAATCGCCGCCGTCCACGCAAGGCCAAGACCAATGATCGCGGCACACCTCATGCAATCTGGGAAAGAACGGCCCCGAAGCGGCTGGAAATTTCATCCGCGTGTGCTTTCACCACCGCACCGAAGGCGTCGAGCTGGCCATCTGCGATCCGCGAGGACGGTGCGGTGATCCACAGCGCCGCGATGACGCCGCCGGTGGCACCGCGGATGGCTGCGCCGATGCAGGTTTGCCCTTCCATTTCCTCGCCAAGGTCGAACCCGTAGCCACGGGCCGCGACTTCTTTCAGGTGTTCGAGGAAGGCCTCATGGGTGGTGATGGTGTTCGGCGTGAAGCGCGTCATTTTCAGACGCGAGACGCGGGTGGCCCGCTCCTTCTCCGGCAGGCCGGCCAGCATCGCCTTGCCGGGAGCGGCGGTGTGCAGGCAGAAGCGTGTGCCGGGATCGACCGCGAACTTGAAGTGGTGGGTGCCGAGCGCCTGGTCGAGCACCACGCCCTCGTCATCGGCAAGGGTGCCGAGCAGGGCGGTCTCGCCGGTGGCGTCGCGCAGGCGGCGCATCACGTCGATGGATTTCTCGAAGAGGTTGGCATCGGTGACGGACATCGCGCCGAGGATCAGCAGGCGCGGGGTCAGGCGGTAGCGCTTGGTATTATCGACCTTTTCGAGGAAACCGCGGTTTTCGAGGGTCACGGCAATGCGGAAGGCACTGTTCTTCGGGATCTTCAATTCCACTCCCAGGTCGCTGACATTGATGCCTTCAGGCCGGGAGCTCAGGAGCTCCAGCATCACGAGTGCACGGTCGAGGTTTGGCACGATGTAGCGTGCCCTAGGATTATCGGAGGTGTTTTCCCAGTCGGATTCGTTTGTCATATGAAACGGCGTGCGCCTCCCGATACAAGAGGATCCAAGGTGCCCTTTCAAGTTTCTAACCAACAAATTAACCCTAACTTCCCACAGTTCCGGGCATAAACCCAAACGGCGGTTGGCTAGCCCCAGAAGCAGCAGTGTTCGTCCTCGTCCACGACTGCCAGGAATTCGTCGAACAGGAGGGCCTCGGGATACGGTTTGTAGGTGTGCCACTTGCAGTCGGCACGGTTCCAAAAGATCCTCCACCGTGAAACGGTTCGGACATAGGTCGCCTTGGCCGCCGCGATCTCGATGGTCTCCTCCGGGTTGCGCCAGTCGGGACGACGTTCGGTGAGTTCCACGCTCTGTCCGGTGATGCGGTATCCGAAATCCAACTTCCGCCGAATCTCCTCCTCCGCTGGTCGACGTCTTTCTAGGAATTCCGTCACGGACTCCTCGATCCGGGCTGTCTCCTCTTTGTTAAAGGCCATAATCAGGCAGGAAAGTGTTCTTCAAGTTCCCCGCAGGTGTAGCGCAGGTGGTCGTGATAGCCCCAGCCGATGCCGTTGGTTTTGATCACAAGCGCCCCGAATCGCGGCGAGACGGTCTCCCACATCGCGAGCCCCTCCCGCTTCACCCGTTCGGCCAGCTCATCGATCGCGGAGCACAGGCCGTCGTAGAAGCGCGCATCAATGTCACCGAAGTCACAGGTGAAAGCGGTACCGGTCTCGATGTAAGCCAGCAGCAGTTCGATGGTCCCCGCCGTGTTGCCAGTGGCCTTGTGATACTCCCGGATCGCCTTGCGGGCCTCGCCGAGTTTCAACTTCGGCTCGCCACGCGCGGGATAGAAGGGTTCGACCACACGCTTGCGGAAGCTCTCGAACGCCTCGCCGCCACCTTCCACCGCGCCGACGCGCGCCAGGAGGAAATGCCGGTTATTGGGCGAGGCGTCGTGGAGATCCTTAATCAGCGCGAGCAATGCGGCGGGCTCCCAACCTTTGAGGGATTTTCGGATCGCGGTCCAAGTAGGCTTGCTCATGGAGAATCAAAGCTCCCGCCCGAACGCCAGGTCAAGGATCACAGGCAGCAGGACATCGAGTTCGGCGACGGCATTCTTGGCAGGCATGGGTAGACTACCAAAGCTGGCGAAGGCGCTTCGCGAACTCGCGGTGACGGATTTCACGGGAGACGCCGATCTCCTTCAACCGCTTCCCGAATTCGGCTCCGAGCTTCCTGATCGCGTTTCCCCTGAAAATTGCCTCTGCCGCTGCCGGATACTCAACCCATATAATCTTGCTTCCAGTTCCCGGAATCTCGTCGGTTCGCAAATAGCGTGCTGGCGGATATAGCCGCGCTCCAGAGCCGTCATCGTGAATCATCAGGATCTCTCCGGCATTCTCCCGGATTGCCTTCGGTATTCCGGGATACCACTCGAACCAATCCAAGCGGTGACCTCCTCCTTTCGAGAGCAGTTTCCGGACGCTTTTCTCCCCCCGTTTCGCCTGTTCCCCTGCCTCGTCTGAGGCGTGCTCGGAGACGTCCGCAACCCAAAGAGGCACGGCCATTGCGGCCAATGCTTGGCCGTTGCTCTTCTCCCCCGCCGGTGGCCGATAGTGATGCGCTACTGATTTGACGAACTCGGGCCCGATCCGAATGCCGCGAAGACTCATGATGAAATCCGTCACTTCACGAATGGTGGCTGGTGCGGTCGTCCGCAGCGCCGCCTCAATGAGGCCATTCGCCGAACGCGATGAAGCATTGCAGGAACCAACAAAGGCAACACCGCCGAAGGAGAATACCTTCGCGTGCAACCCTTCCCATGAGTGGACCTCCACCCCCGTTTCAAGGTAGGCGAGAATCGCGTCGGGGTGGGAAAGCCCTCTTTTCAAAGCAGAAATAGAGAAGTCGCAAATAAGCACGCTGTCCTTTTTTAGAGGCAGATAGCGTGGCGCGTCCCGCCCAACATAGGCCACCGCCACCTGTGCCCGCTTCTCTTTTGCAGCTTTGGTGATTGCCGGCCAAAGAGCCTCCGAGTGGAGGAGCGATGAATTACGAGACATCGAGCGGAACTTGTAGAGCTGTCATCTGCCAGTGAGATGGTCGAATTCGAATCCCTCGTCTACCCAACGAAGTCAGGGGGCTGCCAGCCTGTATGCAGAATAGCGCCGGAGGTAAATCCGGAATAATTTGAAGGGAATTTACAGTCCAACCCACTGCCGCCCCCAGACGATCACGAAGGGCAGTGTGAGCAAACTCACGGCGGTGGTGGCGATCACGATCTGCACCGCCACCCCGGGCCGGCCGCCGTAGACCTTGGCCAGCATGATCGGGCTCATGGCCGAGGGCATGGCCGCTTGGACGACCAGCACCTGTTTGAGGGCCAGGGGCGCGGGCAGGTACTTCGCTGCCGCCAGGATCGTCAGCGGCAGGATCACGAGACGGACCACGCAGCCGCCGATCACCACGCGGGCGGACGGCTTCTCAACGCCGATCATGTCCAGCATGACCGCGCCGGTCACGAGGATCGCGATCGGGAAAGTCCCCGAACCGAGCCAGCTCATGCTTTTCCGGATCATCGCGCCGAACCACATGATGCCGGTGGGGGGTGGACCGCCCTCCGGAGCAGGCACCAGAAACTGGTCCGCGCCGGAGCCGACCAGCAGCAGGCCCAGCAGCACGGAGATCACGGGACCATTCACCAGCCTCCGCCAAGGCACCTTCCTCTGGCCGGAGAGGATCATCACGCCCACCGACCAGATCGCGAGTTCGACCCCGAGATTGTGGACAAAGAGCATCGCCAGCGCTCCGCCGCCGACCCAGAGCTGCTCGACCACCGGGATGGCCGTGTAGCCGAAATTCTGGACCCCGGCGGAGAGTGCGAAGGTCCGCAGGCCGGTGCCCTTTTGGAAGCGCAGCAAAACGGCCGCCAGCCATGCGCCGGCGAATCCCAGCACGGTGAGCCCGAAGCCGACGCCGATCCCCCACCCTACCGAGGAAATGTGCCGGACGCTCTCGCTGCCCATGATCTTGTCGAGGATCAGGCAGGGGTAGAGGACGCTGAAGACGAGGTGGAAAATGGGATCATCCTGTTCCCGCTTCAGCACGCCGAGCTTCCGCAGCCCCGCCCCTGCCAGAATCAGCAAATAGACCGGCAGTACTGCCTCAAGAACCGCCTTCGATGCTGCATCCACGTGCGGAGCATTTGCAAGCAGGTCTCCCGCAACAAGCCCGATTGAATAAACCGAGGGTGGAGCCTCCCCCCTTTTTTTCGCTCTGCCGTGGGGCGAAGGGTGGCCACCCATGCTCGGTCGAGACCGAGACATATAAAGATCCTCATGTCTTTTTAAGAAAATCAACCAAAGTTGACCTTCAAGCTTGATTAAATAAAATTTTAAGGCGATTCATCAACCGAATGTACTATTCCATCAGCAAGGCAACCTTGGCGGATCTTACGCCTTTCGGAGCCCTGTCACTCTTGGTGATAGGACTCCTGGTGGCGGGATTAATCCGGATCGCAATCGTGCAATGGCGCTCGAAACGGGCGCTGCGACGGTTTTTCAAAGAAGAAGGAAAAAGAGTTACGCGGATCGAAAAGTTCCGCGGGCTTCTCAATCTGGGCCCGGCCCGCAACCCGGGACGGAGTGTGGGCTATGATGTGTATCTCAAACCCGCCGGCAGGCGGGTGCCAAAGGAAATGGAATCGCGGGTTTTCTGCGTGGTGAAGCGAAGTTTGCTGCTGGGGATGGTTCTCGATGTGGAGCCATGGAGCGATCTTTGACCGAAGCCCCTACGGGCTCTTTTCCCCGCGGATTCTGCAAGCCGAGGCCGATATTCCAACCGTTAGACCATTCACCTTGCCTGATTTGAAAGAAAATGGAAATAATAGCGTGTGTTTCAATTGATCCCCCTTGTCGCCCGAGGGACCAAGCACCGGACCACTGCACCTCCCGCCGCGATTCTCGCGTTGGCGTTGGCGTGCGCTTCTCTCCCCGCTTCCGCTGCCACTGGTGCCCTGACCAATCCCCATCCGGTCCCGCTGCCCTCCGGGCTGAGCGTGGAGGTGAAATCCTGGCTGACGATTCCGTCCAGCAGTTCCTCGACCCCGAAGGCCCGCATCAACCACCTGAAGCCCTGTCCGGGCGATCCGCGGCTATTCTGCAATGACCTGCGCGGGAAGCTGTGGGCGATCTCCGGCACCAGCGCGACCTCGGCCAGCCAGTTCCTGGATCTCTCGGGACACTTTCCCGGCTTCATCCACACTCCGGGACTCGGCACGGGTTTCGCGTCCTTCGCCTTCCACCCGGAATTCCGCCAAGCGGGGAAGCCGGGGTACGGGAAGTTCTACACGGCCCATAGCGAGAACTCCGGGAGCGTCGTCCCGGACTTCGTGGGCCCGGGCAGCCCGGATCTGTCGCAGGTCGGCATCATCGCCGAGTGGACGATGAGCGACGCCTCGGCGGCTTCGATCACGAAATCGCCGGCGAACTTCACCAAGCGCGAGATCCTGCGGATCGGCTTCCCTTACAATTTCCACGACCTGCAGGAGATCGAATTCGACACCACTGCCACTCCGGGCAGCGAGAACTACGGCTGTCTCTTCATCTGCCTGGGCGATGGCGGCTCGATCGTGCTCGACCAGCCGGGGAACATCGGCCGGATCGACTCGCCGCTCGGCTGCATCCACCGGATCACGCCGGTGCTCGCCAGCGGTCAGAGCGCGGCGAATTTCACGCTCTCCACGAACGGCAAGTATTACATTCCTTCGGGGCCTGCGAATGCGAATCCCTTCGTCGCCGCGGTCGATCCGACGCCGGGTGACGGCTATCCGGTGGTCCGCGAAATCTACGCCTATGGCTTCCGCAATCCGCACCGGATCTCCTGGGACCGCGGGGGCAGCCACAAGATGTTCTGCGGGAACATCGGCGAGAGCACGATCGAGGAGATCGAGGTGGTGACCAAGGGCAGCAACCACGGCTGGCCGCAGCGCGAGGGTGCCTACCTTTTCGACTACACCGACAAGACCCACGTCTATCCCCTGCCGGCCAGTCCCGGCAGCTATGCCTACCCGGTCAGTCAGTACGACCACAATGACGGGCGCGCGGCGGTGGCCGGGGGGTTCGTTTATCGCGGCACGGCAATTCCGGAACTTCAGGGACAGTACCTGTGCGGGGATATCGTCAGCGGGGAACTCTTCATCATGCCGGAGGCCTCGATGAATCTCGCGGCCTCCACCGGCACCAGCGACACCCCTGCCCCGCCGAAGCTGCTGGGAGTGGAGACGAACGGCGTGGCGACCAGCTTCCGCTCGATGCTCGGGGCCAGCCGTGCCGACCTGCGCGTGGGTCAGGATCAGGAGGGCGAGCTCTACCTGCTCTCCAAACAGAATGGCACCATCTACCGGCTGAAGGCGGACACGAGCCTCGGCAACGTGCCGCCCTACGGCGATGGCGACGATTGGGCGATCCTCGGCAACTTCGAGGACGGGCAGTTGCCGACGATGAACCAATCCGTGGCCGGGAGTTCGGTGCAGGTCGTCAACGACCCTGCCGAAGGCCCCGTCAACCGGGTGATGCGCCTGCGCTCCGCCGGCAGCACCACGCTGAATACGAGCATCGCGATCCCGCTGATCCCCGATGGTGGCCGCGGCACCGTGTTCTTCCGCTTTTGCCTGATCGACCAGAATCACGAGCACCGCTGGGGCCTGAGCGAATCGACCAACCCCAGCACCACCACGAACCTCAAGGTGCAGATGCGCTCGATCTCGACCAACCCGGGACGGGTGGAAGTGAGCGACGCCGCGGCTTTCGGCTCTGCCTTCGATGCCCAGCCGAAGACCTGGTATTCCGTCTGGCTGCAGGTCAGCAATGGCTCCGGCACTGCGAACGATGTCTTCGACCTTTACGTGAAGGGTGGCAGCTACGGGGTGCCGACCCTGGTGAAGACCGGCGTGAAATTCACCGCCGGAATCTCCGCCGCGCTGAAGACCTTCTATTGGCGGCTCGCCCCCGGGACCGAGGTTTACTTCGACGATCTCTATGTCGATAGCGGCCACATCAATCTCTCCGAGCCGGCCGCGCCGGATTGGCGCTTGGTCGATCACTTCGAAGGGACCGCGCCGCTGGATTCCTGGGAGCTGCCGGGGCTGGGCGCGCAGGCGGTGAGCATCGTGACCGAGCCCTCCGGAAACCATTACCTGCGCCGCGCGGCATCCTCGTCCGCTGCCGCGAATCCGAACGCGATTGTCGCCAAGCGCCTGCCCTTCACCACCCAGGTCAGCAAAACCCTGACGCTGTTTTTCCGCATGCGTCTGGAGGGCAGCAATCTGAAGCACAGTTTCGGAGCCAGTGCCGTCGATCCCCCGGATCCCGCGACCTACACGGAAAGCGACTTCGCCCCGCAGTGGCGGATCTCTCCCGGTGGCACGACCCAGCTCTACGATGGCCCGGCCGGTGCGGAGTCCTTCGTGCCGGCGACGGTGAATGGCGCTCCCTGCCCCGCGCTGGAGAGCGGCGTGTGGTACCATGTTTGGATCCTCGCGTCCAACAGGGGGATCGCCTCCGGCGGCCAGACCTGGAAGGCCTACATCCAAGGAGGCATCCATGCCAGGCCGGTGCAGCTCGGTGGCACGGTGCACTTCCGGCGTCAGACGGAGACTCCGCTCACCCACTTCCTCAGCATCGCCGCGAGTGGAGGAGGCACCGGCAACCAAGCGATGAACATCGACGATCTGCACGCCTACGAAGGGGTAAATCTGGCCAATCCCATGGCCCCGGACTGGATGCCCACGGCGCTCGAGCGGAGCGGCTCGCAGATCACGCTCTCGTATCCGACCCGTCATAACGCGGCCTTCCAGCTCTTCGAGTCCTCCGACCTGCATACGTGGCAGCCCTTGGGAGCAACTGTCGAAGGCGACACTTCCTGGCAACAGGTTACGCTACCGATCGACCGTCAGAAGCGCTTCTTCCAAGCCGCGGAACTCTCGCGCCGGGATTTCCATCCGGCGTCGTGGAGCACCGACTTCGGCGGCGAATCGCTGCCGGCCGGCGTCGTCCTGTTAGGTTCGAGCACCTGGACCCATACCGAGGGCCTGCTCACGCTCGACGCCACCGGCAGCCAGGTCCCCGGCATGGCCGCCCGGCCCTGCGGTTATGCGCTGCTGCCCGGTGACTGGCGGAATACGACACTCGATGTCGAAGGTCACACCCTGCGCGCCAGCAACGTCACCCAGCGCGATATCGTGCTGATCTTCGGCTACGTGGACGAGACCCATTTCTACTACGCCCACATCGCCGGAACTTCGAATGGCACCACGCAGAACGTCATCATGAAGGTGAACGGCGCGACCGCCACACCGATCCAGTCACCCGCCAGCCCGCCGGTGAAGCTTACCTCCAACTGGCAGACCTACCGGGTCAGCCACGCCGCCACCGGGGCAATCGCGGTCTACGCCGACAACATGGCCACGCCATTCATGACCGCTACGGACAGCACCTTCCCGGTCGGACGGGTCGGTTTCGGCAGTTATGACGACACGGCGGAATTCCGGATGGCGACGGTAAGCGGGGAAAGCCCCTGAGGGTCAGAGCCTCAGGTTCTCGCGAACACTGCCCGCGCAAACAGCAGGGACATATCTTGCTTGGCTTCATTCGCGTAGGCGGAATAGTGGCAGTCTCTCTCCCCTTCCATGATAATCCCGAGGCTTACCTATGTCGTAGCGCGCGTCCTGATCGCGAGCGTCTTCGTCGGCCTCGGTGTGGAGCGGCTGCTAGCCGGGGCCCACATCCTGTCGGATCGCGCGGTTGCTTCGCCCCTGTGGAATCTCCTCTTCACTTTCGAGGCGGTGGCGGGGCTGCTGATCATGCTCGGCTGGCAGGCGGGCCGCATCGCCCTGATCATGGCGGTCTTCCTCGCGGTGGACGCCTTCCGTAGCCATCCTTTCTGGAATTACGGCGGCAATATGCAGCACGAGCAGTTGTTGCAGTTTCTGAAGAACGTCTCGGCGATCGGCGGGCTTTTGCTGGTCTCCTGGATCGAAGGCCACGAATTCCGGGAGCCGAATCCATGAGCGGTCCAGGAGCCCTGCTCCGTTCCAAGGACGGCCATGATGCCGGGAAGGTATCGTTCATCGAACTCTTCTTCGACCTCGTTTTCGTTTTTGCCATCACGCAGCTCTCGCACGCGCTGATCGCGCACTTCTCTCTGCTTGGGGCCCTGCAGACCGGGATGTTGCTGCTCGCGGTGTGGTGGGTATGGGTCTTCACCACCTGGGTGACGAACTGGCTCGATCCGGAGAAGCTGCCGATCCGCATCGCCCTGCTGGCGATGATGGTTCTCGGCCTGGTGCTTTCCGCGTCCATCCCGGAGGCTTTCGGGAAGCGCGGGCCGGCCTTCGCCGGGGCCTATGTGGCGATGCAGGTCGGCCGCACCCTGTTCTTCCTGTGGGCGGTTCGCGGGCAGCCCCTGATGATCCGGAATTTCCAGCGGATTCTCGCTTGGCTGGTCGTCGCGGCGATCTTCTGGATCGCCGGAGCCTTCGCAGACGGCGCAGCGCGCATGGCTTGGTGGGGCCTTGCCCTGGCAATCGAGTACCGTCTCCCCGTCGCTCGGTTTCCACACTCCCGGCTTGGGGAAATCGGCGGCGGCGGATTGGGACGTCTCGGGCCATCACATCGCGGAGCGCTGCGGACTCTTCATCATCATCGCGCTCGGGGAATCGATCCTCGTCGCCGGCGCTACCTTCAGCGGCTTGGAGTGGACCGGCCCCGTGATCGGTGCCTTCGCGGCATCGCTGCTCGGTAGCATCGCCATGTGGTGGCTATATTTCGATGCGGCCTCGGACTTCGGCACGCACAGGATCGCGGAGTCGGACAATCCGGGCCGGCTGGCGCGGCTGGCTTATACCTACCTGCACCTCTTCCTTGTCGCCGGGATCATCCTCTCCGCCGTGGCGGATGAATTCGTGCTCGCCCATCCTTCCGGCCATAGCGATTGGAATGTGACGATTGCCGTGCTTGGCGGCAGTGCCCTCTACCTATTCGGCAGCCTGCTCTTCAAGCGGGCCATCGCGGGACATAGCTCGCGGGCTCACATTGTCGCCATCATTCTGCTGGCCTGCCTGATCCCCGCGGCAAGCCACCTCGCGCCGTGGCTGCTGATGGCAATCGCCAGCGCGGTCCTCTGCGGCTTGGCGTGGTGGGAGCGCCACTCGCATTGCCTACGGGACTGAGCGGCCTCACAAGCCGCGGCGGTAGCGCAGTTCGTGGATCGGGAAGCCCAGCCGCCGGTCCTCCTTCTCCGTCCCGTCCGGCTCGAATCCCGCCGCAGCATAGAACTGCCTCGCCCGCTCGTTGGTCGCCAGCACCCACAAGGTCAACGCCACGAAGCGATGCTTCGTGGCATGATCCACCGCCGCCGCCACCAGACTACTTCCCGCTCCATGACGCCACTCCCGGGGCTCGACGTAGAGTGAGGAGATCTCCGCGATCTCCGGAGGCGCAGCCGGATCGCGGGAGGCCTGCAGTGAACAAAATCCCGCGACCCGCGTGCCTCGCACCGCCACCATGACCAGTTCCTCCGGCGCCCCGATCAGCGCCTTCCATGTCACCGCGCGCTGCAAGGGGTCCAGACTATCCAGGTAGTCGTCCGGAATCAGCCCGCGATAGGCAGCCCGCCAAGCCGCCACGTGGATCCCGGCGATCCGCGTCGCCTCATGCTCGGAGGCCTTGCGGATCAAATAGCACGCGGTTTTCGACATGCTGTCATCGTCACCCCTTGGCGACGGTTTTGCAACTCCGCTCGCCTCAACGGTGTTGTTTGAATAGCCATTCGTGGAGTTCGGGGTCCGCGTAGACCTTTCCGGCGATGCCGTGGTCGCCTTCTTCGTATTCGGTGTATTTCACCTCCGCGCGCGCTTTTCTGAGTGCCTCCACCATCTTGCGGCTCTGGTCCACATTGACCGTCGGATCCTTGGCCCCGTGGAAGACCCACGTCGGCACGTTCTTGAAGGACTCCGCGCGGTTCGGATCGCCGCCGCCGGCAATCGGCACCCCTGCCGCGAAGAGCCGGGGCTCCTGACCCAGCAGGTGGAAGGTGCCGTAGCCACCCATCGAATAGCCCGTGAGGTAGATCCGCTTCTTGTCGACCGCCAGATTCTTCACCAGATCCCCGATGATCTCCACCACCGCCTCGCTGTTCTTGCCATCCCAGGAAGCATCCTTGGGGCACTGCGGGGCGATGATGATGCACTCGCGCTTCCGGTAGTTCTCCTCCTGCGAGAAGGTCTTGGCCTCGCCGGGCTGCTCCGGTGTCATCACATCCCCGCCCCGGCCATGCAGGTAGATCACCAGCGGATAGCCGGTCTCATCCGCCCCGCGCAGCTTGCGCGCACCGAAGATCCGGTAGGACAGGCCGTGGCCCTCGGTCTTCTGCCACTCGCCGCTCAGCAGCTTGGCGAAGGGGTTGCTCTTGTCGGACTTCGCCGCCTCTTCGGATTCCGCTTCGAGCTGCTTGGCCACCCATTCGCGGTCCGCCTGCGAAAGCGTGTCCAGCGCGATGGTGAAGATCTTGCGGTTGTCGCTGCGGCGGATCGTGACCTTGCCATCCTTCGCGCTCACGTACTCCGCCTGGATCGTCTTGCCACCGTCGGCCGTCTTCCATTCGCGGGATTCCGCCGCGAGTCCGGGAAGGGTCAGGGTCAGCAGTGCGCAGCCGATGACGGTGAGGAGGGCTTTCATTACCCGCCAGCATCGACCTTGCGGCAGCGGGAAATCAATCCCGCATCGCGGCAGCCCGGTTCAATCGCCGCCCCGTCGGTTGGCACGATCTGGGAACGGGTTCGAGTCGATCCCCCTCCCGCTGATTGACACCCTTCCCCTGCCGGGGAAGCGCGATGGAGAACGCCTGCTCAAGGCCGGGTGACTTTCAGCCTCAGGAAATGCGACTTCGGGCCGTTTCCTGACAGCACGAAACGATAGCCGCCGTCGCTCCCCGTATCGGGAACGGGCAGCCAACTCCCCTCGTCCAAGGTCGCACTCTGCTCGGCCTCGTAGAGGATCCCGGTGACTCCAGCCGGCGGCGAGAAGGAATAGCCGAAAGCGCCCTCCGCCCACCCCGCTTGAGGTAACTGTGCGGGCCTTGCCTTCGCCGGATCGTGGCCTGGCCCCAGAAACGCGAAGACCACCAGATTCGGAAGCCCGGTGCCGTGAGGATCGGCCCCATCGGCAGCATCGCCGGTGTCGGTGGTGATCCCATACCATTTCTTCCGCCACGCTTCGAGAGCCGTCAGCGTGGTGAAACTGCCCGCCGTGCTGTAGCCGGTACCCACCGCATTCATCGCGTATGCCCGGAACCGGTAGGCGGTGCCGGGTGAGAGTTCGCTCAGATTGACCGTGAACGAACCGGTCGTGCCAGCGGCCGCTACTGCGGTGGCACCCGGTCCTCCCAGCTTTGGATCACTGTTGATGGCAGCCGGGGCGAAGACGACGCCCCGGCCCGTGACGGAGGCGCTCCCGATGTTCGTCACGTTGCCGCCCAAGCGCACGGACGACTCCGTCAGCAGCGATGTAGCAGATCTGGTGAGATTCGGAGTATCGTAAAGCTCGGTCACCGATAAAAAGCCGGTGCGGGAACCGCCTGCGAGCACCACCTCGCCCTCCGGCAATAGCGTGGCGGTATGGAATTCACGTTCTTCGAACAGGTCGGGACCCGGACTGCATGTACCGCTCGCCGGACCATAGAACTCCGCAGGGGTGGGATAGGTGGCGCCGCTGCTCGCACCGCCAGCGATCAAGATGCGGCCATCGGGCAGCAGCGTGGCCGTGTGGTTCCGCCGCGCGAAGGTCATGGCTCCCGTGGTGCTCCAAGTCCCATCGAGAGGATTGTATAGCTCGGTAGCGGTGAGGAAAGCGCCATTGAAGCCCCCCGCCACGAGAACCTTGCCATCCGGCAAAAGGGTAGCGGTGTGTTGGGCGCGGCCCGTGGCAAGGGCACCGGTCGCGGACCAAGTGCCGGGAACCGGATCGTAAAGCATGCAGCCCGTGGAATAGCCGCCGGTCCCAATTCCACCCGTAATCAATACCTTGCCATTCTGCAGCAGGGTGGCGGTATGGTTAGCCCGTCCGGTCGCGAGGAAGCCGGTGGCAGACCAAGCATTGGCGACCGGATCATAAACTTCCGCACGGGTGGGATAGGTCGTTCCCGAGCCGTCGGCGGTCGTGCGTCCGCCGGTCACGAGAACCTTCCCGCTGTCCAAAAGCGTGGCCGTGTGGGCATTGCGGCCATTCACGAGTGATCCGGCCGCGCTCCAGGTTCCGGCGGAGGGATCGTAGAGTTCGGCTTGGAGGGGAATGTTGTAGTCGTCGAATCCCCCGGCCACGAGAACCCTGCCGTTGCCAAGAAGGGTGGCACTGTGATTCCGCCGGTGCTTGCTCAAGTCCCCGGTGGAGCCCCAAGTGGAAGTGGCTGGATTGTAGAGTTCGCAGCCGTTGGAAGTTCCACTGTTGCCGATTCCCCCGCTGACGAGCACCTTCCCATTGGGAAGCAATGTGGCTGTATGCTCGCGGCGGGCATAAGACAGGGTATCTGCGAAAACAAAAACATCCGCAGCACCAGCCATGCAGGCACTAGCCATGAGCAAAGGCGCTATATTCCCAACGAATCTCATTTGAAGACGCGGATATGGGAAGGACCGCAACAGTTGCAAAGCAGATAAACCGGCAGAAAGCGATTCAGGACTAACGCGGAGTGACCTCGGGATTGGTCGGTGGCGGGGGCTGCGAGGGAGCAGGAACAGGCGCCTGTTCCGGTGCTGGCGGGGGAACAGGCGGCGGTGTTGGATCGGGCAAGAGGTTCTGCCAGCGGTGAAGCTCCACACCAGCAGCCGTCCCGCCGCATTCCTTCAGCAGCTCCTCGCACTTGGCACGCCACTTCTCGTAGTCCGGAGGACCTTTCGTCTCCTCCCGTGAGCCGGGGAAAACCAGGTAGGTCACTACCAGGTTCGATTCCGGCCGGCTGTAGGAAGACGCCCGCGGATTGATCTCCTTCGCCATCCGCAGCGAGGCCTCGCCTACCTTGAAAGTCGGCCCGCCGTCACCGACGATCGCCGGGTAGAGCTTTTCCCCGTGCACAACCACGGCGTAGTCGCCCGCCTTCGGAGCATAGGGATCGGACGAACTCAGCAGATTGACCGGGATCACGATGAAGGGATCGTAGTCCGCGATCAGGAAGCTGCGCGACTTCATGTCCTCGATCCCGCGCTTGAGATACTTGATGCGGTCGCGTAGCCAGGTTTTCCGCTCGGCGGTGGTCTTGCTATCGCCGAGTTCCTTGTTCGCCCCCGCGATCCGGCTTTCCCATCCGGCGATCAGCGGGTTCGCCACCTGGGTTTTCTTCGGCCAACCGTAGCTGGTGAAGGGCTGGTAGTGGGTCGAGTTCACGATCTCATCCGGCATGCTCGCCAAGCGGTCGCCATCGGAGCCGTCCGAGACCACATCCATCTCCGCTTGTAGCAAAAAGACCTTCCGGCCGCTCTGCGGGTGCTGGAGATTGAGGATCGTCTCGCAGTCGTAGTAATTGTGCTTGGTCAGCAGTTCGTTCAGCCGCGTCGCCTCCTGCTTCAGGCGGCTGGTCTTGTTTTCATAGAGCGCGAAAAACCAGCGGGACACCTCCGGCTTCTCCATCATCGCGGCCAAGCCGGGCAGCAGGGTGCCCAACTTCGGGTTCACGGTCTGCAGTTGCTCCAGGGTCTTCGAGGGCTCCGGCACGCGGATCTTGAGCGTGTATTCGGCGACGTAGGAATCGCCGTCCTTGCGCTCCTTGGACGCGATGCCTCCCTTCTCCACCTTCACCTCGGACTTGAAGGGGATGCCGGAGCGCAGGGTCCGCACGTCCCCGCCGCTCTGCGCGGTGTGCGTCGAGAGCGGCGGCTCCGGCTCATCGCCCGGCTCCGCGGATTGCTTCTTGGCCAGGTCATCGAGCTGCTTCTTCAGCGTCTCCCGCTCCTTCTCGAATTCAGCCTCCTGCTGTTCAAGGTCCTGCCGGTGGCGCGCCTCGAACTGCCGCTCGATGTCCTCCGCATCGCTCTTCGCATTCGGGGACACCGTGGTCACCACCGTCTCCTTCCGGAACAGCCGCTGGCCCGCCGGGGTGAACAAAAACGCCACCCCGCCGACCGACAGCACCAGCGAGCTGGCGCGCAGCCACGGGAAGCCGCCCTTCGGCTGGCGGCGCAGGCCCTCGATACGGTGCGGGTCCGGTGAACTCATGGCAGGAAACTAGCAGCAGCTTGCCGCGGCTTCCAAGAGAGAAGGAAGCCCCCTTCAAAACCCCGCGAAAATCGCCTCCAATTCCTCCCGATCCACCTCGTCGAAAGCCCCTTTCTCCGCCGAATCCACGTCGAAGACCGCGATCACCGTTCCGCGCCGGTCCTTCACCGGCACCACGATTTCGCTCTCCGCGCGGCTGTCGCAGGCGATGTGCCCGGGAAACTCGTGAACGTCCGCGACCACCTGCGTCTCGCCGCTTGCCCATGCCGTGCCGCAGACACCCCTGCCCCAGGCGATCCGCGAGCAGCCCGGAGTGCCTTGATAAGGTCCGATCACCAATCCGGCGCCGACCACCCGGTAAAAGCCGGTCCAGAAGGCATGCGGCATCGCTTCATGGAGGATGCAGGCGGCAGCCGCCATCCGCGCGATGGTGTCGGGCTCGCCCGCCCATAGGGCCGTCATCTGTGCGCGGGCGGTGGCGTAGCGGGCCCTTTTCTCCTCTGCGCTGGGGATCATGGCGGCAGTCCCTAGGTGTCCCGGCGGGAGACGGCAATGCCATTTCCCCGTCGGGAGCGGTCCGCACGGAAAGCCGTGCGGACCGCCCGTCAAGAGACCGTTTACGGTTGGGGTACCGCGCGGTAGTAGCCCGCCAGTCCGAGAGGGTCTTCATCCAGATAAGGAATGTCGCCACTCGCCGGGGCGGTAATTGTTTCGAGCACCTGCCAATCTTCGAGCACGCCGCTGCGCTGGATCTGGTAGCTACGGCCCGGATCCCCGTGGAAAACCAATGCCACCGAATCGCCACCGTTGATCGTGATCTCCGTCGGCTCCAGTGGCAGTCCCGTGACAATCAGGCTTCCCGCCGGGCTGGTCGTCGCGACCAAGCCGGGGTCCGTCACGATCACATCATAGCTTCCGGAATCGGCACCGTCGATGGCACCGAGATCCAGCCAAGGCTGGGTAGCCCCCACGATGTTCAGACCATTGTGACGCCACTGGTAGGTGTAGGGACCGGGGCCCGCCACACTCACCGTGAAAGTCACGTCTTCACCAACATCTGCGATCCGGTTGCCCGGCTCGGCATAGAACTGGGCGGCCGGCCCGCTCGGGTTGCCTTCGCGAACCAAGACATAGAGGCGCTTCGTGGTGTAGCTGAGCCCATTGTTGGCGAAGGTCCAGTCGGTGTGGCCCGCCGCTTGGGCGGTATTGTTGCCGATCCCCATTTCGGAATTCTCGGTGGTATTCGAGCCCCAGTTATTGAAGCCCATGATGGTCTGGGCGGCACCGTAATTGTGGATCTGCATCGAGCCGTGGCCGCCGTTGGTCATACGGTCGCCGAAGTCGAAGAGCGTGGGACTCGCCCCTAGGATATTGCGCTCGTTGATGCCATCATAGTTGCCACCCCAGAACTCGATGTTGCCGGTGGCGATGTCGCTGCCGTTCACCACGCCCGCGACGTTCGAGGCCACGTTCATGTGCGTCACGAGCTGCTGGATAGGGACCGGATTCGTCGTCAGGACGGGCACGCCGATCTGGCTGGGGAGGTGTGTGTGCCTGTCGAAGGACGCGTAGGCCCAGTTGCCGTTCAGCTCCATCAGGTAGGCCACGCGGTCGAATCCGAGGTCACCGAACTTCCGCTCGTCGAGGTCATAGTTGATCCCGTTGTTGTTATAGTTCGGAACCGGACCGGGCAGGTTCAGGCTGAGCACGTGGCGATAGCCCGCGATCTCCGGGATATTTGCGAACACCGCCGGCGGGGTATAGGCCGTGAAGTTCGCAGTGCGCGGAACCGTATTCGCAACAGGGCTGCGGTCGCTCACGCCGCTTACGTTTACCGTGTAGACATTGCCCGGAACCTGCGCGCTGGTGCGCACGATCAGGTCGCTGGTGCCTTGGAATTCGATGCCGGTGACGGTGAGACCGGCGATGCTCACATTCGCCACGGAAGGCGCGTTCTGGGAGATCGGCTCGCTGAAGGTGAGCCGCACCGCGTCCCCGTCCACGGAAGGCCGCAGCGCCGAGATGGAGGGAGCCGTGACATCCGAATTGCCGGGCAGGACGTAGACCTGCAAGACCCGCTTTACATCGTAGGTCGACGCATTGTTGGCGAAGGTCCAGTCGGGGCTGGCCACCAGCGGACCATTGCCGATGCCGATGCACAAGGGATTGGAGGCGTTGTTCGGCGAGCCCCAGTTGTTCAACGCCAGGATCGTCTGGCTTGCCCCGTGGTTGTGGATCTGCATGGAGCCGTGCCCGTTGCCCGCGCTGCCGCCGCCGTCACCCCAGTCGTAGTTGGAGTTATTGGCATTGGGAATGCCGAGGGCATTGTTCGCGTTGTAGCTGCCGGACCAGAACTCGATATTGCCGGTCGCCAGGTTGGTCCCGTTGACCACGCCCGCCACGTTCGAGACCACATTCAGATTCGTGACCTGCTGCTGGAAAATCAATCCGCTCGGCACGCCGATCCGGGTCGCATCCTGGGTGAATGCATCCATCGAGGTCCACACGTAGCTCGGTCCGGCATCGCCGGTCTTTTGAAGCTCCATGTAGTAAGCCACGCGGTTGAAAGGGCCTAGCGCACCGGCATAGTTCACCTGATAGGGTGCGAACCCGTTGCCGCTCCTGAGATTGCCGGTGGCGGGGATGTTGAGCGAGTAAGCGAGTTGATAGCCTGCGGCTTCCGGGACCTTCGTGACCAGGTCAGCATTCGTGGTCACTCCGGGCAGCACCAGCACATGGAGCGTGCGCTTGCTGTAGCTCCCGGCGTTCGCGGCGAAGGTCCAGTCCACACCGGCATCGACGGGCGCGGGATTGTTGCCCATGCCGATATCGAGAACGCTGCCGTTCACGCCGAAGTGATTCACGGCGAAGACTGTCTGGTTCGCGCCCGCGTCGTGGTTGTGGACCTGCATCGAGCCGTAGGTTCCCGTCAGGCGGTTGTCACCCGTGTCGAAGTTGGAACCACTCGCATTCGGAATAACGAGGGTGTCCACCGCGTTGTAGCTGTGCGGCCAGAACTCGATGTTCCCGCCGGTGGCGGTCGTACCGTTCACCACGCCCGGCGCATTCGAAATGACGTTCAGGTTGGTCACATTCTGCTGCAAGATGGCACCGGTCGCCGCGAGCGGAATGCCGATGTGATTGCGGCCGCCGGTGAAGGAATCCATGGAAGCCCACACATAGCGCGTCGGCTGGCCCTGCTGCTGGAGCTCCAGATAGTAGGCGACCTTCGTGAAATTCCCTGCCGCAGCGCGGTCGTCGTATTTGTAGGGATTGCCCGCCGAGAAATTCCCGACCACCGGGAGATCCGAGGAGTAGACGAGCTCGTAGCCCGCGGCCGCCCCGCCGATATTCGCGGTGATCTCCGCCGGAATCGTGTTCGTGCTGACCGCGGCGGTGGTGCCGGCGGCGATCGGATTGGCATTCGCCGAGCTATCGCGGACCTCACCAATCGAAAGTGTCAGCGGGGTGGCCTGCGGCTGCAGCGTGGTCTGCAAGGTCACCGTGCGGCGGTCGGCCGAAAGCGTCGCCGACAAGACCGTGACGCCATTGTTCAAGGTGAAGCCGGCGGCATTCACGGAAGCGCTGGCGAGCGACTCGGAGAAATTCACCACGACCTGCGAGCGGCCCGCGGCGGCGATGGCGGAGACCACCGCCGGCGCGACATGATCCCCGGTGGAGCGCACCAGCACCTGGAGGGAGCGGATGCTGTAGGCACCGGCGTTGTTGTGGAAGGTCCAGTCCTTCCCCTCGGTGACCGGGAAAGGGTCGTTGCCGATGCCGAGGTCGGCGATCTTGGTGGTGAGGTGCGTGCCCCAGTTGTTGAAGGCGAAGACGGTCTGCGCGGCAGCGGTGTTATGGACCTGCATCGAGCCATAGTCGCCCTGCGTCGGCTGGTCGCCGAAGTCGTAGAGTTCGCCGCTGGCACCGGTCACGCCGGCGGAGTTGCCCTTCTGGTAATTGCCCGGCCAAAATTCGATATTGCCCGCCGGGCTGCTGCCGGTCGTGAGGCCGGCCACGTTCGAGATGACGTTGAGATTCGTGACCGCTTGCTGGAAGAAGGCACCGCTCCCTACGGTCGGCACCGCGATCTTGCCCGCGTCCTGCGTGAAGGCATCCATCGAGGTCCAGACATACTGGAGGTCGCCGTTTTCCGACTGGAGTTCGACGTAGTAGGCGACGCGGTCGAAGCCACCGAGCGTACTGCGGTTGTCGACCTGATAGGCCGGCTGAAACTGGCGGTAGGCCGGGTTCATCGGGATATCGAGCGAGTAGGCCAGCGCGTATTGCTCGGATTCCGCGACCTTGCTCTGATAGCCGCGGGGAATCGGCGGGGTGAAGGTCTTGGTGCTGTCCGGCTCGATCGCGTTGGGAGTCGGCGTCTGGCGGTCCACGATGTTATTCACCGTGACCGTGTAGATGGTGTTATCCGTGTGCGGGGAAGTGACCAGCGTGACCTTGCGTTTCGTGGCGTCCAAGGTGGCCGAGGAAATCGTCACCCCGCCGTCGATCGCGTAGTTCGAGAGATCGCCCGCGGAATCCGCCACCGGCTTGCTGAAGGTGACTGTCACCTCCGTTCGCGACACGCTGCCGCGCACCCGCGCGACTGCCGGATCGCTGAAATCGCCCTCCGGCGTGGAGAGTGCTTGGATCCTACCGAGCCATGCGGCCGCCATCTTGTCCGAGCCGACCTGGTTCGGATGCAGGCCGTCCGGCATGTCGGAGAGCGGCACCGCCGCGCGCATGTCGAGGAAGGTCACCTTGCGGCCCGCGGCGATGTGCGCGTCCACCCGCTGCTGCACGGTGGCATTGAACTGCGTCTGGATCTGGGCGTCCAAGCCGCCGCTGCGCTGCATGATATTGGTCGCCACGATATTCGCGTGCGGGCGCAGCGTGGCCATCTTCAGGATCAGGGCATCCCAGCGGTCGATGGCGGTGGTGGTATTGAAACCTTGGCCGAAATCGTTCGTGCCGATGTGGAGGAGGATGAAGTCCGGGTCCTCGATCGCGCTGAACCAGCCGGCGACATTCGAATCGAGTTGGTCGATGCGCCAGCCGCCGTGGCCTTCGTGCTCCCGGTCGGTCAGGTTGCCGGGTTCGACCGTGTTGGTGCCGACGTAGTCCACCTCGTAGCCCGCATTCGTAAGGATCGTGCGGAGGGCGGGACGGTAATTGCTGCTCGGGGAGCCTTGCGTGATCGAATCCCCGATGGGGAGAATTCGCATCGGAGGAGCGGCGCTCGCGTAAGCGAGGCACGCCAAGGCGGCCACGAGGAGTTTTCGGGGTAGGGCTATCATGGGTTTGGGTATCAAACTACCTTCCTCCCAACGAGGCTCCTGCGGGCAACTCGAGAATACGTCAGCGCCAGCATCCTGGTGCTGACTGCTTCGCTCCTTGTTGACCGCTTCCGGGAGTTCTGAGGGGGAGGAGAATGGGTTCGGCCGATCCAATCATACGCAGAGCTGATACGAGCATGAAAAATCCCTCCAATTTGTTTTAGGAAAGGCGCTCTTCGATCGCGTGATTCGCCCGAACGACCTCCCCCCAAGTGGTTGGTAATCCAGCGTTCTGGCGGATTCGATCAATTCGACCAAACCCGGTGCTGACAAACGTCCGATCCCTCCTACCCTCCCCCGCGTGAGCTATCAGGTCTTCGCCCGGAAATACCGCCCGAAAACCTTCGACGACGTGCTGGGCCAGGATCACGTCGTACGGACTTTGAAGAACGCCATCGCCCAAAAGCGGTTGGCGCACGCCTACTTGTTCGTCGGGCCGCGGGGCACCGGGAAGACTTCCACCGCCCGGATTCTCGCGAAGGCGCTGAACTGCAAGGGAGGACCGAGGGTGGACTTCGATCCCGACGAGGATCTCTGCGTCGAGATCGCCGAGGGCCGCTCGCTGGACGTGCTGGAGATCGACGGGGCCTCGAACAATTCCGTCGAGGACGTCCGCAATATCCGGGAGTCGGTCCGCTTCGCCCCGGCACGCGGGCAGTTCAAAATTTACTACATCGACGAGGTCCACATGCTATCGACGGCAGCTTTCAACGCGCTGCTGAAGACCCTCGAAGAGCCGCCGGAACACGTGAAGTTCATCTTCGCCACCACCGAGGCTCAGAAGGTCCTGCCGACCATCCTGTCCCGCTGCCAGCGTTTCGACCTGCGGCCGATCCCCGCGGAAACCATCGCCCAGCACCTGCGCCACATCGCCTCCGAGGAGAAGGTGGACCTCCACGAATCCGCCGCCTGGGCCATCGCCAAGGGCGCGGACGGCGGAATGCGCGATGCCCAATCGATGCTCGACCAACTCGTCGCTTTCTGCGGTGAGACGATCACCGAGGCCAACGTGCTCGATGTCTTCGGCTTCACCTCCCGCGAAACCGTGGCGGCGGTACTGGGCGGCCTGCTGGCACGCGACACGCCGGTTACCCTTTCGACGGTCCAGCGCGAGGCTGAGGCCGGGCGGGAACTCTCCCAACTCCTCGACGAATTGATCGGCGGCATGCGGGCCTTGCTCGTCGCCAAGCTTGACGCATCGACCGGCGGCGCGGGGATTCCGGCAGAGACTTGGGCCGCCCTGCGTGGCGCGGCGGACAGCTACCCTGCCGAGCGCCTGCTCTCGGTCATCGACATCTTCGCCGAGACCGAGGCCCGCATGAAGTGGGCCTCTAACAAGCGCCTGCATCTTGAGATCGGCCTGATCAAGGCGATCCAATCGCTCGGCGAGGTCCGGCTTTCCGATGTCATCAAGGTTCTCGCCGGCGCGACCGAACACCTCACCTCGCCGGTCTCCTACGCACCGCAAACGGTCGCACCCGCGCCCCTTCCCCTTCCCGCGCCTGAAGCGGCCCCGGTCCTCGCGACTCCCGAGCCGGCAGCCGCCGCTCCCCTGCCCGCACCGGAGCCGGAGTCCGAACCGGAGCCGATCGTCCCCGAGCCGCCGCCGCAGGCTGTCGCCGTCGAAGCTCCGAAACCGACCGCTCCCTCCGGATCGGGCGCTTTCTCTTCGCTCGACGCCCTGATCGCCAATGCACCGGATGAACCGGAGCCCGAGCCTCTCGCGGAGGCGCCGCCATGGAGACCCGAGCCCTTGGCCCCGCCGGAGCCAGCCGCGCCGAAGGTCGATCCGATGGAAGAATTTTATAAGGATCCTCTCATCCAAACTGCTCTGGAAATGTTCGAGGCCACCCTCAAGCGGTGAAAGTTCCAAATGGGAAGTTCCAAGTGCCAATGTAGAAGGGAAGAATCCGGCTCAAGTCTTGCGTCTTGAGCCTCCAAGTCTTGTATCTTTCGTATGGATATTCAAAAACTGATGAAGCAAGCGCAGAAGATGCAGGCCGGGATGGCCGCTGCGCAGGAGGAACTTGCCAAGAAGACCGTCGAAGCCAGCGTCGGCGGCGGCAAGGTCACGGTCGTCGCGACCTGTGCGGGCGACGTGCAATCGATCGTCATCGACAAGTCGGTGGTCGATCCGGATGACGTCGATTTCCTCCAGGATCTGGTGCTGAAAGGCGTCCAGGAGGCCATCAACAAGGGCAAGGAATACTCCGCCGCGGAAATGAAGAAGCTGACCGGCGGCATGGGGCTGCCATTTTGACCCGCTCATCCACCGGCACCACTACGACGGCCCGATGAAGTCCTCCCGCTTCCGCCGACGCGCCGGATGGTTTCTTGTCGGCTGCTCGCTGCTGCTGCATGTGTTCACGGTTTACGCCTTCGGGCGTCAGCCGGAGTTGCTGGCGGCCTACACGGTCATGCCGATTTGGCTCTGGGGCGGGATCGGCCTCTGTTTCTCCATGATCGCCTTCTGGTTTCTCCGGGCGCCGCTATCGCTCTGGGTCACCGGCGTCTGGGCGATCACGATCCTGATCGGTGCCGATGAAGCACGGATCCTGACCACCAATATCAACAAGTCGCGGCCCGAGCCGGGCCAGGCCGGCTTGGCCGATGGCAAGCCGCTGCTCCGCGTCCTCACGCTGAACTGCAATTACTTCAACTACGACGGCGGCAACGACCCGGCGATCGACATCCAGCGCTGGGATCCGGACATCGTGCTGCTGCAGGAGGTCCAGCCCTTTCAAGTGAAGCACGTGGCGGATCGCCTCTACCATGGCCACGGCGATTATCGGACCTTCCTTTCCAATGGCATCGTGACCCGCTGGCGGATCAGCCGCGAAGTCCGCAACCAGCTCTACCGCGACCAACAGGTCACCGTGGCCAAGCCGGACGGCACGTTCATCGAGGTGGTGAACGTACATCTCCAGACCGCCGCCACCGACCTGCGGCTCTGGGACCCGGGTTGCTGGCAGGAGCATTCCGTCAGCCGGAACATCCGCGCCACCGAGCTCTGGCACACACTTCAGGTCCTGGCCGATACCGCGCCGGGCCGCCCCTCCATCGTCGGCGGGGACTTCAACGCCCCGCCCTCCGACCCGATCCAGAGCCTGCTCAAGGGCGACTTTGAAGATGCCTTCGTCCAAGCGGGTTCCGGCTGGGGAAATACTTACCAGCGGCGGATTCCAATCCTCCGCATCGATCAGATCCACGCCTCCCGCCAGTTGCGGCCGCTCCGTTGCGCGGCCGTGACCACGCGCCGCAGCGACCACCGGATGGTGGTGGCGGACTTTCTGACGGTGCCGTGACTGGAAGTTCCAAGTGAAAAGGTCCAAGTGCCAAGCAAAGGCACGCTGGACCGAATTCCTTGAATTTTCCGGCTGATTCGCCCGATGCGGCCTCTTAGGCTCCGCGCATGCCCGTCACCCGCGAACGCATGGCCGAGGTTCTGGAGGAGATCGCCCTCCTGCTGGAGATCCAGGGAGAGAACCCTTTCAAGGTCCGCGCCTATCGCCAGGGGGCGGAGGTCGTGGAATCCTTCGATGGCGACATCGTGGCTCTGGCGGAGGAGAACAAGCTCGAGGGCATCAAGGGCCTCGGCGAGGCGCTGCGCGACAAGCTCCATGAACTCGCCAGCACCGGCGAGTTGGGCTTTCACAAGAAGCTCCGCGCCGACTATCCGGACACGTTCTTCGAACTCTTCGAGCTGGAAGGCTTGGGCCCGAAGAAGATCGCCGCACTCCACAAGCAGCTCGGCGTCGATTCGATCGCCGCGCTCAAGGCCGCTTGCGAGGCGGGCACGGTCGCGGCCCTCAGCGGCTTCGGCGCGAAGACCCAGACGAAAATCCTCGAGGCGGTCACTCGTTCCGAGCAAGTGGCCGAGGCTTTCCGGCTCGATGTCGCGACGATCGCTGCGGAGGAAATCCTGGCGCTGCTGCGCGAGCATCCCGCGGTGTTTCAGGCGTCGGTGGCCGGATCGATGCGGCGTTCCAAGGAAGTCGTGCGCGATCTCGATTTCATCGTCGCGACCGCGGAGCCCGCGACCCTGACCAAGTTCTTCGGCAGTCTGCCGCAGGCCGCGGAGATCATCGCTCAGGGCGATACGAAGTGCTCGATCCGCCTCGCCGACGGGCTGCAATGCGACCTGCGCGCGGTGAGCAATGCCCAGTACCCCTTCGCGCTGATGTACTTCACCGGCAGCAAGGAGCACAACGTCGCGATCCGTTCGCGGGCGCTCAAGCACGGCTGGTCCCTGAACGAATACGGCTTCACCGGAGAAGCGCCGCCGGAAGTCCATTCCGAGGCGGACATCTACCGCGCGCTGGGCCTCGACTTCGTCCCGCCCGCGCTCCGCGAGAACCGCGGCGAGATCGAAGCCGCCGATGCGGGAACCCTGCCGCGGCTGGTCGAATGGGAGAACCTGCGCGGGACCTTCCACAGCCACACCACCGAGTCCGACGGCAAGTCCACCCTCGAAGCGATGGCTGCCGCCGCGCAGGAACTAGGCTTGCAGTACTTGGGGATTTCGGATCACTCGAAATCCTCGCCCCAGGCCAGCGGCTTGAACGAAACCCGGCTGGCCGCGCAGATCGAAACCATCGCCGCCTGGAACCGTGCCAATGCCACCGAGCACTTCCGGCTCTTCGCCGGATCGGAGGTGGACATCCTCAAGGACGGTTCCCTCGACTTCGACGACGGGTTGCTGGCCAGCCTCGATTTCGCCGTCGCCTCGGTCCACAACGCCACGACCTTGAGCGAGGACGAGATGACCAAGCGCATCATCCGCGCGATGGAGAATCCCTTCATCACCTTCATCGGCCACCTCACGGGCCGGCTCCTGCTGCGGCGCGAGCCCTACAAGGTGAACCACGAAAAGATCATCGATGCCGCAGCGGCGACCCGCACGGTAATCGAGTTCAACTGCAACCCGAAGCGCTTCGACATGGACTGGCGCTGGTGGCACCGCGCGCGGGACAAGGGCGTGCTGACCTCGATCAATCCCGATGCCCACTCCACCCAGCAGCTCCAGTTCATCAAGCTCGGTGCCGATGTAGCACGGAAAGGCTGGCTCAGGCGGGAGGACGTGCTGAACACCAAGCCGCTGGCGGAGATCACGGCATGGCTGAAGCTACCGAAAGCGAAACGGTGAAAATGTCGAGCAACGGACGGCTCTTCCCCTGGGAGCGCGGAGCCACCCGGCCCGCAGAATGGTCCCTTTCAGCGGTGAGAATCTCGCAGTCCTGATGGAGAGCGCCGTTCCGCTTCCCTCGATCCATCACAACGCACGATGGCCGGGAACCACTCTGCGGGGCAGTGCCTCCGCGCTCCCGGGCGCTGACGCGTCAGATCACACCTCAAATCCCCCGCGCCAGCTCCTCCAGCTGATCCGTGCACTGGCCCCAGCCCTGATGGAATCCCATCTGCTCGTGCTGCTGGCGGTCGGCCACCGTCCAGTGCAGCACGCGGGCGGTGTAGCGGGTCTTTCCGTCCTCGTCCGCGAAAGTCAACTCGATCGTGATGAAGGGCTTCTCGGAAGGTTCCCAAGCCTTCACGTAGGCATCCGTGGAGACCAACCGTTCGTTCGGCACCACTTCCAGGTAGACCCCGCGGTTGGGAAATTCGGTGCCATCGGGACCTGCCATCACGATCAGGCTTGAACCGCCGGGGCGCACGTCCATCTCGGCGTGCGGTGTCGTCCAAGGTAACGGCGCGAACCACTTCTTGACCAATTCCGATTCCGTCCAACAGCGGTAGACCTTCTCGCGCGGGGCATCGATCAGGCGGGTCAGGACGAGTTCTCGTTGTTCAATCGGGGTGGCTTCAGGAGTCATGGAATAAGGTCTGTTAGTGGATTTGAGCGAAAGTGGACGCGACGACCGCAACCCGCTTTCCTTAACGACGGACAAGGGCGGTGATCCAGGACAGCGGCCCGAATTTTTATTTCCCCTCTCGCCCGCTCACTTTTTCGCCGCATCCTGCAAGAGGCGCAGGCGGTCCAGCGCGCTGCCATCGTTGATCAGCTTCCGCGCGATCTCGATCCCGTCGCCGATGTCGTCGGAGAGGCCGCAGCAGGCGATGGCGGCACCGGCATTGAGCAGGACCATGTCGCGCTTAGGGCCGGTTTCCTTGCCGGAAAGAATCGACTCGAGGATCGCAGCATTGGTCTCTGCATCGCCACCCTGAAGCTCTTCCACCTCCGCGTGCTTCATGCCGAAGTCGCGTGGCCGCACCTCCTCATCTTCCAGATCCTGATAGGCACCCGCCTTGCAGATCCGGGTGGAGCCCATCAGGCTCATCTCGTCCACGGAGCGACCGTCGCCCGTGGTCCCTTGCACGACCCAGGCGCTCTCACGGCCGAGGCGCTGCAAGATTTCCGCGAATGCCGGGCACATTTCCCGCTCGCAAACGCCGACCAATTGGCACTGCGGCTTGGCCGGATTCATCAGCGGCCCGATCTTGTTGAAGATCGTCCTGACGCCCTTCTCCGCGAGCTGCTTGCGCACGCCCGCCACGGCCTTGAAGGCCGGATGATAGGCCGGGGCGAACAGGAAGCCGACGCCCGCCTTCTCCAGACAATCGCGGAAACCATCCGCCGGCAGATCGATGCGGATGCCCAGCGCTTCGAGCACGTCCGCGCCGCCGCTTTTCGAAGTAATGCCGCGGTTGCCGTGCTTCAGCACCACCGCTCCGGTGGCCGCCACCACGAACATCGCGGTGGTCGAGACGTTGAAGAGGTTCAGCTTGTCCCCGCCGGTCCCGCAGACATCGATGGTCGGCCCTTCCAGGTCGAGCAGGCCGACATGAGGATCGACCGCGTGCTCCAGGAATGCCTCGACGAAGCCCGCGATCTCCGCCGGAGTCTCGCCCTTGCGGGAGAGATTCTCCAACAAGGCCGCCTTCTTCTCCTCCGGGGCATGAGGGTCGAGCAGCAGTTCCGCGGCGACCTGGATCTCCCGCGGCGAAAGCTCTTCCTTCCGTTCCAGATGATGAATGAGCGCGTCCATTTGTGAGACTCTAGCGGGCCTGCGCCCGAAAGGAAGAATTGCTTGATGCGCAAAAACGCTTTTTCCCTGCGCTTTTTCAGGATTGTCGTGACGGAAACCGGCCCTAGGTTTCGTTGAGCTTCCTTGCTCATGTCAAAACCCTCTTCGACCACTGGCAGTCCTACATTCTATAATAAATTCCTTCTCCTCATAGCAGGATTAGGCGGCTTGCTGTACGGGATCGATGTGGGGATTATCGCCGGTGCCCTCCCCTATCTGGAAGCCACTTCGCATTATACCCCTGGCCAGCTCTCCACCGTGGTAGCGGCCGTGCTTCTGGGCAGCGTTTTTTCCTCGCTCGTCGCAGGGCTGCTGGCGGACCTATTCGGCCGGAAGAATATCATGCTGCTCAGCGCCGCGCTGTTCGTGGCCAGCATCCCGATCATCACTCTTTCGCACGGGATCAATGTCCTGATCGCCGGTCGCCTTCTCCAAGGCATCAGCGGCGGTCTTATCGGGGTGGTCATCCCCCTCTATCTGGCCGAGTGCCTGGGGGCGAGCTCCCGCGGGAAGGGAACGGGGATGTTCCAGCTCTTGCTTACGGTAGGTCTGGTGGCTTCCGCCTTTATCGGTCTCTTCTTCGCTGGCCGGGTAAGCAAGCTTGAAGAAGTCGCCGGCATCGACCCGGCGGCGATCTTCGCCGCGAAGGACAGTGCTTGGCGCATGATTTTCTGGGTCTCGATCTTTCCGGGGATCGCCTTCCTGATCGGTGCGTTCTTCGTGTCCGAATCTCCACGTTGGCTGTTCCGCAAGGGTCGCAAGGAAGCCGCCTTGGCCGCGCTTACCCGCTCCAGCGGACCGGAAGGTGCCCGTATGATCCTGCAAGAGATGGAGCATGTGGAAGCCACAGCCACTGCCAAAGGAAACACCTCGGCCAGCGATTCGCTCCTTCAAAGGAAGTATGTCCTCCCCTTTTCCCTCGCCTTGATCACCCTCGCCTGCACCCAGGCAACAGGGATCAATTCGGTGTTGGCATACGCCGTTAACATTTTCCAACAGGCGGGGTTGACCGGCAAGATCGGCAACCAGGGCAACGTGCTCCTCACCATCGTGAACTGCGTGATGACGGTAGTCGCCGTCGCCCTCGTCGACAAGAAGGGCCGCACCTTCCTGCTTAAGATGGGCACCGCCGGCATCATCGTGGCTCTGCTAGGTGCTGCCACGACCTTCCGGGGCATTGAATCCAAGCGGATCGACCTGAGGGACAAGGTTTCATCCTCGCTGAACCAAGACACCCGCAGCTTCCGCCTCGACCTTCGGGATCCCGCGCTGGCCCCGGTACTCGAGGGTGCCGTCGATCCTGCGGCGGCAACGAACGGCACCCAAGTGGTGGTCTCCTACAAGGTACGGCCCTTACACGAACGTCAAATATGCTGCCGTCCAACCCGGCTCGCACTTGCCCGCGGTGATCGACATCACCCCGCCCAAGCCGGATGAGCTGAAGGATAGCGTCATCGGTGAATTCTTCCGCGGGCTGCACCTCAATCCATTCTCCGACATGACGAAGGCCGAAGGCCAAGCTCTGGAGATCGTGGCCGTGAAATACGGCAGCATCCCGGGGCAAAGCACAGGATGGATCGTTGCGGGCTGTTTCATCCTCTTCATCGCCTCCTTCGCATCCGGCCCCGGCGTGTGCGTCTGGCTCGCGCTCTCCGAACTCATGCCCACCCGGATCCGCTCCAATGGCATGTCCATCGCACTGCTCGTCAACCAGGCGGTCTCGACCACCATCGCCGCGGTCTTCCTGCCAACCGTGGGCAGCTACGGCTACTCGGCAATGTTCTTCTTCTGGGCCGGTTGCACCGTCATCTACTTTATCACCGCTGCATTCTTCCTTCCTGAAACCAAGGGTAAGACCCTTGAGGAAATCGAAGAACATTTCGAAGGGAAGAAGTCGAAATCAGCCTGATCGATCCGCCAAAAAAGGAGGCCCGGCAGCACGCCGGGCCTTTTTTGCGATGACGAGTTCAAGCCCGTGGGAAGTAGTTCGGTTCGCCGCCAGGCCTCCACTTGATATTGCAACCGCTGCTCGGAAAAGGGCGCTCCGGCGGCTCCTGTCCGGCGAGCATCCCGGCCACCGCGGCACGCAGGTCATCACCGGTCGGAGTACGGCCACTACCTGGGCGGGTGCCATCGAATTGCCCCGCGTAGTAGAGCCGCAGTTCGTGATCGAAGAGGAAGAAGTCCGGCGTGCAGGCCGCGCCGTAGGCCTTGGCCACCTCTTGGGTTTCATCGAAGAGATAGGGAAAATTCCAGCCGCGCCCGGCCGCGAAAACAGCCATCCGGTCGGGCGCATCAGCGGGATACTTTTCGATATCGTTCGAATTGATCGCCACCGTGCCAATCCCCTCGGACTCGATCTCCGCGGCGAGGGAGCCGAGCGCATCGGCGAGGTGGATCACGAAAGGACAGTGATTGCAGGCGAAGACCACCAGCAGCCCACCATTGCCACGCAGCGTTTGGAGCGAATGAAGCGTCCCATCCGGAGCGGACAATTGGAACTCCGGCGCGGCCTCCCCGGTCCGGAGCGAAAAGGTGGACTGCACTTCTGCCATGACATTCCCTCTCCGTTCCTCATGATGGGGTCAAGGAAAGTGTCTTACCCACATGGAGGCGCGCCTTTCCACTGTCTCCATGGATTTACCCCGACCGATCTCCGTCTGCCAGCATTTGCCGGCAGAGACGCAGCCCTTTCATGTTTGGTTCATCGGACACGGTGTGGACAGCCATTGGGTCTGTGATGCTTGCGCCAAGGACTATCCGCACTTGCCCGAGTTGGTGCCGCTCCCGGACGAAACGTTCGCTACCCATCGGCAAGAGAAGGATCCCTTCGACTCACACGGAATCCTTGGAACGCCGGGAATCCGGGAACGCGACGACGGCTTGCGGATCGTCACCGAACGTTTTCCCTTGCCGCTTCAGGAAGAGCTCGTGACGCCTTGGCTCGATGTCCAGCCGGACTTGCAGGCACCGGGCCAATGGTTCCTGCTGCTGCGGTCCGGGGAGATCGCAGTCTTCCACCCGCGTGAGCAGAAGTTCCGGATATTATATTGCCTGAAGCCCGGCTTCGTTCCCGATGACGAGACCGCTCTGCATGTGGACTCCAGCAATACTTACGGTGCCGTCTGCCAGTGCAAAGGTAGCTTGGCCTGTGTGTTCGACATGCACACGGGAGCCGTCCTGAAACAGATCGATCGCCAAAATTACCACCCCGAACAATGTCGCTTTCCTCTCGCCTTCTTCGCGGATCCTTCCGGAAGGCCCTTGCTGGTTTCCGCGACCGACTGGAACGTTCTTGAGATCATCGATCCAAGCGACGGCAGCGTTCTCACGAGCCGATCTTTTGACGAACCAAGAGTGGAGGGCGGACGAAGTTCGCTCGACTATTTCCACGCCGGCCTCTGCGTGTCTCCGGGCGGGAGCCGGATCGCCGACTCCGGCTGGATCTGGCATCCGGTGGGCGTGGTCCGGGCCTGGAATCTAACAAATTGGCTGAAGAATCCGCGGGAAAGCGAGGACGGGGATTCGGTCCGTACCACAGCCATTCGCACCTACTTCTGGGATGGTCCGCTTTGCTGGATCGACGATAGCACCCTGGCGGTCTGGGGCTGGGGCGGAGACGAAAAGCATCTGATTCCCGCGGCCTGCTTGTTTGATGCGGCAGCAGGAAAGGACCTGCACTGGTTTCCCGGGCCGGAAGCGCTCCGCACGGACTTCGACCAGCGCAAGCATCAACCGCCGACCTTGTTCTTCGATCAGTATCTGTTCTCGGTCCACGACCAGCATGGTCTTGCGGTTTGGGACGTCGCGGACGGCTCGCGGCTGCTGCATGAACCCGGCCTTTCCCCGCTGCACTATCATCCGGGATCAAAGGAGTTCGTTTCCATCAGCGGCGAGACCGTCACCCTGAGCCGACTGGTGAAATAGCTGGCGGCAGTTGCCACCCGCCCCCACCCCGCTATTTTCCGACCGTGATGCCCGACTTGCCCGAGCTTTCCCGCGATGAATTGCAGCGCTATGCCCGCCACCTTTCCGTGCCGGGAGTCGGCATCGAAGGCCAGCGGAGGCTCAAGGCTTCCTCCGTGCTCATGATCGGCACCGGCGGCCTCGGCTCTCCGGCAGCCCTCTATCTGGCGGCGGCAGGCGTGGGACGAATCGGCCTGATCGACCCGGACAGCGTTGATCGCTCGAACCTCCATCGCCAGATCCTCCACGGCGAGTCGTGGGTCGGTAAATCGAAACTCGAAAGCGCCGCCGCCCGCCTGCGCGAGGTGAATCCACACGTCGAACTCGAGTTGCTCCCCATCCGCTTCACGCCGGAAAACGCTCTCGAACTGGTCGCCCGCTACGATGTGGTCCTCGACGGCTGCGACAACTTCCCCACCCGCTTCCTCTCGAATGACGCCTGCTTCTTCCAGAAGAAGCCCTGCGTCTACGGCTCGATCTTCCGCTTCGATGGCCAGGTGACCGTCTTCGCCCCGCACCTCGGCGGGCCCTGCTACCGCTGCATGCTCCCTTCCCTGCCCGCTCCCGGTTCCGCTCCTTCCTGTGAGGAAGCGGGCGTTCTCGGCGTCCTGCCGGGGGTGATCGGTTCGCTCCAAGCCATGGAAACGATCAAGCTGTTGCTCGGCATCGGCGAGCCACCGCTGGGCAAGCTGCTCTGCTACGATGCGCTTGCCACCAGCTTCCGGAGCTTGCGGTTGCGGCGCGATCCGGCTTGCCGCCTGTGCGGGGACAAGCCATCGATCCACTCCGTGAGCAATCCCGAAACCAACGCCAGCACCTCCTGCGAAGTCCCCGGCAGCGAAACTCCGGAAATCAGCGTCGCCGATCTGGCTGCCCGCATCGATGCCGGGGAAGACCTCTTCATCCTCGATGTCCGCCAGCCGGAGGAAGAGGCGGAAGGCATGATCCCGGGCGCAGTCCTGATCCCCCTTCCCACTCTGCCGGATCACCTCGCCGAGATCCCCGCCGACCGGGAAATCCTGGTGCATTGCCGCTCCGGCGGACGCTCGGCACGGGCGGTGAAGTTCCTCCGCGAGTCGGGAATTCCGCAGGCCGTGAACGTCGCCGGCGGGATCAACGCATGGAACGCGCTGGGACGATAACCGGCGTTTGAACCGGCTCTTCCTCCACCACGCGGATCGCATCGCGGTGCACCCACACGCTCTGCACCAGCCCCAGCAGGAACATGCAGATCACCACGAAGGTGCCGGAATAGCTGATCAGCGGCAGCGGAATGCCGGTGATGGGCATCAGCAGCACGCACATCCCGATGTTCTCGAAAATGTGCGCGAAGAGGATCGCGACGGTCCCTCCGACGAGCAATCGCCCCATCGGATCGCGCGTGTAGGAGCCGATGAAAAGGCATAGCACCATCAGCAGCGCGAAGGAACTGATCAGTAGCAGGCTCCCCCGGAAGCCCTGCTCCTCCGCGATGACTGCAAAGATGTAGTCGTTGTGGGCGGTAAGCTGCGGGATAAAGCCCTTCGCGTGAAGCGAGTTTCGGTTCGCATCCGCCATCCAGCCGGTGCCGAGCCACCCGGCCTTGCCGACCGCCACCGAGCAACGGTGCGAGGCATACCCCTCGTCCAGAATATCCACCTTGTCCTCGCGGCCGTTCAGCATGTCGAGGTAGGTCTCGATGCGCTGCGGCCCGCGGTCGGAAACGTCCGGCAGGACGACGAAATAGGCAATCGGCACCAAGGCCACCCCCACCAGCGCCATGGCCGTTAGGTAGCGGAAGGGCACCCCCACCACCAGCAGGGCCACCACGGCCAGTGGCACCCAGACAATGGCGGAACCCATGTCTCCCATCTTCATTACCACCAGGAACGAGACCCCGGAAATTACCCCGATAATCGCGATCTTCAGGAACGGCTCATCCAGCAGCCAGCCTATCTTGGGAATCAAGCGTCCGAGCCGCGGCAGATCCTGCAGAAGCCAAGCGGTGAGGAGCAGTCCACCCGCCAGAACAACCTGCGCCGGCTGGAAGGAGAAGGAGCCGATCTTCACCTCGCCCACGCCGGTGGACATTAACATCAGGCCCAGCCCGGCGATCCATACCGGCAGGCCGAGCCAGCGATACCAGCGATAGTCGATCAGGGCAGTGCCGAAATAGATCGCCGATCCGATCAGGATCGCGAGCTTCTGCCGCTCGGCGTAGTAGGCTCCGCCATTCGGCAGGTGGCGGGCGGCGCTCTCGATGCAGAATACCCCGAAAACCAGCAGACCATACATGGTCAGGATCAACGGCCAATTCAGGCCGAGCAGTTTCCGGAAAAGCGGGGTCATGGGCGACGCCGCAGCATACCGACCCGAATCCCGCTGACAAGCAGGGTCCCGCGATCCAGCCGAATAAGAATTTATAACCGCGAATGGACGCGAATCCCGAGACCCGGAAAATGGATTCGCCGACCTCGAAGGACGCCAACCGCATGCCTGTTTTCATTCGCGTCCATTCGCGTCCATTCGCGGTTTCAAAATCCGGATGCCTTTGAATCGATCGGGTCCGCAAGCTCCTTGCGATTTCCAAGAATCCCCACGAGGCTGAACCGCATGCGCCGCCTGCTGCTCCCGGTAATCCTCCTACTCATCGCCTCCGTGGTCTTCGCCTGGTGGTGGAATCAGCCGGGGCGGGTCATCGCCCGGCGGGTGGCGGACCTCTTTGAAGCCGCGAATATCCCGGCAGACATGAGCAATATCGGTCGCGGCACCCGTGGCAGCGCGATCGAGCCTTACATCGCGAAAAACGTCCTCTTCGAAGGACCGGATGGCCCGGCGGACGAACTGGAGGGCTCCCAGTCACGGGATTTCGTTACCCAGACGTATTCCGGGCTCGCCACCTATTGCCGTAGCGCCACCGTGCAAGACGTGGAGGTTCAGGACGTGAGGGTCAGCGGCGAGGAAGCGGAGGTGAAAGCCACGATCGACGCCGTCGTCGAACTCCCGAATGCCCAGCGCCCGATCGACGGCATCCAGCACCTCGACATGACCTGGAAGAAAGAGGACGGCAAATGGAAGCTGGCCCGCGCCAAGTGGACCGAGGGCCCCCGGAAATGATGAATTTCGCGGGAGATTCTGCTTGGCAAGCTACGCCGCCTCGTTCAGTTTCCCCGCCCCGCCACCCGGTGGGACTCGCTTTTTTCCGAACGAATTCACGCACATGGCCGTCGCTCTCCGCCTCAACCGTCAGGGAACCAAGGATCGTCCCTACTACAAGATCGTCGCCGTCGACAGCCGCAAGCGCCGTGATGGCCGCTACATCGAGCAAGTCGGCACCTACGACCCGCTCAAGGAAGGCGTGAACTTCACCATCGACCTCGAAAAGGCCGACAAGTGGGTTGGCGTCGGCGCGCAGGTCTCCGAGACCGTGAACAGCTTCATCCGCAAGGCCCGCACCGCGGCGTCCAAGGTCGAAGCTTAGTTCGCCACAGCGTAGAACTTTTTTTGGCCGCACCTCTCGTAGGTGCGGCCTTTTTCGTACCCTCGTCGCCCGCCCTGCCCTATCTTGCCCCGTCATGGATTACTCCGCCCTCATTACTCAACGCCGCCGCCGCGCCGGCCAGATCGACGACATGATGGCGGATGCCTCCTTCTTCAATGACCCGAAGAAGGCCGGCGAGATCGTGCGCGAGCACCGGCGGATCAAGGAGACCCTGGATATGTGGGAACGGCTGGAGACGGCCAAGCGCCAGCTTCAGGAAAACGAGGAGCTTGCCCGCAGCGAGGACGCCGAGCTGGCCGAAATCGCCCGCGAGGAGATCCCGGCCCTGCAGGCGGAGATCGAGAAGCTCACCGAGGACATCCAATACGCCCTGCTCCCCGCCGATCCGAACGAGGACCGCGACGCGATCGTGGAAATCCGCGCGGGTGCCGGCGGCGATGAAGCATCCCTCTTCGCCGCCGAACTGCTTCGCCTTTACCAGCGCTATGCGGAAGGCCGTGGTTGGAAGACGGAGCATCTATCCAGCAGCCCCTCCGAAGTCGGCGGTTTCAAAGAAGTCTTCCTGCGGGTCACCGGCGATGAAGTATTCCGCGCCCTCAAGTACGAGTCCGGCGTCCACCGTGTCCAGCGCGTGCCCGCCACCGAGACCCAGGGCCGCATCCACACCTCCACCGTGACCGTCGCCGTCATGCCCGAGGCGCAGGAAGTGGACGTGGAACTCAAGCCCGACGACCTCCGCATTGAAGTCTGCCGCGCCGGTGGTGCCGGCGGCCAGCACGTGAACCGGACCGAGTCCGCCGTCCAGGTCTTCCACCTTCCCACCGGCCTCTACGTCCGCTGCGAAGACGGTCGCTCCCAAGGCCAGAACAAGGAGCGCGCCCTCCAGATCATGCGCACGCGACTGTATGAAATGAAGCTCCGCGAGGAGCAGGAAAAGCACAGCGCCCACCGCCGCGCCCAGATCGGCTCCGGCGACCGCTCCGAGAAGATCCGCACCTACAACTTCCCCCAAAGCCGGATCACCGATCACCGCATCGGCTTCACTTCCCACAACCTCGCCGGCGTCATGGCCGGGGACCTGAAGGAACTCACCGGCGAACTGCAAAAGGCCGAGATGGCCGAGCGCCTGAGCGACGCCGGCGTCCGGTAAAAAGGTGGTCCGCACAACCGGAGCGCAGCGGAGATAGCCCCGCACTTCTCCTTTCTCATGACGGGGCAATCCTCTGTGCGGCGAGGGGTCCCTGACTGCCATTTCCCACATCTCGCGTGGATCCCATTCCGAATGCCCTACAGGGGCAAACGTCGATAGCCCAAGCCGACGCCGAGATGTCGGTAACGGGCAGAGCTCGGCGTCCATGGATTTCAGCAATCAAAACGGCGCGGCATGGATGATCCACACCGCGCCGCTTGTAATGATTCAGGCCCCGGCGACCGGAGCCGCCCGATCTCAGTTCTCGATGCGGTAGAACCCCTTGGTCTCGGATGCTTCTGCGGCGGGGACCACCACCACACCGGCACCGCCGGCATCGGTCGTGACCGATAGCGGAATCGCCAGCGCCACGAAGGGCGAGCTGAGGTCAGGCGACTTGGTCACCTGATAGGCCGTATCGGCGGCACCGCTGAAGTTGATGGTCACGCTGCCGCTTGGACCCCGGCTCACGCCCAGGATCTTCAGGTCGGAGCCCGGCGTCGGAACCACCTCGTTGGTCAGCCCGTAGAAGTGGGCGCTACCGCTGTCCGCAAGCGCGGAAGAGGAATTCGCAGCCGTGATCTTCAGCGTCGTGCCCTGCGCCACGTAGCTGTAGCTTACATAGTAGACGGAGTTATTATTGTCATTGCTCAGCACTACACCGGGGCGGTCATACAGCAGCGGGCCGAAGGGCACCTGGACATCGCTTCCATTGGTATAGGTAAGGTCGATGTCCCGGAGGCTGCCGTCGGAGAACTTGCGGATGAAGAGCTTGACCTGATAGGTCTGGCCCGGGATCAAGTTGCTCAGTTCATAGGTCTGGATCGCCCCATCATTGACGCCCGCGTAGGTGAAGGTGCCGTACAAGGCCTGGAGACCGCTGCCGGTCACGCCTCCGTTGGCAGCCACCCAATTGCCGAGGTTCGGCGCGGTGGCCGCGGCCTTCCCGCCGTTCACCGTCCACGCGAAATTCGCGGGCGTGGCGGTCGTGGTCAGCACGTCGAAGACGACGTTGTTCACCGTGGCGGCTGCACCACCGCTGATGCGGTGGGTGTAGGTTTTGGCGGTGCTGATGCCGCTGCTGGCATCATCGGTCAACGGGACCAGGGCGAAGCCCACAGGAAGCTCCGGACGGGACGCGTCGTCATCCGGATCGCTGCCACGGTCGATCTCGAAGCCATCGCGAGACCCGTCGCCATCCGTGTCGGCCAGCACGGGGTTCGTGCCAGCGTTGTATTCCGCCAGGTCCCACAGGCCGTCGCGATCGGTATCTGCCCTGACCGCGCTGGTGATCACGCGTCCTTCGAGGTTCGGGTTCTCCTCCTCGTAGTCATCGATTCCATCGCCGTCGCTATCCAGCACGATGGGCGAGTAGCCGGGAGTGACGCGCGAAATTCCATACTCCCCCAGATCGTCGATTCCATCGCCATCGAAGTCACCCGTGCCCGCACCGGGGCCGGGACCGCTGGCCAGGCCGGTCAGGTTGCTCAGGCTCGTATTGCCCGGGAAGCTCAGCTCCCAGTCGTCCGGCAGGAAGTCCATGTCGTCGTCCTTGATCGGGATGACGGTGAAGACCTTCTGCGAGGTCAGGCCGGATTGGGTGCCGGTGCCCTGTACGCGGATGGAGTAAACAGTTCCCGCCGGGCCCAGCTTGAAATCATAGGATCCCGTGAGCAGTTGGCCGGAGGAATCGATGGTGAACTTGCTGTTGTCGGTATCACCTTCGCCAGCGACGAGCGTGAAGGTGGAATCTTCCAAGCCGGTCTCGTTCTGCAGCGTCTTGCCACTGAAGCTCCCCGCCAGCGTGCCGGCAGATGTTCCGGAACGGAATTCCTCCGTCAACAGCTCGACCCCGTAAACCGTGGCCGTGGAGAACTTGACGTTGTCGATATAGGTGTTACCCCCGCGGTTCTCCAATTCCATGTAGAGCTCCCCACCATTGCCGTTCCAAGTGAAGGAGTCGTAGCTGATCACCTGGCTGTTCACCACGCCGTTTGTCGTCGTCGAAATCGTCGTCTTGGCGATGACCGGGGTGCCGTCCGCAAAGGAATTGAAAACATATTCCAGCTTCACATGGCGCGTGATGGCCGCGGAGCCATCGACGACCTCACCGATGGCCGAGCTGTTGCCGTAGCGCGAGTACTTGCCGTCCTTGCCGATCATCACGCCGTAATCCGTTGCGGCTTCCGTAACGCGGACGCCTGGCTCGGCGATAGCTGGCCCTGAGTGACCGATCGCGAAGCCGACCCAGTTTCCGGGCGTGCTGTCCAAGGTGTTCGGGATATCGAATTCCACACAGAGACCGCCTGCACTCAGGATGGCGGGCGCCGAGGAAAGCGCCGCAAAGTCGCACCAGATATTGGGATCCCTGTGGAAACGCATGCGCCCGCCGCTGGCCCACATGTAAATTTGGTCGGCAAAGCTCGCATGCTGGACCTGGGAGGAGCGCGCGATGATATTCTCCGCTTCCGTTCCAGAGCGGCGGCCCGTCAGCGGCGCCCCGTCGAGGGTATCCTGCGGCCGTCCGGTGTTGAAATTGTCGGACCAGATGAGGGTCTCGGCAGAGGCCGGGGATAGCAGGGAAACTGCGATAAGCGGGATGAGATGAGATCGGGTCATGGTGTTTTTCGAGTGCTATGAGCGGCTGGATTTTGGTTCGTGAGGGTCGCTCCCCTCCGAGGGGGACGAGCAACCGCGCCAGCACAACGCGTGCGAAAAAGGACGTTTTCCGCCATCCTATGGAATCACATAGGGAGTTTCCGCCTCGAAAAGTGACTTTATAAGCCCCTCCTCTACCGCATCACGAAGGGACGCGTCCGGCTGATGACGGAGGTCGGCTTCTTTGTCCCGGAGGGACAACAGCGAGTAGCCGGGGGTCGAGCGCCCTAAAGCGCGCGCCCCCGATAACCTCGTCAAACCCACCGAGCCCCGGAGGGGTTCCAGCGGGGAGCCGCCCTACCTTCCGGCTCTGAAACTCCGAGGTCACCCCCAGCCTTCCTGCGCAGCGGCCAACCGAAAAACATCCGGTAAATCCCCGCGTGCCACTCGCTTCTCTCCGTTCGGGAGATAGAAGCATCTATCAGTCGCTCGGGACGACCCGACTACCCCGCCTTCTCAATCACCGCATACGCGTTGTGATTGTGGATCGACTCGAAATTCTCCGCCTCGACCTTGTACCACATGATGTCCGCATGCGCATTCGAGCGCGAGGCCACGTTCCGCACCAGATCCTCCACGAAGACCGGATTGTCGTAAGCACGCTCGGTCACCGCCTTCTCATCCGGTCGCTTGAGCAAGCTATACAATTCACAACTCGCCGAGCGCTCCACCAGTTCCACCAGATCCTCGATCCACACCGGCTCCTTGCAGCGAACCGAGTAGGTCACCAGTCCGCGCTGATTGTGCGCGCCGCGATCGCTAATTTCCTTCGAACAAGGGCAAAGGGTCGCCACCGGCACCATCACCGTGACCACGAAATCCAGCGGACCATCCTTGGTCGCCTCGACCTCGAAGCGGACTTCATAGTCCATCAGCCCGGCGCGGCCCGTCACCGGAGCCGCCTTCGAGCGGAAAAAGGGAAACTGAAATTCCACGTGCGCCTTCCGCGCATCCAGGCGCTTCAGCAATTCGCGCGGTAGACCGGCCATCGAGCGGACATCCAGACAGGAGCCGTGCGAGTTCAGCACCTCCACGAAGCGACTCATGTGAGTGCCCTTGTAGTGGTGCGGCAGATCCACGGCCAAGGCCACGGTCGCGACCGTGCGCTGGGTGGTGCCGCCCTTGTCGCTGACTTCCACGGGGAAGCGCAGGCCTTTCACGCCGACTCGGTCGATCGCCAGGTTGCGGTCGTCCCGTTCGTTCTGGGTGTCCTTGAGTTCCTTCATCGCCGTCCTTGGAAACGACAGAAGCCCGCCCGGGATTCGGGCAGGCTTCCGGTAAAACTTCGATCTGAACCGACGCCGCTTATTGCATCAGGTTCACCGCACGCGAGCGCTTGATGGAGCGCGTGATCTTGCGATGCAGCTTGGCGGAGACGCCGGTCACCCGGCGTGGCAGGATCTTGCCGGTCTCCGAAGTGAACTTCGAAAGCAGGTCCGGATTCTTGTAGTTGACGTCGCCGGCCGGGATATCGTGCCGGCGGGTGGTCATTTTGCGGTTCGACTTGCGGAAGCGGATCCGGCGTTCGACGGTCTTCGGTTCGGTCATGGGAAGCTGGGATTAGCGGAGTTCGCGGTGGATGGTGCGGCGCTGCAGGGAAGGATTGAATTTCACCTTCTCCAGACGACCGGGAGTGCGCAGACTCTTCTTGTTACGTGTGGTCACGTAGCGCGAGGGCGGCTTGCCCAGAGCACGGGCTTCCGTGCATTCGATGATGATAATTTCGCGTGGCATTTAGCGGGCAGTTGGGGCGCGAACGCTATTTCAGTCGTCGTCCTCGTCAAGCGAAACCGTCTCGGATTCGTCATCGTCTTGATAATTCCCACCGGCGAAGCCGACTTCATTGGAAGGACGGAAGCGACGATTACCATATTCCTTCTCCCATTGGGCCTGGCATTCGACGGTCAAACGGGCGAAGGGAATCGCTTCCAGACGAGCCTGCGGGATGCTTTTGCCGGACATTTCGCAGATGCCGTAAGCACCGCGGTCGATCCGGCGCAGGGCCTGCTCGATCTCGTAAAGGGCGTCCTGCTCCTTGGCCAGCACGCTCAGGGCGAAGTCGCGGTCGTAGGCATCGCTGCCGGCGTCTCCTTGGTGCATGCCGCTGCCGGAGGCCTCGCTGCCTTCCGGGGCGTTGCGGATCTCGCCGGTCATCCCGGACATCGCGTCCACCAGTTCGTCCCGCAGGTCCAGCAAGCGCTGCTTCTGCTTGAGCGCGAAGCCGCTGACCTTCACCGGGCCGCTCGGCACGACGACGACCGGCGCTGCCTCTTCCTCCACGGCCTTCGCCTTGGTGGCGGCCGCGGGCTTCTTGGCCTCGGCCTTCGCGGCGGGCTTCTTATCGGCTGGGGCGGCTGCCGCCTTCTTCGCAGGTTGCTTTTTTTCGGCCATGGTGGGGATGCTGGGTCTGAAAAGTTTGGAAATCCGGATTGCCGTCCGGATTGAGGAATTTCGAGCGCGGTCGATTAGCGCCTAAGGGGTATCTCTGCAAGGGGAAAGTTCAACCGGCTGCCCGCATCTTCAACCGCGGAATCCACGTAGAGCCAATTTCAAACGCCGATCCCGCCCGCTCCCTGCCCTTCCCCTCTCGGCACGCTTGAAATGGCCGGGAGCTTGCCTAAGCTCCGCCGCCCGCCATGGAACTTCCCTCGATAGTCGAAGCCCTGCTGACCGGTTCGGACGAACCCTTGCCCGCCGAGGAGATCGCCCGCCTGATCCGCGCCCGCGCGGCCGAAGCGGAGGACTCCCGCGCCCGCAAGATCGAGGACGGCGAGTCCCCGGAGGAACTCCCGGAATGGCTGACCCGCCTCGCCGCCATCTCCGCGGAACCGGTGATCGTCGCGATCGCGAAGCTCAACCACGACTACGAGACCACCGGCCGGGCCTTCGCGCTGGTGGAGCGGGCCAAGGGCTGGAAGCTTTTCACCCGCCCGGCCTACGGCGAATTCGTCCGCCAGCTCTTCCCCGGCCGCAAGCCGGAGCGCCTGAGCGGTCCCGCGATGGAGACCCTCGCGATCATCGCCTACCGCCAGCCGATCACCAAGGGCGCGATCGAAGCGGTCCGCGGCGTGGCCTGCGATGGCATGCTGCAAAAGCTGCTCGATCGCGAACTCGTCCGCATCGGCGGTCGCGCCGAACTCCCCGGGCGTCCCCTGCTCTACGAGACCACCGAACTCTTCTACGAGCACTTCGGCATCCGCAGCATCGACGACCTGCCGAACGCCAACGAACTGCGCCGCGTGAAGCTCCCCGAAGCCCCCGCCGAAAGCGCCGCCGCCGTCGAAGCCCAGCTCGCCCTCAGCGCCACCGAGCCAAAGGCGGAAAAGAATGACGAATGAAGAATTCCCGAATGACGAATTGCTTCTAACAGCCCTTCCTCTCTTCCACACACTTCATTCGGCATTCGGAAATTCTGAATTCGTCATTCCCCCTCACACTTCATTCGACATTCGGAAATTCCGAATTCGTCATTCACCTATGAATCTCGACGACATCCGCAAGCAGATCGACGAAATCGACGGCAAGCTTCTCGACCTCCTTTCCGACCGCGCCGATCTCGTCCACAACGTCGGCGAGGTGAAGAAGCGCGACGGCCTCCAAATCTACGCGCCGGAGCGTGAGGAAGCCCTGCTCCGCCGCCTGATCGACCGGAACAAGGGCCGCCTGCCGGAGAAGTCGATCCGCGCCATCTACCGCGAGATCATGTCCGCGGCGCTCGCTTTGGAGGACGACCTCAAGATCGCCTACCTCGGCCCCGAAGGGTCGTGGACCCATCAGGCCGCGATCAAGAAGTTCGGCCACTCCGTCGCCTACACCCCGCTGCACAACTTCTCCGAGGTCTTCGACCAGGTTGCCCGCCGCCGCGCCGATTACGGCGTCGTGCCGATCGAGAATTCGACCGAAGGCGCCGTCTCTCACACCCTCGATCTCTTCGTCGATTCCCCGCTCCAGATCTGCGCGCAGATCCTGCTGCGGATCGAGAACTGCCTGATGGCCGCCATCCCGCGCGATCAGATCAAGACCCTCTATTCCCACCCGCAGGCCCTCGCCCAATGCCGCGGCTGGATCTTGAAGAACTTCCCCGAGGCCGACCTCGTCGAGGTCTCCTCCACCACCCGCGCCGCCCAGCTCGCGAAGGAGAATGCCGGGCAAGGTGCCGCCGCCATCGGCAGTCCCCTCGGTGCCGAGATCTACGGCCTCACCGTGCATGAGGAATCGATCCAGGACCGCGCCACCAATACCACGCGCTTCCTCGTGATCGGGGAGAAGACCTGCCCGCCCACCGGCAAAGACCGCACCTCGATGCTCTTCGCCATCCACGACCGCCCCGGCTCGCTCGTCCGCGCCCTCCAGGCCTTCGATCAATTCGAGATCAACATGTCGAAGATCGAATCCCGCCCCTCCAAGCGCAAGGACTGGGAATACATCTTCTACGTCGACCTCTCCGGCCACTGCGACGACCCCGTCGTCCGCAACGGCATCGACGAACTGGAGAAGCACTGCTCGATGGTGAAGCTGCTGGGGTCCTATCCGGATACGGGTGAGTAAGCGCCGCCTTCGGGTTTCCGTTCCTTCATCGGTGCTTGATGAACCGGTTCGGCGACAGCCGCCTGCTTCTTTGCTAGTGCCCCTTCGAGGAAGCTCCCTATGCGGATCGATGCCCCCCCTTTGCGGCGCAGCCGCTTTGGAGTGCGGCGGGCATCGCCGCTTTCCTGCGCGGCGTGCCGGAGAACGCCGTCACGAATCCATCCCTTCGTCCCCCCTGGCAATCCCGTCAACCGTTCCGTCACGGGGCGGCGCAGAGGCGAATTCAATACGGCGATCTCCGCCTGGCATCGCACGAAAGCGGCGATGCCCGCCGCACTCCAAAGCGGCTGTGCCGCCCTCTTGGGCACACGTATCGTGATCCATCAGCAAATCTGACGGAGAGCCTTTAAAAATCCCCGCCCGAGCGCTTCGGCATCGACGAAACCGTCCGTTTCTGCTAATCCTTGGAAGTCCCGACGGGCTCTTTCGCCCCTCCGGTCCGGCAGCCCTTTTCTTGCGGCTCCCGGGTGGTTCCAAGCTCCGGCACCATTGCAACAGCACGGACGGATTACACCCCGCCTTTAAAAAGATGGACCGGGCGGTCAATACGGTCCTGGGCGATGCCCCCTCATTCCTCACGCTGCTTTTCAAAGGCCGCATGGGGGTAAGGGGGCTTATGGATCGGAGAAGGCATCGGATTCAGGAAGAATCTCCTTGGGCGCGCCGGAACGATTCGTCTACGCGACTCCCAACTGACGGATCACCTTCGCCGGCACCCCTGCGACCACCACGTCATCCGGCACATCCTTGGTCACCACCGCACCTGCCGCGATCACCACGTTGTTGCCGATCGTCACGCCCGGATTGATCACCGCGTGGCCGCCGATCCAGACATTGTCGCCGATCGTGACCGGCTTGCCGAATTCCAGGCCGCTGATCCGCGTGGGAGCATCGAGCGGATGGCCGGCGGTGAAGATCGAGACCCGCGGCGCGATGAAGCAATTGTGGCCGATCCGCACCTCGCATACGTCGAGGATGATCAGGTCGTAGTTCGCGTAGAAGTTGTCGCCGATGTGGATGTTGTAGCCGTAGTCGCAGCGGAAGGTCGGCTCGACGAAGGGATTGAGCCCGCAGCTTCCCAGCAACTGGCGGAGCACGGACTCCCGCTCTAACATCTCCTCCTCGGTCGTCGCATTGAAGCGCCGGCACAGCGCCTTCGCCCGCTGCCGCTCGCCGAACAACTCCTCGCCGAAGGCCACGTAGAGGTCCCCCGCCAGCATCTTCTCCTTCTCCGACCGTGCATCCATGGCCGATCCTAGAATTGGAGCATCGCCCGATCAAGCCGGGCTCGACGAATGCCCGCGCAGTGCCTTCCAAGCAAAGCCCGCCGCCAGCAGCGAGACGATCGCCGCGCCGAAGAAGGGCAGTCCGGGGATGTGGGTCGTCCGCTCCTTGGCGATCGACCACGAGAACAGCCCGGTCCACAGCAGCGGCGCGAGAATCCCGGCGATGCTGGTGATGCTGTTGAGAGCCCCTTGCACCGCGCCTTGCTCGTCCGACGGCACGGCCTTCGAGATCAGCGCCTGGACCGCGGGCGATCCGATCCCTGCCAGCGACCCGATCAGGATGATCCCGTAGATCATCCAGCCCTGCGGGGCCAAGCCGTAGCAGAGCATCGCCGTCGCCATCGCCAGCAAGCCCGCGTAGACCCCGCGGCGCTCGCCGATCTTCTTGAGCACCTTTCCCGCCAAGCCGCCCTGCACGATGGCCGCCGTCAGCCCCACGAGGGCCAGCGACCAGCCCACCTGTTTGCTATCCCAGCCGTAGCGCGTGCCGGTGTAGAGCACCCACAGCGCCGGATAGATATTGCCCGCCAGCATCGTGAGGAAGTGGGTCCCGGACAGCCCCAGCACCACCGGCCAGCGCGCCAGGGCCGTGAGCGCCTTGATCGGATGCGCGCTTTCCCACGTGAAGGCGCGGCGGTTCTCCTTGGCCAGGGATTCCGGCAGCACGAAGTAGCCGTAGAGCCAATTCAGCAGCGTGATCCCCGCGGAGACCAGGAAGGGCGTCCGCAGCCCGTGTTCCCCTAACAGCCCGCCCACCGCCGGCCCGGCGATGAAGCCCAGCCCGAAGGCCGCGCCGATGAGCCCGAAGCCTGCCGCCCGCTTCTCCGGCGGTGTCACATCGGCGATGTAGGCACTCGCGGCGGAGAAGTTCGCCGCCGTGATCCCCGAAACGATCCGCGCCAGATAGAGCCAGCCGATCGTCGGGGCCCAATACAGCACGAGATAGTCGAGGCCCGATCCGAACAAGGACGCCAGGATCACCGGCCGCCGCCCGAAACGATCCGACAAGCTACCGAGCACCGGCGAGAAGATGAACTGCATCAGCGCATAAAGCGCGCCCAGCCAGCCCACGGCATGGGCCGCCTTCTGGACATCGCCGCCCTGCAATTGCTCCACCAGCTTCGGCAGCACCGGCACGATCACCCCGATGCCGAAGATATCGAGGAACAGGGTGATGAAGATGAAGACGATCGCGGGCTTCGGCCGGGCCATGCCGGAGGCTGACCGGGCCGCGACCGGCGGGAAATGCAAATCCGCGGCCGGGCTTGCGCGACCGCGGATCCGCGCCTAGCAGAGCCGGATGAAACGGATCCTCCGCCTGGCCATGGCCTGCCTCCTCATCGCAAAAGCAGGAGCGGAGACGCCGGTCCGCGAAGTCCCCGCCTTCGGCACGCATTTCGCGTCCCGCGGCCTCACCGGCACCGTCGTGATCCTCGATCCGCAGGCGAAGGAGATCCTCGCGTGGAATCCTGACCGGGCGAAGGAAAGGTTCATCCCCGCTTCCACCTTCAAGATCGCGAATGCCCTGATCGGCTTGGAAAGCGGGGCGGTGAAGAGCCTCGACGAGGTCCTGCCCTACGGCGGCAAACCGCAGATGATGCCGGAATGGGAAAAGGATCTCTCCTTGCGTGACGCGATCAAGGTTTCCTCGGTCCCCGTCTTCCAGGAACTCGCCCGCCGCATCGGTCCCGGGCGGATGGCCGCGGGCGTGAAGTCGCTCGGCTACGGCAATGTGGACACCAAGGGGGTCATCGACCGCTTCTGGCTGGACGGGCCGCTCAAGATCTCGGCCATGGAGCAGATCGGGTTCATCCGCCGCCTGCTCGCCGACGAACTGCCGCTGAAAAAGGACATCATGCGCCAGGTCCGCGAGATCGTCTCCACCGAGACCGCGGAGGATGCCGTGATCCACTACAAGACCGGCTGGTGCACCGCCACCGAGCCGAATATCGGCTGGATCGTCGGCTGGGTGGAACGGAACGGCGCGTCCCTTCCCTTCGCCCTGAACATCGACATGAAGGACATCAAGGACGCGCCCAAGCGGATGCTCGTTCTCACGGATTGCCTGAAGAGCGCCGAATGATCGTCGCAATCGCTGCTGGGGACGGCCGTGCTCCGTCCGCGGCTCGCCACACCCTAGTCCTTCGCCTTTGCAGCGCCCCTCGCAGCAGGCTGCATCGGGACAGCGGCAGCAAGCTGCGCGCAGTCCACGGCGGCGGTGCCGCGGAAGGCGAAGCACCGGAAAAGCATCACTCACCGCCAAGTCCCCGGAACGAAAGTCGCGTAGCGACCGTGGAGTGCGGCAGCCTGCTGCCGCTGTGGGCAGGCAGCCTGCTGCCGTGAAGCACCGGAGAGTTCCGTATTCCACGCTCCGTCCGCGGCTCGCCACACCCCGTGCTTCGCCTTTGCAGCGCCCCTTGCAGCAGGCTGCATCGGGACAGCGGCAGCAGGCTGCGCGCAGTCCACGGCGGTGGAGCGCGGAAGGCGAATCCTTAAAGGCATTGGCATCGAGACAGCCTCTCAGTTCTCCGCGCCCTGGATGCGGAAGAATTTCCACCCCTCTTCAAAGGGGGCGAGCACTTGCTTGCGCGTGTAGCCGGTGACGACACCACCCGGGTCACCCTCGTTAACGGTCAGGCTGCTCGCGACCCATGGATTGGCCAGGGTGGCGCTTTCCTCAAGCTGATAGGTCGCGCCCGAGATCCGCTGCAGCCAGCGGATGAGCAGGCCTTCGGGCGTTCCCTCGCTTGCCACCAGCGGGCCGGTGGAAAGGACCGGCGAGGTGCCGAAGAGGTACTCCTCGAGGTTGGTGAAACCATCGCCGTCCGGATCCGACTCGCGGCCGCGCTGCCCGGGATCGGCGATGACGCTGCTCCACTCCGCGTAGGGGTCCGTGGCGGTGGCGGTGAGCTGGATCAGGTTTCCGGTCTGCGAGAGGAGATAGGTGTAGCCGGGGATCGTGGTGCCAAGCGTGAAGGAGTCCGCGCTGAGATTGGAAAGCTCCGCCCCGGTGGCGTCGATGAGCGTGAAGGTCCCGCTGAAGAATCCGGGGGTGCTGCCCAGGTTGAGTGTGATCGTCCCGGAAGCCGGGCCGGAGAGGACGCCGCCGGAGACCCTGTACGAGATCCCGGGCGGCCCCGATTTGCAGGTCGATGATCGTGCCGGCAGCCAAGCTCAGGCCACCGGAGAAGGTGAGCGTTCCCACTTCGCTTCCCGGAGAAAGATGCGCGCCGCCTTGCAAGGTGGTGGCACCTTCAATCAGGCCGGAACCTCCCAGGGTCGCAGAGGAGTCAACGGTCACGGCGGGGTCAGCGACGGGTTTGGCAAGCGAACCGTCGACCAGCAGCGTGCCGGCTTGGACGCGGGTTGCGCCGTAATGTTCGCTCGCGCCCGTGAGCCGGGTGATGCCGCTGCCGAGCTTGGTGATATTCAGGTGGCCGGTGAAGGGTGTCGCGAAGGTGTAGCTGCCGCTATGGTTGAAGTTCACGGTGACGACGCCACCGCTGCCATGGATCTTCCGGGCGTGGAATGCACCGGCGGTTCCGCCGGTGCCCAGATTGAGCACGGCGGACGAGTTGAAGAAGAAGTCGCTGCTTCCCAGGTTGAGAGCACCGCTATCCGTCAGATTGAAGGTCGCATTGCTGAGATTCAACCCAGCGTCTGACGTCCATGTTCCCCCGGAGAGATTCACCGTGGAGATGCCACCCGGCGTAGCCGCGATCTGCACATGGCCGGTTTGCAAGGTTCCGCCGCTCATTTGGAGGGTGCCGGAGCCGCCCCAGCCGATGTTGAAGAACCCGGTATTGTTGAAGCTGCCTCCGCTGATGGTCAGGGTACCGTTCCCGGCGGAGCCGATGTAGGCGGTATTGCTGGTGACCGTTCCGCCATTCAGTGTGAGTTGCCCGCCGGGAGAGAAGAAACCGACATGAAGATCGGTGCCCACATTCAAGCTGCCCGACTCGATCACGCCGGAACCTGGCTGGCCGCTGCCGAAGTAGGCATATTCGGTCGATACCTCTCCCCCTTCAATGCGGGCGGTACTGTCGATGAATTCGAACTGGTCGTTCTCGAGCTGTCCTCCGGCGGCAATGGCCAGCTCGCCCTTCGTGGCCCAGAGATTGGCGGTCACATGGCCGGCCAGGGTGAGGGTCCCCTCCCCCTTCTTTTCGAAGCCGCCGCCGCTGACCGCGGATGCGAAGGTGACGTCATTGCCGTTGGTATCGAACGAGGTCAACAGCGCGGGAAAGGGATTGAAGCGGGCCGAAGGGTCGGCGGTGCTCCCGACCGACCAGCGGAGCCCGCCGCCTGCAAAGGTGATGCCCCCGCTGCCCAGGCAAGCCGCCGAGGCGATCTCAATCGCGCCGCCGGCGATGGTGGTGCCACCGGCGTAGGTATTGGGAGTCACGAAGGCGAGCGTGCCGGTCCCGCTCTTCACGACCTTGCCGGTGCCGCTGATGGAACCGGTGAAGGTATCGTCGAAATCCTGCTGGAAAGTCAGCGTGGTCGGCAGGTCGATATTGCTGCGGAGGCTCGCGGAGTTGCCGGTGAGATTGCCTTCGAGGACATGGATGCCGCCGGTGTAGCTGTTGCCGCCGTTGAGCGTGAGATCACCCGCGCCAGCCTTGGTGATCAGGCCGCTGCCGCCGATCGCGGCACCGAGGGTGATGCTGTTGCCATTGGTATCGAGGATGCCGCCGCCTGCTCCAATGGGTAAGAACAGCGGAGAAGGATCCGCTGTATTCCCCTCCGCCCAAAGCAAGCCGCCGCCATCCAGCGTGATCGTGCCGCTGCCGAAGCTCCCCGGCGTGGAAATCTTGATGAAGCCGCCCCGGATCACGGTGCCACCGGAGAAGGTATTGACCGCGGTGAGATCGAGGACACCGGCACCGGTCTTGGTCAGGCCACCGCTGCCGCTGAGGACGGCGGCGAGCGAGACCGGGTTGCCGTTGGTGTCGAAGGTCGCGCCTTCGCTTCCGAAAGCGCCGAGGCGCGGGGAGATATCGAGCGTGTTTCCTTCCGCCCAGCGCAGGCCGCCGCCGTTGATGACGATGCTTCCGGTGCCGAAGTTCGCGGGCGTGCCGAAGTGGATCAGCCCGCCGCGGATCGTGGTGCCGCCGGTGTAGCTGTTGCTGTTGGAGAGGGTGAGCGTCCCGCTGCCGACCTTCACCAGCGAGCCGCTGTTCTGGATGATGCCGGAGAAAACATCTTCGAAGCCGAGGGCTCCCCAAGAGACCGCAGCCGTATCGAGTTGCAATATTCCATCGCCGGAGAGCGAGCCGATCCCGACGCTACCGGCACCCACAATTCTGACGGTACTCCCCGCCTGTGCAATCACCTTCGCGCCGCTGCCGGTGGTGCCCACGATAAAGCCAAGCTCGCTGCCGGAGCGCGCGGTGATGGTGGCGGAGCCCGCACTGGAGGTATCGTAGAAGGTGATGTTCGAGCCGGATCCAATCTGGAAGGACCCCGAGGCGGCGGTGGCCGAGTTGTTGAAGTTGATCCCGGCGTTCGAATCCGCCTCGTAGCTGGCGGATCCTGCGGAGGCGCTTTCGGCGAAATTGATGAAGCCGAAATTGTTGGCGTAGAAAGACTGGGCGGTCCCGCCGGGATGGTTGACCGCGGTGTTCCCCCGGAACTCGAGATAAGCGCCGCCGGTTAATCCCGAGCGGATGGCCCGGTAGTGCGTCCCTTGCGGGTTCACCACCTGCAGCGTGCCGTTTTCGACGATGGTCGAGCCGGCATAGGTATTCTGCCCGGCGAGGACCATGGTCCCGAGGCCTTTCTTGAGCAGTCCGGGAGTGCCGCTCCCGGAGCCAAGCGGACCGCTTACATTGAGGGTGGCATTCGGGGCCACGTCGAACGACGAGCCCGGCCGGAGATCGAGATGACCGGTGATGGTCGAGGTCTGATGGGTTCCGGAAATGACAATGGGAACGCCCACGCCGATCCCGCCGCTGCTGGAATTGACCAGGTTGCCACCGCTCAGGTGGACGCTAGTGACCTTCTCGCCCGTCGTTTGCCCCAAGGCAGCCGCGGAAGAGATCTCAGCAGTCGCGCCATAGTATACCGTGAGCGCGCCACGAATCGCACCGGTGCCCCCCGATCCTCCGCCGAGAACCAATCGACCTGCGTGAACCGAGGTGACTCCGCCGTAGGTTTGGATCGAGTTGATCGCGAGCGTGCCGGCCCCGGTCTTCTCCACACCGGCAGAGCTGGCGATGACGCTTCCCAGGGTCAGGGTGCCGGCGGTCGGGCTGAGATACACGGCGCCATTCGCGACAATGGGTCGGGAGAGCGTGTAGTCCGCCGTGGTCGTCAAGCCGCCACCGGCGAAAGTCAGCGAGGTATTGGCCGCTCCGAGATGGGTATCGGAAGCCATGGAAATGAAGCCGCCGCTCAAGGTGGTGCCTCCGGCGTAGGCATTGGCCCCGGAGAGCACGACCGTCCCGGCCCCGGTCTTCTGAAGCGTGCCGCTGCCGGAGATAACCCCGGGACAGGTGCCCCCGGACTGGAAGACCACGGCGCTGTTGTTCACCACGTTCCCGGGAAGACTGGAGCCGTTTGCCACCAGGGTGCCCTCGGAGACGGTGGTGGTCCCGGTGTAGCTATTGGAAGCGGTAAGGGTCAGCGTCCCCGGCCCGTATTTCTTGATGCCGCCGCCCCCGGTCAGGACCGCATCGAGGCGCAAGTTGCCATTGGCGCCCACGGTGATGTCGGTGTCCGGGTTGATGTCGTTGCGGAGAGTGACACCCCCGGAGATCCGGGGCGAGGTGCCGGCCCCTACGGTGACGGTCGTGAAGTTGCCGAAGGCGAACTTGTTCGGATTGTTCGGATCGGGAATGCCGCCGTTCGAGCGGATCTCCCCGCCGTTCAGCGTGTAGGCGATTCCCCAGCCCTGGTCGGCGGGAGCAGTGGTGGCGAGAAGGCCGTTGTTCACGGTGATCGCATCCACTTTCTCGCCGGGGGCATAGCCCAGCGAGTTCGCCGCGTTCAGATTGACCGTGCCGCCGTTGATCACGAGCGGCGAGCGGATCCCGCCGATCCCGTTGGCCCCGGCGCTGTTCACGTTGATGACGCCTTGGTTAACCGTGGTCGTGCCCGTGTAGGTATTGATCGCGTTCAGGTTCAGGGTGCCGATGCCGATCTTGGTGAGGCCCGCGTCCCCGGTGAATGAAGCCCAGCCCTCCAGCTTTGCCCCCTGCGTCGGGCTATCCAGTCCCCCGACGTCGAAAAGGACCGCAGGGTTGCCATTGTCCGCGCGGAGATCGACACGTCCGTAGAGCCTCGAGATCGAACCCGGCTGGCCGCCGCTGACCATCATGGAGGTATTGCCCCCTGCGGGTCCGCCGAAGGAGAAACGGGAGGCTGCAGCGGGATTGCTGGCAGCGGGGTCGTGGTGCCCGTTGTTGGAGCTCAGCACACAATCACCGGTCAGCGTGTAGTTGATCCCCCAGCCTTGGTCGCCGGGCGCGGTGGTGAAGACATTGGCAAGGTTGACGGTGATCCGGTCCACCTTCTGGCCGGTTTCATAGCCGAGCGCATTGACGGTGCTCAGGTGGAGTTCGGTGGCCGCCCCATTCAACGAAACATTGCCGCGGATGGTGCCGGTGCCCGTGGCGCTGACGCCATCGAGATAGAGATGGCCACCCGCGATGGTCGTCCCGCCGGTATAGGTATTCAGGGCAGTGAGATGGAGCGCGCCTTGGGCCTGCTTGGTCACACGGCCGCTGCCGTAGATCACGCCGCTCTGCGTGGAGTGGTAGGAGGAATTGCCCGCTGTCTGCAAATTCAGGTTAGCCCCCGCGGTGTCGTAGGAGTTCGCGTTGTTCTGGTTCGGGGAGTAGCTGACCGTCTGCGCGCGCAGCATCGCGACCGGGGTGATCAGGGAGGCAAGGGCGAGGATGGAGGATCGGGTGCAGGACATGGGAAGCCGAGGAGATTAGGGAGTGTTGTCATTCAATGGAAATGTAGGAGCGCCACAATCTGCCAAACCCCGTAGAGGTACGGGGGCCGTTGGCCGCCGAGGCCAGGTGAGAACCTAGGGCAAATGCCCGCTGTAAGGACGGCTCTTCCCCTGGGAGCGCGGAGCCACCGGGCCCGCAGAACGGTCCCTGGGTGCAGTGGGCACGCACAGGTCGGCAGCCGGGCGACGGCGCTTTCCACTAACGCCGCGCGATGGGTAGCGCTTCTGGGGACCGTTCTGCGGGGCAGAGCCTCCGCGGTCCCGGGCGCTGGCGCGTTCAACCGCACCGATGGCTACGGCGTTTCGTCCAGCGGCTTCAGCTCGATATTCCGGAACCAGACCCCCTGCCCTTCCGCCTGGAGCGCGATGTTGCCGAAGCTCAAGGACTCCTCAGCCCCCGCCGCGTAGAGTTCCTTGGTCGCCTCGATCCGCCCCTCGGGGTCGAGCTGCGGGCGCTGGTAGCGCAGCACCTCCTTGCCGTTCACGCGGTGGATCACCTCCTTGTTGCCGTGAACCTCCAGCTCGATCTTCACCCATTCCTCCGCCGGGAAGGTCGGAGCGGTCGATTCCACAATGTGCTGGGTGACCAGCTTGCCCTCGATTTCCAGATTGGTACCCGGCGTGCAGACGTTCCCGGTCGGGCGCTCGCCCTTGCCCTCATCGGCAAGAAATTGGAACTCCAAGCTAACCGGAAACGATTGTTTCAAGCCCAAGCTCTGAGGCGGTTGTGAATGATACATGACGCCGCTATTCAAGTTCACATAGCTGGGCGCATCCGCCATCATTTTGCCATCGAAGCGGTATTCCATCCGCAGGATATAATGCGAATAGGCTAGATTCGAATAGAGATGGCCGTATTGACCGCTGAACTTACCGTAGGCGTCGTAGGAAACTTTCAGAATCCCATCCTCGACCCGGAAGGTATTGAAAGGATTTTCGCCCGCGGGATGCCCCGTCACCTTGGGGGTCCAGCCGTCGAGATTCCGGCCGTTGAAAAGCTTCACCCAAGGCCGGTCTTCCGCAGAGCAGGAGAGCGATGCCGCCAAACCGAATGCCAAGACGAGGGCGCTGTTTCGAATCATGGAGCGATGCTCCGTTCAGGCGGGGCGGCGGTCAATCTTTGGCGGTGGAAATTACGCTCCGCCTCCATTCGGATGATTTAATCAATCGATTCAATCAGCTTCCTAAACATGTATTTCGTTCAGACAATACGCTTTTAATATTAGATTATTGCATTTAATTTCACATTGATAATGAAATAGAAAGATTCGACCTCAAATTTCCATTTCCCAAACCGCTTGAAGTGAAATCTCCATCGTTTGCATTTCGTTTCTGATGAAAGCGTCAGCCTAGGATTCTCGTTTCGAACGGATGCTTCGAGTCCCCACCCTTTTCTTTGTCGCGGCGCTCTTCGGTTGCCCGGTAGCATTCGCAGATGCCGTTTTAAGCGCTGCCGATTATTCCGAACCTCAGGCCGTCCAAGGATGGAACGTCCGCATCGAGAAGTCCCTCGCCGACCATCCCCGCCGCCAGGCCGCTCTCGACCTTTTGGATCGCAAGCTCGCCGATGTCGAAGCCCTTGTGCCTGCCGCCGCCCTCCCGGAACTTAAGGCAGTTCCAATCTGGTTGAGCCGCGACGCTTCCCGGGGAGCCTGTTATCATCCTTCGGCAGATTGGCTGAAGGATAACGGTCGGGTGGTGGAAATGGCCCGCTCCATCGAACTCCAGAATATCGATAACTTCATCGACTGGTCCCCCACCCAACCGCTGATGATCCTCCACGAACTGTCCCACGCCTGGCATCACCGGGTCCTGCCACAGGGCTACGAAAACCCGGAGATCCTCGCCGGTTTCAAACGGGCGGAGGCGGGTGGCAAGTATGCCATGGTCCGCTACGCGGGCGGCACCGAAAAGCGCCACTACGCCCTCAGCAATGCCATGGAATACTTCGCCGAATGCAGTGAGGCCTACTTCGGCAAAAACGACTTCCAGCCCTTCGACCGTGCCGAACTCCGTGAATTCGACCCCGCCGGCTACGCCTTGGTCGAAAAAGTCTGGAAAATCAGTCCTCCTTAAGGATATGCTCGGCGGCGTTCCTGCCTCCCAGCATGAGAATTCTCAGTCTCGCCCTCGCCGCCGCTTTCCTTTCCTCCTGCTCGTTCCAGCCGCGGATTCCGCCGAAGGCGAGCCAAGTCATGCACGATTGGCACGATGACGGTGGTCCGGGCGAGCTTTCCGTCGAGATCGACCTCGGCCGCCAAGTGGCCACCTACAAGCGCGGCGAGCGCCCGATCGGCTGGTCCTACGTCTCCACCGGCAAGGAAGGCCACTCGACCAAGCCGGGCAACTACACAGTGACCGAGAAGATGGAGCTCAAGGAATCCAACCGCTACGGCTGGATCGCTGATGCCACCGGGAAGGTCACCAACGGCGACGCCAAGCCGACCACGCCGGTCCCCGAAGGTAACTTCTACCACCCGGCCCCGATGCGCTACTGGATGCGCATCACTTCCTACGGCATCGGCCTGCACGCCGGGGAAATCCCCATTCCCGGCGAGGCTGCTTCGCACGGCTGTATCCGCCTGCCGAAGGATTTTGTCCCGCAGCTTTATGAGGTGGTGAAGGTCGGGACGCCGGTGAAGGTGACGCGCGGCAAGCGCTCGCCACCGGAGCAGGTCGGACTGGCGGGCCTGTAAGGAGCAGCGACCTTATTGTCGCTGTGCGCCGGTCCGGTGCGCGGGTCCTGTGCCAGGGACAATAAGGTCCCTGTGAGATGCAACGGATTTTTGGACCGGTTGTTGGTTAGTTGGACGGAATGAGTTCGGCCTCGAACCGGGCCGGGGATCGGTAGCCGAGCGAGGAGTGCCTGCGATGGGTGTTGTAGTAGCCCTCGATGAAACTGAAGATTTCGGTCCGGGCGTCCTGTCCGTCAATGAAGCAGCCTCCCTGCAGCATCTCCTTCTTGAGGGTGGCCATGAACGATTCGCTCCACGCGTTGTGGTAGGGGTTGGCCCGTGCCGACATGCTCTGGCAGATGCCGGCCCGGGAGAGCATGGCGCGATATTCGCAGCTTCCGTACTGGCTGCCGCGGTCGCTATGGAAGATCAGGCCCGGGGCCGGACGACGCGAGCCGAGTCCTTGGGCGAGAGCATCGGCAACGAGCCCGGCGCGCATGTGGCGGGCCAGCGACCAGCCGGTGATGCGGCGCGTGCAGAGGTCGATGACCACCGCGAGGTAAAGCCATCCGGAGGCGGTGGGAATGAAGGTGATGTCGCCCGCCCAGACTTGGTCCGGCCGGTCGGGCAGCTCCTTTCCCGCGATGAGGTTGGGCGAGGGTTTGTCGGCCCGGCCGTCGCTGGTCTTCGGCACGAAGGTCTTGGGCTGGATGGCCTTGAGGCCGCGCTCGGCCATGAGCCTGCGGACCCGGGCGGGCGCACAGGTGATGCCGCGCCCGGCAAGCTCGTGCCAGATGCGGCGGTGGCCGTAGCGCCGCCGGTGGCTCTTGAAGATTTCTTCAATCGCATCGCCGGCCGCTTTGTCCGAGCGTTTGGAGGGGGTGGGTGCGGCGGCGTGGTAGTAGCTGCTGCGGGGCAGCTCGAGGACCTCGCAGATCCGGCGGATGCCGTGGCCGGTGGCGCGGTGGATTTCCCCGATCATGGCGCGGAGTCCGGCCGGGGACTGGTCCCGAGGATGACCGCGGCCTTTTTTAAAATGTCATTTTCCTGGCGCAGGCGGGCGAGCTCGCGGCGCAACGCGCGCAGGTCGTCCGCTGCGTCCCCCTCGCCTGCGGCTCGCGGGCCTTCGCTGCCGCCCTGCGCGCGCCTTGCCGCCTGTCTCCAGCCATGGAGGAGGTTGGCGCTCATGCAGAGTTCGCGGGCGATCTCGGTGACGGACCGGCCGGTGTCGGCAAGCGCGACGGCCTGGGCTTTGAATTCCTCGGTATATTGCCTGCGTGGCTTGGGATTCATGGACATGGATTCTGGAGTTTGTTGGTCCAGAAATCCAGCACACCTCACTGCTCCTTATTACACCCCGGCCAACCGCGCCGCGTAAAAGCCATCCCAACCGGTCGCCGCGGGGGAAATGCGGAGGCTCTCTTCCACCTGCCATCTCCCGTCCCGCTCTGCGAACGAGGCGATCTGCGCCTCGTTCTCGGAGGTCAGCACCGAGCAGGTGGCATACACCAGCTTCCCGCCCGGGCGCAGCATTTCGGTATAGTGGTCGAGCATCTTGCGTTGCAGGCGACGGGTCTTCTCGATCGCCACGTCGTTGAGCCGCCATTTCAAATCCGGCTGCCGTCGCAAGGTCCCGAGCCCCGAGCAAGGGGCATCGATCAGGATCCGGTCGGCCCAGCCGGCGTAGCGCTTCAAGGAGTCGGCCCGCCAGGTCTCGGTGCGGATGATCCGCGTCACCGCCCGCGTCGCGCGACGCCGCAGTTCGCTGAGTTTCGCCGTGGACACATCCATGGCCAGGATCTCGCCGCGGTCCTGCATCAGCGCCGCCAGATGGAGGGTCTTGCCGCCCGAGCCGGCGCAGGCATCGATCACCTTCATCCCCGGCTCCACTTCCAGCAAGGGCACCACTGCCTGCGAGCCTGCGTCCTGGATTTCCACCAGGCCTTCCGCCGCCAGCGGCTTCGGCAGCATCTTGCCTTCCGCCAGCACGAGAGCATCCGGAGCCCCTTCGGCCGGAGCCGCCGTCACGCCGTTTTCCTCCAGCCAGCGGATCGCGTCAGCCGGCGTCAGGCGCAGCCGGTTGACCCTCAGGAAAACCGGAGCGCGGCGGTTCAGCGCCACCAGTTCGGCATCCCAAGCCCCGCCCAATTCCTTCGCACAGCGTGCGTCCAGCCAGTCCGGCATCGACTCCAGGATCGCCCGCGGCTCGGAGCCTAACAATTCCTCGCGCGCCGTCATTTCCGGCACCCGGCAGCCCTGCCAGGACCACCATTCCGGAATCTCCAGCCCGGCCCGGTTCCACTGCGCCGCGCACAGCGACTCGATCGAGTCGTCCTGCGCGACGAAAGCGAGGGCCCGCCGCCAGCGCGTCACCTCGAAAACCGTGTCCGCGACGAAATGGCGGTCGCGCTTGCCCCACTTCGGGTTGGTCCGGAACGTGTGATCCAGAATCCGGTCCAGCACTTGCCCAACCTCGAAAACCTCGCGCAAAATCCCCGCGCATCCCTCCGCCAGTATCCGGTGTATCCTCACAACGGCGACCATGCCCGCCCCCCGGCGGTACTCAACGCCGATCTTCCCCGCAGACGGTTCCGCGTCTTGCCGCATTTCCGCGCCGCCGCTAGAAGGCTGCCGTGCCCAGCATTCATCCCAGCGCCCAGGTCTCGCCGGAAGCCGAACTCGCCGATGACGTGAGCATCGGCCCCTTCACGGTGATCGAGGGCCCGGTGAAGCTCGCCGCCGGCGTGAAGATCGGCGGCCATGCCTGGATTTCCGGCCGCACCAGCGTCGGCGAAGGCAGCAGCATCGGCTGGGGTGCCGTCGTCGGCGTCGATCCCCAGGATCTGAACTTCGACTCGAGCTGCGATTCCGGCGTGGTGATCGGCCCGCGCAACACGCTGCGCGAATACGTGACCGTCCACCGCGGCTCGAAGTCCGGCTGCAACACCGTGATGGGCGAGGGCAATTTCCTGATGACCGGCGTCCACCTCGCCCACGATGTCCTGCTCGGCGATGGCAATATCCTGGCGAACAACGTCCTGCTCGGCGGCCACGTCCACGTGGGGAACAAGGCCTTCCTCGGCGGGGCCGGCGGCTACCACCAGTTCGTGAAGGTCGGCGACCTCGCGATGGTGCAGGGCCTCACCGCCGTCAGCCAGGATGTCCCGCCTTACTGCATCGCCTACGGCATCAATCAACTCGCCGGCCTCAACTCTGTCGGACTGAAGCGCGCCGGCTTCAGCCATGAAGATCGCGCCGCGGTGAAGCGCGCTTACCAGCTGGTCTTCCACCCGCTCAAGCGCCGCCAGGATGCCTTGCAGGAAGCCAAGGAGCTCACCTGGCCCGATGTCGCGCAGAAGCTCATCGATGCCGTCGCGCATCCCTCCAAGAAGGGTGTGATGAGTCCGTGAGGTAGGGGCGCAAGAGAGGTCCCTAACGACCGCCATCAGTGGCATGTAGTCCCACCTTCAGGCCAATGCTGTTAAGGATTTGCCTTCCGCGGCTTCGCCGCCGTGGAGTGCGCGCAGCCTGCTGCCGCTGTCCCGAGGCAGCCTGCTGCAAGGGGCGCTGCAAAGGCGAAGCACCGGGTGGGGCGGGCCGCGGACGGAGCGTGAGATACGAAACTCTCCGGTGCTTCACGGCAGCAGGCTGCCTGCCGACAGCGGCAGCGGGCTGCGCGCACTTCACGGTCGCTGCACGACTGCCGCTCTGGGGACACGCCGGTGAATCCTTATAGGCATGGTCTGGAGGCGGGACTATATACCCTTGGTTCGCAAAGTTCCTCGTCCGTCCTACCTCACCGCCATCACCCCGTCGCAAATCGCCTGCGCTGCCGTCTGCTGGTACGCGCCCGTCTTGCACCGCGCCCGCTCGCCGGAGTGGCTGAGGAACCCGCACTCGACCAGCACCGCCGGGCCCTTGGTCTCCCGCAGCACCTTGTAGTCCCGCAGCTTCACGCCGCGGTTGTTCGTCTTCAGCCGCGCGGCCAGACGGCTCTGGACCGCCTGCGCGATCGCCCGGCTGGCAGCGCCGCCGTAGAAGGTCTCCACCCCGCGGTAGCTCCGGGACCTGCACGCATTGAAATGGATGCTGACCAGCAGGGCGGACGCATGGCGGTTCGCGATGCCCACGCGGCTTCCCAGCGAGACGAAGACATCGCTGCGCCGGGTCATCGCCGTCTTCACGCCCTTGTTTTTGAGAAGCCGTTCCAGGCGCTGCGCCACCTGCAGGGTCAGATGCGACTCCCGGACCCCGCCCCAAAACGCGCCCTTGTCCTTCCCGCCGTGGCCCGCATCGATCACCACGCTCGAGAACCGCGCCGCCTGCGCCATGCCCGCCAGGCAAAGCAGCAGGACCGCCAGCAGCGGGAGGGGAAAACGGGATGCCGGAGGAAACATAAGCCTCCGCCCTACATGATTAAGAAACCTTAATCAATCCGATTCTCCGCTTCTGCTTCATCCATCGGCTCCGCCGGGTCTTCGATCTCCTTCTGCACCTTCGCCGGCAGGAAGGGTCTTATCACCAGCCCATACAGCAGGTAGGCGCTGAAAAGCACCGCAGGCATGACGTATTTGAACTGCACCGTGGCGATCACGATCACCGCCGCGATGACGATCACCAGCGGCGTGCCGCGGGTCCGCCAGCCGACTTTCTTGAAGCTCGGGTAGCGGACATTGCTGACCATCAGCACCGACAAGCCGAGCATGGCCGCGGCCAGCACATACTTCCAGTTCCCCAGATCGCGGTCGGTCTCGTTGAAAAAGATAATCAGGTAGGTCAGCGAGGAAATGAAACCCGCCGCCATCGGAATCGGGATTCCCCGGAAATCGGAGCCGACATTGGCCGACTTCGGCAGGGCCGCCAGACAATTGAAGCGAGCCAGCCGGATCGCCCCGCAGAGGACGTAGATGCAGGCCAGGCCCCAGCCGAGCCCGGGAATCTTTTCATCCAGCGGGAAGAGCACCGCCTTCGCCATCAGGAGCGAGGGGGCCATGCCGAAGGAAATCACGTCCGCCAGCGAATCGAACTCGCGGCCGAAGGGCGATTCCTTGCCGCCCAGGCGGGCCAGGCGGCCGTCCAGCAGGTCGAAGATGCAGGACGCGAAGATCAGCATGATCGCCTGCTCGTAGTAGGGCTGGGCCTTGCTGAAATCGTAGTCCTTGCCGCTGGTCGCCACCATGATCCCCTTGAAAATCGTCAGCACCGCGAAGAACCCGCAGGCGAGATTCCCCGCAGTCATCAGATTCGGCAGGAGGTAGATTTTCGGTTCGTCCGGATCGATGGGTCGAGACATGCGCGGGGAACATGGCCCGGAAAGCCTCATTGAAACAGTGGAATTTCTGTCCCGCCCCCGTTAGCCTCTCCGGCGTGGACCCCGCCAGCATCACCGCCGAGACGCCGATGGGCGAAATCATGGCCGCCCTCCCGGGGGCGCGCCGCGCGCTTTTCTCGCGCTATCACCTCGGCGGCTGCCAGAGCTGCGGCTTCGCGGACAGCGAGTCGCTGGCCGAGCTCTGCGCCCGCTCAGGGCCCATCGATCCCGTGGAAGTCCGCGAGCATCTCCTGGCCAGCCACGCCCACGACGAGTCGATGATGATCTCCCCGGCGGACCTGAAAGCCGAGCTCGATTCCCCCGCCCCGCCGCTCCTGCTCGACACCCGCACCCGCGAGGAGCACGAGGCCGTGAGCATCCCCGGCGCGGTCTTCATGGAGCAGGAACTCCAACAGAAGCTCTTCGGCGGCGATCCGCAGCGCCGGATCATCCTCCACGACCACACCGGCAAGCACGTGCTGGATACCTGCGCATGGTTCCTCGGCCACGGCATGAAGAACACCCTCGCCCTCCGCGGCGGGATCGACGCCTGGAGCCGCGAGGTCGATCCGAGCGTGGGGAGGTATCGGCTGGAGATCGACTAGCCGCCGAGGCGACGGATCGACATCCGATGCCCGGTGAAGTTGCTCAATTCAGCGCCATGCGACCCGGACATTCATTTCTTCCGGCGATTTGATTTGGCGTCCGACTCCTCTTCTTGAAAAAAAACCCAGTTGCCAGTTTTATGCTTCCCATCTTCGGAATGGAGTCATAACAAGAACGGGTGATGAACCTCCCATCTCACACCCTTGTCTTCCGTATCACCTGAAGACTTATAGCACGCGGATCTCGTGCAATCGGCAATGCTCCAATACCGGAAGCCTTCGTCGCTTTCCTGCCCGCGGCCTCTTGTTGTCCCACCTATATCTATTGGCACCTCACGACATGAAACTTCGGATCGCAATCATCCAGGCTCTAGCCGTCACGGGTTCGCTCGAGGCGCAATCCATCGATCTGGCACCCTACATCTCGGATTTGAAGCGAATTGAAGAGCATCGGAAGAATTCCCGCAAGCTGGAGGCCAGCCAGCCTCCCCCGGAAGTTTCCCCTGCGGACGACGACTTGGGACGGCTGCTCCTCGCCTATCCGGCGAATCCGATTGCGTATGACAAGCCGCTTCCTCCGCCTGAAGATCCCACCCAGCCCGCGGGAACGGAAGAAGTGAAGGTCCGGCTTAGGACCTATTTCGCGATTTCAAAGGCGGGGGCTCAGGAGCTTCGCACCCTTGAAGCGAGCCTTGCCGCCAGCACCGGTCCGGAGCGGGCGGCCATCGAGAAGCAGCTCGCCAAGAAAAAACAAGACCTCATTGAAAACAAGCCCCGTAAGAACGTCCTGAACATCGGGCCGACTATCGTTGCCCACCCGGGCGATACCCTTAGGTTCGAACTCGAAAATGATCTTCCCGAAACGGAGCATAAAATCACCGACGAGAATACCCCCCACGACTTCAACCGCACAAACATTCACTTTCACGGGCTGCACGTCTCCCCGTCCGGAAACTCGGACAATGTGCTACTGGAGCTACGACCGCAGTCCGAGATCCATCAGGTGGAGGTCACGATTCCCGAGGATCACATCCCGGGGACCTTCTGGTATCATCCCCATGTTCACGGCTCAACTTCCATGCAGGTGGGAAGCGGGCTGGCAGGAGCACTTCTCATCAAGGCGAAGCCGGGGACCGGAGGAAGCAATCCCGACAACCTCGATGACCTCCTTTCGAGCCATGGCCTAAAGCCCGCCAACGATCATGCGTTGCTGTTCCAACAGATTCCTGTGACGAAAAACCCCGCGCCCGAGGCCAACGGCGTCTATGAAATCGAAAGCTTCCCGGGACATTTCGGCCGGAATATCTGGGTGGACGCCAATCTCAGGAAGAACGGTTGGCGCACGACCGTGAACGGACAGCGTCTTCCCGTCCTGCGTCTTGAGGCAAATTCCCTTCACCGCCTTCGGCTGATCCACGGCGGGGTGCACGAATCGATCAACTTTACCATCGTCCCGGTTTCTCCACCCGGCGGCGCGGGCAGCGAATCCGAGCAGCTCGGGAATTTCCAGAAGCAGAGGAGCACCGGGCAAGCAGGGAGCGTCCGCGCCTTCTCTTCACAATTGAACACGCTCCGTTCCATCCTGCCCAAGCCCGCCCCTATCCATTATTTCCAAGAGGTGGCCGTCGATGGCATCCCCGTGGCGGACCCCCAGGCGAGGAAGGATTTCCGCCGCACCAGTGGTGCTTCAGGCGAGGTGATCAAGCTTGAGCCGGGTTACAGAAGCGATGTCCTCGTCGAATTCAGCTACGACGAGAAGGGCCCGAACACCTTCGTGATCAGGGACGGCGCAGCGTTGAACGCGGCCGCTTTGGCGGCGATGGATCCGGCGTCCAGGGCGAACGCGGAGACGATGCTCAAGGAGGGACAGCTTTCCGTTAACGAAACCCTTCAATTTGAAAACGAGGCGGATCTGGACGAGCCATTCTTCCGCCCCCCGGCGGAGATCGCGCTTATCGAGGTGATCAAAGGGCCCGCAGCGGCCGCGACGCCACCGGAAAACCAGAAATACGCGACTCTCCGGCAGCCGGCCGCTACTCCGCGTGAGGAGGATGCCGCCACCCTGCGCGAGTTCACCCTGACGCCGGGCGCACCCGCATCCATCAACGGTCTTCCCTATTCAGCGGCACGCGAACCGATGCAACTCCCCCTCAATCGTCTGGAGAAATGGGTGCTCAAAAACACGGGTCACCCGTTTCACATCCACGTGAACCCTTTCTACGACCCGGTGGAAAAAGTGTGGAGAGATACGTTCCGGGCAATAAAGCTCGCGGATGGCACCGACGAATCTAACAGAGGATTCCTGATCCAACAGAAGGACTACCTGGGAAAATTCGTGATGCACTGCCACATCCTCGACCATGAAGACACGGGGATGATGGCTGGAGTGGAAGTGGTGAACACTCCTTATGAACCCGGTTCCCTGGTAAACTTGAATTATCGTGATGAGCCGGACAGTCCGTGGAAGGTGCCCGTCCTGACCCTCAAGAAGCAGGACGGCACGGATTTCATTCTGGGGGAGGAGTTCAAGGATGGAAACGCGTTATCCGTGGTCCTCGTGCTCCTGGAGAGCAAGGACTGCCCGGCGTGCTCCGCGCAGGTGGCCGCATTCGACGCCTTCAAGACCGAGTTGGACCAGTTGAAGTGCCGTGTTGTGTTTGTCGAGCCCAACGCACCCCGAGAAGCGGGAGGCGTGTTTCCCTATCTGTTCGATCAGGATTTGTCCGCACACGCGGCTTTGAAAGCCGTGAGACGCTTCCCGGGAGGAATGTCACCGCTCCACGGCACCTATGTGATCGTCCAGAGGAACAATGAATTGCGAATCGCGTGGCGGGCCTCCGGGGATCGCCCCTACATGCGGATCAAGGAAGAACTTATGCGGGAGATCAGGACTCTGTCACGACCATAGGAGCACTTGGAATCCTTGTCGGAAGGGCCATGCCGCCGGAAAGTCCGGGCAGGATTTCGCGAGGATCGCCCACGATTCGTAAGCCTTCCAAGAGCGGGATCGATACGTGAAGCGCAATCTCAATTCCCGCCCTGCACGATGACCCGCGGCCTGGGCGAGGCCGTGGTCGCCTGCCCCGGCACGACAATCGGGATTTCGATCAGTTGGAAGGAGGTGACGTTCGAGGTGGTCAAGAAGCTCGCCATCACGGTGGTATTCACGAAACCCGGGTTAAAGGCATCGCTGTTCAAATAGAGCTGCCCATTGCCAATCCCATTGAACCCGTAGGGATTCGCCAGGGTCCCCCAGCCGCCGTTGGAGAAATAGACCGCGCTGTTTCCGTTCCCCGTGGAGATCGAGGCTGATGCCGCCGATTGCACGGGAATGGTCCCGGTGGCGCCGGAGTCGTCGGTCCACACGATCTTGTGCTCGTGGCCTTTCGCCGGTGGCGGGACCTGATCGATCACGACCTCGGCCTTCTTGGTCGTGGGATCTTCGATCACGAAGCCCTCGGGCTCGGTGCGCGGCTGCCGGGTCACCTTGTTGTTGTCCACGGCAGCAAGCTGCGCCGCTGGCTTGAAGCCGCTGAGATCGGTCGTCTCTTCGTCGGCCCTGCGGCCGAGGAAGCTGCCGCCCGGGCCATCGGCGGTCCAGAGCAGGTGGCGCGTGGGATCGTAGTAAGAGCCCTCGTCGGACCGCAGCAGGCCGAGTTCCTGCCAGGAATCCTCCGGGAAATTCCGGTGCCGCAGCACGGCCCCTTCCGAGGTGAGATCGATGCCCTCGGGCAGCCAGCCGCGCTCGATGACGATCGAGGCGGGGTCGCCGGGCGCGCCGCTCTCCACTTCCAGCGAGCTGCGCAGTGCGGTGGTGAGGACATTCATCACGCGCTGGCGGGTCTCTTCCTGGCTGCGCTTGGAAGCACCGGGCGCGACCAGGCTCATCACCCGCGGTGCGGTCAGCAGGTCGCCGCGGCGGAGCAGGTCGACGGTCTGTTGCAGCTTCGAGTATTCGCGGCGCAGCTTCTCGTCCCGCGCGGCGATTTCGGGAGCGCCGGAAGCAGCGCCCGCAGGATTCTCGCGCGAAGTGAATTTCGTCGGAGGCGGCCCCGGAATGCCCGCGATCGGAACAGCGCGTTCCCCCTCATGCCGCGGCCACAGCAAGATCGCGACGGCAGCGGCTGCCGCCCAACCGCTGGCGGCCAGCAGCGGTGCCAGCTTCGGCTTTCGCACGCGCTCTGCAGCCGCCGGCGTGCCGAGCTTGTCCATGATGGAGTGCAGCACCTCCGGCGGGGCGGCCCGCAGCGGAGACACCGCCAGCCAGACATCTGCCGCGGCCTCGCGGGTTGACTGGGCTTCCGCGGCCAGGGCGGCATCCCGGACGAGGCGCGGATCGCTGGCCGCCGGATCACCCGGGGGCAGGATGTCCAGCGCGCGCGCGATGGCATCCTCACGATCACGATCAGGTCGGTTCATCGACGCCTCCTTTCTTCAAAAGTTCGCGCAGCTTCTGCATCGCCCGGTGCACGCGGATTTTTGCCGTGCCCAGCGGCACGCCCCAGCGCGAGGCGTGGTCCTGCAAGGTCCCGGGATCGAAGAGGGCTGCGCGAACACTGGCTGCCTCCGTATCGTCGAGCTTCGCCAAAGCCGAATGCACCCGCGAAACGGTATCGCGGAAAAACAAATCTTCCACCCCGCTGCGGGACGGCACTTCCAGTGCGGGCATGCGTTCCCAATCCTGCCAGACCGGAGCCCGGCGGCGCTTCTTGCGCAGATGGTCGAGGCAGAGGCCGCGCAGGATCATGGCGCACCAGGTGAAGCCGCGGCTCTTCTCCGCCTCGAAGTCCCCGGCCCGCCTCCAGACCCGCAGGAAGCAATCCTGGAGCGCTTCCTTGGCCGCGCCCTCATCGCCCACCCAATGCAGTGCCATGCTGTAGAGGCGGTCGCCCCACATCCGGTAGAGCTCCGCCAGCGCATCGCTATCGTGGCGGGCGATCCGGCCGAGCAGCCACGAGCCGTCCCAGGCATCGGCCTGTCCGTCCCTGTGGTTTGCTTTGGAGGCTTCAGCCATCGGCGTGTCGCTTTCTCTCATGGGTGATTGCCGGGGGGAAGGCGTGGTTTCAGGCGATTTTGCGAAAGACCCTAGCGGCGGGGCCGCAGTGGCGGGAGTTTTTTGCCCCCGGCGATCCACGCCAAGCCGTCGCGGGCCTGACCGTCCACCACGTTGAAATCGCCCGCTACCCAGAGCCGTCCGCCTTTGGAATTCCAGAGCAGCGCGGTCACGAAGGCAGGCTCTTCGTTGGCGGCGGGATCGAAAGGGATTTTGGCGCTTTCGCCGGCGGTCCACCAGGTCCCGGGCTCGCGGCGGGCTCGCTTGCCGAAGATGGCGGAGCGGAATTGCGGGTCGAGCTTGCCGTTCGGGGCCAGCCGCCGCAGCGATTGGTCCGCGCCGCTGAAGGACGTGGCGATGTAGAGCCGCTTCTTCTCGCCCGCTTCAACGATCGGCAGGGCGTCCGGCTTTTGCGAAATGAAGGAGGCGACCCACTTCTTGCCCTTCCAGAGCCGCAAGCGGCTGCCGGGCGAATTGACCGGGCGCTCCAGGAAAAGCATCCCGCCCTGCCACTCGGTGAGCGGATCGAGCTTGAAGCCTTCCCGCTGGAGATCGCGGCTGACGCTTCCGTCATCCTTGTAGAACAGGCCGCCGCGGGCGAAGCCGCCCTTGGCCACGGGGACGACTTCTTCCGGGAATGAATCGGTCCGGTCGCCGGCGAAGCCCGCCCGGGTGGAGCCTTCCGGAGTGACGCGCGAGACCTTCGAGGAGCGCACTTCGTAGCCGCCGTAGCTGGTGACCATTACGTCGCCATTCTTCAGGGCATCAAGTTGCAAGGCTCCGTCGATCGAGGTGACGCCACCGCTGACGCCGACATCGGTCCCGACGCTCCATGCCGGGCTGAAGGATTCGTCCAAGCTGCCGTCGAAGCGGATTTTCACGAGATTGGCGCGGAGATCCTCGCGGACCGTCACCGTCTCGCTGGTGGCCAGATAGATGGAGTCTGCCGTGATGGCAGCCGAGATTACCGGGGCGATCCGCTCGTCCGCGATGAAGGATGGATCGAGGCTGCCGTCCGTTTCAAAAACCGCGAGACCTTGGCGCGGGCTGCCGTCCACCTCATCGAAGTCCCCTGCCGCCAGGACGCGGCCGTCGGGGAGTTCTTGAAGCAGCTTCAGCTTCGCGGGGCGGTCGAGATCCGGGACCGTCCAGGAAGTATCGGGCGAGCCGTCGGCATTCAGGCGGCGGACGCCATCGACCAGCCACTTGCCATCCGGCAGCGCCGCGACGTGCTGGACCTTGCCGGGACTCTGGAAGCTTTCATCCTCCACGCCCGCGGCATCGAAGCGGATCAGATCGCCGCCCCGCCCGGTGGCGACCAGCGAGCCGTCCGCGCTCTCCGCCCAGACGAAGGCCTGGTAGAGTGGCGAGCTGAAATTCTGGCTGCGCAGCACCACGCCCTCCGGCGAGCACCACTCGATGGTGTGGATCAAGGACTCGGGGGCCGGCCGGTAGAACCAGCGCGAGCGGTCTGCACCGAGCACCACGCGCACGCCGCCGCTGCCATCCGCCGCGGCGGCCAGGGAAGCGGAGCGATAGCCGGATAGGACCCTCATCTCACCGGCTACCGCCCCTGACCCATGTACCAAGAAAACGTGTTGGTCGCCCGGTTCGGCTCCCAAAAAGGGCGGGAAGCCGGACGACGTGCTATGATCTCCTGTCAGCACCCATGCGCCTCCCAACGCATGAGGCACCGTTTCAAGCACGTCGTCCGGCCAATCCGTTCCTTGTGAAAATCCGGGATCGATGGTCCCGTCCGCGCTTTCGCGCCGTTCCAATTTCCGCGGCCCGCTCACGGGCACGCGGATGACCCAAAGCTTCCCGTCCCGCTCGAATTGCGGGATCACCGACTCCCCCGCGGCGAGGCCGGGAAATGCCGGCCCCGCCGGGGTGCCGTCGGAATTCATGCGCAACCAACCACTTGACTCCGCGGGCAAAAGAAAGGAGCCGTCCGCAAGCGGGAACGGCGTGCGGCCACCCCAGACGTCGCTGGGCGCGAGGTAACCCGGCGCGGGTTCGGCGGATATGCCGCCATTTTCACCGATGACCCGCAGGTCGCCGGTGCTGGCGCCGTCCGCCCGGTCGAAGCCGCCGGCGACCCAGGAGCGGCCATCCGGCCCGACCGCGGCCCATGTGGGAATGGCGGGAGCCCGCAATTCGGGGGAGAATGCAGGGTCCAGACCTCCCGGTCCGGCCGCGTGTGCCACCGCGCCTGCCAATACAATTCCCAGCCATGTGCCGCTCATCACCCCTTATCCGATGGGGTGATGAGAAGGGTTTCAGGAAACTTGTTTCGGGGAGGTGGTCCGGAAAAAGGTGGTCCTCACAGTCCTCTGTGCGGTCGAAGCAGTTCTGACGGCGGCATCCACCCGAGGGCCCCAGGGTGAGGCGGGCTGCCGGGGACCGTTCACCGCACAGAGGACTGTGCGGACCACCTTTTCAGACCACCTTTCAATCCCCCTTCCGGAACTCGAGCGTGAGGGGTGCTGCCCCTGCGGCCGGAAACGCTTCTCCCTCGAAGAAAGCCCAATCCCGGTGGCTGGTCTGAACGCTGGCAGCGATGGACGAGCGCACCCGGCTCCCGTCGGCCAGTTCAACTTGTAACGAGAAACCGCGGACCTTGAACTTGTCGTCGTTCCGATCGCAGCGGAGTTCCACGGAATTCACCGGCTTGAGCTTGGCCAGCAGGTCCGCGGGCAGCTCGAAGCGCGCCGCTTTCCACTCATCCGGCCCGGACGGCAGGTCCGCCAGCTTGGCACCATTGAGGAAGAGGGTCTTGGCACCGTAGCCCTCGCTCACGCCGAAGTGGTCCACTTTCAGCCACGCCTTGCGGATGCCGCGGAGTTCCGCGCCGCTCAATTCACGGGCCGTCACCGGATTCCCGACCAAGGAACATTCCGGGATCACCACGGTCGTGTGGCGGCGGCTGTTCGCTGCAATCGGCCACGGCAAATCCTTGGAGTTAAAAGGCTCGTCCACGGCCTTGGTCTCTGCCAGCAGCCAGGCTTCCGCGCGGAGTTCGGTTTCGCCGCCGTCCAGTTGCAAGGTGACCCGTTTACCCGCCGAGTCCTTCACTTCGTAGGAGGCCATTTGCCATGGCCGGACCTTGTCGCTGGGCATGCCTTCGCGGGCGTAGGAAGCGAAGTGATTGAGCGCCGATTTCGAAGTCCGCAGGGGCAGCGCCGCCTTGCCATCGATGGTGACCGCGGGCAGCTCCGGATAGCCGATCACCAGCAACTCCCCGCGGCCTGTTAGACCGGCTGGCACCCCGATGGTCGCGAGCGCCCGCGACGCCGTGGTCTTGAGATTCGCCACAGGGCCCGGGAGCGTTTCGGGACGCGATCTCAGCTCCCCCGCCTCGAACTCGAAAGCCAGGGTCTCGTAGCCGGGAATCTCAATCTCCATCGTCTCTCCGGAAACGAAGCCGCGCGGCCAGGTGGCATGGTAGGGATAGACCACCCTGCCGATGAATGACCGGTCCACAGCACCGCCAAACCCCGCGGATTCATCGAAGGGCACGCGCAGCACCTGCGGCGCGGGACCGGGATTCCGCGCGACCAGCACGCCGCGTTCGCCGTCCCAGCCGGCGTAGCCGTAGGCATGGCCTTCGTCGGGACGACCGCCGACCCAGCGGTTGGCGGCGAGCGCCTTGAAATTCCGCAGGCTCCAGCGGTGGATCGTGGCAAGGGATTTCCACTGCTCCGGGCTCATCGCAGCGGGGGTGAGGTACCACTCCTTCATTTGGATACCACGTCCATAGTACATCATCGCGTGGTCGGCCCAGTCGCGGATCGTGTCCTCCTTGCTCTCCATCTGCCCGCGCGGATTGCGGATGATGCCGTGGGTCATGAGGCGGGAGATCGGGACCAGCGGACGATCGGCGGGATCGCCCCACATCCGCCAGAGGTAGGCGTCGCGGTCGGTGGTGGCCATCGCGCGGGTGGAGAGCTCAGGCCAGTTGCCGTTGAAGCCGTCATCGCCCGCCAGCATCCACAGCGCGTCGCCGTGCATCAACCACCAGGGCGAGAACCAGACCCAGTTGGTCAGGTTCTGATAGACCGCCGGGTTCGCCTCGCGCGTGGCCGTCAGCAGGGCGATCATGGCATCGACATTCGCCTCGTGCCCGTGGCGGTCGGTGGGCGGATGATTGCAGCCCTCGCCGGTGTCGGAGAGGTGGTTGAAGTCGTGCTTGAAGTAAGAGACCTTCGCCTCCCCGGCGAGCTTGCGGAGCTGGGCCTCGAGCTGCTGCCGGTAGCCATCGGCGCTCAGCGAGTAATGGGGGAAATACTGGCTGAAATACTTGTTCGCCTGCGCCCGCTTGAAGCCCTGGCCTTCGCCCCAGCCGATGTTGGTATTGGTGCCATCGAGGGCCAGCCAGAGACCCAGGCTGGTGCCCTCCTTGCGCAGGGCTTCGCCGAGGGCCGCGAGATCCTGAAAGCCGCCCGGGAAGTGATTCGCGGCGGGCTCCCAGACCGAGGCGCGATTCTGCCAGCCGTCGTCCGGCACCATCGCGTCGATGGCGATGTCATAGGGTTCGAGGGCCTTGCGGAAGTCGCGGTGGATCTTCACCAAGGTATCGCCCTTGAGCGACTTCCCGGCGGGGTCGAACCAGTTGTTGTAGTGGGTGAAGGAGCGGTCGGGCTTGGCGACGCTTGTTAGATAGCGCCCGAATCCGGCCTCCGTGGATTCACCCGCCGCGAAGAGCCCCGCCACCGCCGTCTTGCTACGGATGAGATGCCGCCCGCCTTCCTCCTTGGTGAATCCCGGGAAATGAAATACCCGCAGCAGCCCGGCCCGCGGCTTGGTCTCGCGATCGTGGTCATCGAGACCGACCAGCGAGTAGTTGCCCACCTTCTCATAGCGATGGGCGTCGGGTGCCGGTTGATTGCCATCGCTGTGGCGCGAGTGGCCGGCCGGATACTCCAGCCCGAAGAACCAGCGCCCGCCAACGAACACGGGCTCTCCCCTCCCCCCGCGCGCTGCCTTCTCCGGCGTCGTGAAGCGCTCGACCTCCAGGCGGTCCACCGTCGCCGCCGCGGGAAATTCCAGAATCACCTGCTTGCGGATCCACGCGTCGCCGCCCGATTCTTGGAAGCTCACCGTGACCGTCGCGGGTGCGCCCTCCGGCGGAGCACCGCCGGGCCAGCCGTAGCGGAAGATAAGGGCTCCATCCTTGCGCTCGGGTTCGCCGAGGGACTGGAAGTCGCCGACGGTCCACTCGCGGTCATCCAAGGTGCGGATGTGGAATTCGTCGCTCGCGACCGGCAGGGTCACGCCGTCCTTGCCGGTGAAGGCGCTGGTCCGCCAGACCTTGCCATCGAAGACGAATTCGCGCGTGAAGCCGCCGGAAGAGATGGATTCGGCGGCAGCGGAGGCACCGAGAAAGGAAATCAGCAGGAGACGGAGCATCTTGAGAATCAAAGATACGCGAAGCGAGTCGGCATATTTCATCACTAGCAAGGCTTCTAAATGATGTCGGATACCGACCTCTCTGCCTGTGTCAGTTGTGGAGGCCAAGTTTGACGGACTCCCGCTCCGCGCACTAAGCTTCTTGCTCCAAGCGACTGCATTCCAAACCCGTTTGCCAAATGAAATCCATTTCCCGGACACTCCGGTTCCTCCCCTTCCTTGCCCTGCTCGCCCCGCAAGTCTTTGCCGGTGAGCAATGGACCCCCGAACAAGCCAAGGCATGGGCCAAGACCCAGCCATGGCGGGCGGGCTCGAACTTCAGCCCGAGCACGGCGATCAACCAGCTCGAGATGTGGCAGGCGGAGACCTTCGATCCCGCCACCATCGACCGCGAACTCGGCTGGGCCGCCGGAATCGGCATGAACACCGCGCGGGTCTTCCTCCACGATCTGCTGTGGGAACAGGATTCGGAAGGTCTGCTCAAGCGGATGGACCAGTTCCTCACGATCGCCGACAAGCACAAGATCGGGATCATGTTCGTGCTCTTCGACGACGTGTGGGATCCGAGCCCGAAGCTCGGCACCCAGCGCGCCCCGAAGCCGCATGTCCACAACTCCGGCTGGGTCCAGAGCCCGGGCAAGGAGGTCCTGTCGGACGATGCCAAGCGGGCCGCGCTGGAACCCTACGTGAAGGGCGTGCTGACCCGCTTCAAGGACGACAAGCGGGTGATTGTCTGGGACCTCTACAACGAGCCGGGCAATCCTAACAAGAGCGCCTACGGCAGCGTGGAGCTGGAGGACAAGCCGAAGTATTCGCTCGATCTGGTGCAGAAGTCCTTCAAGTGGGCCTGGGATATCCGGCCCTCGCAACCGCTGACGATCGGCGTGTGGACCAACGACTGGTCCACCAAGGACAAGCGCGATGCGCTGAATGCCTATCAGCTCGACCACTCCGACGTGGTGACTTATCACGTCTATGGAGACTTGGCCAAGACCAAGGCGGCCACCGAGCCGCTCTTCGAGTACGGCCGCCCGGTCATTTGCACCGAGTATCTGGCCCGCCCGGCCGGCAGCCGCCTGCAGGATATCCTGCCCTACCTGAAGGAGAAGGGCGTGGATGCTTACCAATGGGGACTGGTCGCGGGCAAGACCCAGACCCAGTACCCTTGGGACTCCTGGAAGCAGACCTACACCGAGGAACCGAAGGTGTGGTTCCACGAGGTCTTCCACAAGGATGGCAAGCCCTATGACAAGGAGGAAACGGACCTCTACAAGAAGCTCACCGCGAAGCCTTGAGCCCTACCCTTTTTATGAAGACGACACCCTTGTTAGCCCTGCTCCTCGCCCTGCCCGCGGCTCACGCCGAATGGAAACCGGTGGAAGGCAGGATCATGACGAAGTGGGCCAAAGAGGTCACTCCCGCCAATGCTTGGGACGAGTATCCGCGGCCCCTTTTGCAGCGTGAGAACTGGACGCGGCTCAACGGACTCTGGAACTACGCAATCACCGCGAAGGAAGCCGCCGAGCCCGGTGCATGGGCCGGCGAGATCCTGGTCCCCTACGCTCCGGAAGCGGCGCTGTCCGGCGTGGGCAAGACGCTGGAGCCGAATCAGGCGCTGTGGTATGAGCGCGGCTTCACCGCGAAGAAGAACGAGGGCAAGCGCACGCTGATCCACTTCGAGGCGGTCGACTACGAGTGCAGCGTCTGGCTGAACGGCACGGAGCTGGGCAAGCACACCGGCGCGCATACGCCCTTCTCTTTCGATGCCACGGCGGCGCTGAAGGATGGCGAGAATGTCCTGCGCGTGAAGGTGCTCGACGCGACCGGCGGCTTCCAACTGCTCGGCAAGCAGAAGCTCAAGCCCGAAGGCATCTGGTATACCCGCGTCTCGGGTATCTGGCAGACGGTGTGGATGGAGGAGGTGAATGCCCGCGCCATCGAGGACCTCGACTTCGCGAGCGATATCAAGAGCGGCACGATCACGGTCCGTGCGAAGCTCTCGGGTCCTGCGATTCCGGGTGAAATGCTGAAGGTGACGGTGGCCTTCAAGGGCAGGCCTCTCGCTGAGATCGTGGGCAACGGCAACATCGCGATCAAGGTAAGCGACCCACAGCTGTGGTCGCCGGAGGCACCGAATCTCTACGACGTGAAGGTCGAGGTGTTAGATGGCGGCGGCAAGGTGCATGACAGCGCCGTTTCCTACACCGCCCTACGCGAGTTGGGGAAAGCCAAGGACAAGAACGGCAACTGGCGCTTCACGCTGAATGGCAAGCCGATCTTCCACTGGGGCCCGCTTGACCAGGGCTGGTGGCCGGACGGCCTGCTGACCCCGCCGTCCGAGGAGGCGATGATCTCCGACATCGATTACCTGAAGGCCGCGGGCTTCAACATGATCCGCAAGCACATCAAGGTCGAGCCGCGCCGCTATTACTATCACTGCGACAAGGTCGGCATGATGATGTGGCAGGACCAGGTGAGCCAAGGCTACGGGCCGAAGAGCGAGCCGAAGGACTCGAACCCGCCGTGGACGCGGATGGCCGAGAATCCGAAGGAAGGCGAGTGGACCGACGAGGCGCACAAGCAATTCGTCACGGAATACCAGCGCATGGTCGATCACCTGAAGGACCAGCCTTGCATCGTGGTCTGGTCGCCCTTCAACGAGGCCTGGGGCCAGCACCGCTCGATGGAAGTCGGTAAGATGGCGGTGGCCTACGACAAGACCCGCCCGATCAACATCGCATCCGGCGGCAACTTCTGGCCGGTGGGCGACATCGCCGACGAGCACGCCTACCCCGACCCGGCCTTCCCGATCGGTGACAAGCGCTTCGACGATTACGTCAAGGTCGTGGGCGAATTCGGCGGCCACGGCTGGCCGGTGAAGGGACACCTCTGGGATGCCACCAAGGAGAACTGGGGTTACGGCGGATTGCCGCAATCGCTCGACGAGTGGAAGCAGCGCTACACCAAGTCGATCAAGGTCCTTTCCGGCCTGCGTCGCCAAGGCATCGCGGCCGGCGTTTACACGCAGACCACCGACGTGGAAGGCGAGATCAACGGCCTGCTGACCTACGACCGCGAGGAGAAGATCCCGGCCGCTTGGCTCAAGCCGCTGCATGACCACCTGCTCGCGACTCCCGATGCGGGCACTTACGCGCCGATCGCGGCGACTTCCGAGCAGCAGGCGCAGAGCTGGAAATACACCACCGAGTCTCCCGGGGCCGGGTGGGAAGCGCCGGACTTCGACGACAAGGCGTGGAAGGAAGGCAAGGCCGGCTTCGGCAGCCGCGGCACGGCGAATGCCAAGGTGGCCACCGAGTGGACCACCCCGTCGATCTGGCTGCGCCGCGAGTTCGATGTCGCCGCGGAGCCGAAGGGCAGTCCGGTGTTGCGGATCTTCCACGATGAAGATGCGACCGTGATCCTGAACGGCACCGAGATCGCCAAGCTGAGCGGCCACACCACGGGCTACGCGTTGCTGGAAATCGACGCGAAGGTTCTGAAGACCGGCAAGAATGTCCTGGCGATCGAGGTCAAGCAGACCAAGGGCGGCCAGTTCATCGACGCCGGGATCTTGGACGAGACGACCGTTAAGTAATAGTAATCTACTCAAGGTAGTCCGCTTAACTTGAGCGGACTACCTTGGATTGCTCCTTGTCCCGGCGGGCCGGAATTCTAGTGTGCGCGGCTGTGAAACAGCCTCTCCCACGCCAGGTCCATGCGACGCTCCGTTCCCGCTTGCTGGACGGCACGCTGCCGCCGGGGACTCGTCTCGACTACAAGCAACTCGCCTTGGAACTCGGCGTCTCGACCACGCCGATCCGCGAGGCCGTGACGCAACTTGCCACCGAGGGCTTCGTCGACCTCGTGCCTCGTCTCGGGGCCGTGGTCCGTTCCCTCAACCAGAGTACCGCGGCGGAACTCTTCGAAGTCCGCGAGGCGATCGAGACCTTCGCCGCGATGAAGGCGGCGGAACGGGCATCGTCGCGGCACTTGGAACTCCTGCGGCAGCAGCACACGACGATGAGCCGGGTCTTCGATGAATTCAAAGAGTCTGGCCGCGAATGGCTGGAGACGGCGGACCTCGATGTCTTCCTGGATGCCGACCTCGCCTTCCACCGCACGATCCTGCTCGCCGCGCGGAATTCCGCGCTGGCCCGAGTGGTGGAAGAAAGCCAGGTGCAGACGCGGATCTTCTTCGCCGACCGCGGCATCCACGAGCGGAGCCGGCTGGCGTTGGCTTGCCAGCAGCACGGGATGGTCGTCGAGGCCCTGGAGAGACGCGATGGGCCGGCGGCGTCGGAAGCGATGCGCGGCCACATCCGGACCTCGCTGCAGCTGACCCTCGATCACTTGGAAAATTCCGTGACCGTGTAGGTTGGGAAACGATAAGTCTTGTGAATCCATGAGACCGGCTTCCCGCGTATCGACCCTGCTGCTTGCCATGAGTCTGGCCGCGATGGGGCAAAGCAGCAGCTATCGGAAATTCAGCGTCGTGGATGCGGATGGCAAGGTGAGCGCCCTCGTTCCCCTGCCGGACGCCGGTCCGCCGCGCTGGGCCCGCGATGTTTCCCAAGATGGCGCGCCGGAGTGGAAGAAGGACCGGCGCGTGCCTTATTTCGAAGGCCCGATTGCTTTCGTGCGCCCGCCGATGGAGGAGGGTGAGCCCTTCTATCCTCACAATCACCAGCCTTCGGTCACGGCACTGGCGAATGGCGATCTGCTGGCGATCTGGTACAGCACCCGCGATGAGAAGGGCCCGGAACTCACGGTGCTGGCGAGCCGCTTGCGTGCCCGGGCCAGCGAATGGGAACCGTCGAGCGAGTTCTTCAAAGCGACCGGGCGGAACATGCATGGCTCCGCGATTTTCCACGATGGCCGCGGCACGCTCTACCACTTCAATGGAATGGCCCCTGCCGATTCCAAGGGCTGGGACCGCCTCGCGCTGTTGCTGCGGACCAGCAAGGACAATGGTGCGACTTGGACCGCGCCGCGGGCGATCGACTCCGCCTACCAAGGCCGCAACCAGGTGATCTCCGGCACGCGCATGACCCGCGAGGGCACGCTGATCCAGCCCTGCGATGCCGTCCCCGGCGGGGAAGGCGGCACCGCCCTGCACCTGAGCCGCGATGGCGGAGAGACCTGGAGCGATCCCGGTGCGGGCCAAGCGGCTCCGACCTTCAAGCCCGGCGAAATCGGGAACGGCACCATCGCCGGCATCCACGGCGGCGTGGTGGAATTGAAGGACGGCCGCCTGCTCGCGCTCGGTCGCGGCGATAGCATCGATGGCAAGATGCCGATGAGTATTTCGGCGGATGGAGGGAAAACTTGGACTTACTCCGCCAGCCCTTTCTCGCCGATCGCGAGTGGCCAACGGCTGGTGCTGATGCGCTTGAAGGAGGGTCCGCTGATGGTGGCTTCGTTTACGAATACCGATCGCAGGCAAGCCCGCTCGCGCGGCATGGAGTTCCCGCATGCGGATGGTGGTACGTTCACGGGTTATGGTCTCTTCGTGGCGATCTCGGAGGACGAGGGAGTGACCTGGCCTGTTAGAAAATTGGTGACTCCGGGCAAGGGCGATTTCGATGGCGGCGCGTGGACGCGGAAGTTCACCGCGAGTGCGGACAATGCCGAGCATGCGGGTTACTTGGCCTCGACCCAATCCGCGGAGGGCACGATCCACCTGCTATCGAGCGCGCTGCACTACCGCTTCAATCTGGCGTGGGTGAAGGAGCCGGTGCAGTGATGGGTTCCGGGTGTAATGCTTGATCGCGCCCCGGATGGTGCGGATGAGAGGGCGTCAAGGACGGCTCTACCGCTGGGAGCGCGGAGCCACCGGCCCGCAGGATGGTCCAGGCGGAGAAGTGCGAGGGGCGGCATGCAGCAAGGCTACGGCGCTATCCACACGCACCGCGTGAACTGCCGGGCAGCAAGGACTTCTTCTGCGGGCCAGAGGCTCCGCGCTCCCAGTGGAAGAGCCGTCCTTATGACGCACCGAGAAGATCTCGACAAGGCCGGACAGGCTGCCGTCATGAACACGCTACTCCCCGATCATTCCCGGCGGGATGTGGAAGAGCAGCCGGGCGTGCCAAGCCGGCGGGTAAACCTGTAGGCCGGTGATGCTCGCCTTCTTCACTTCCACCGAGCTGCCGCTGCAGCCGAGCAGCCACTCGATCAGCGAGGACAAATCCGGCTCGTGGCCGACGATGGCGACGCGTTCGAAATCACTGAAGGCGACCAATTCGCGGATCGCGGTTTCCGGGTCCATGCCGCAGGCCAGCCAGCCCTGCACCACCGGGCCGGGCATGCCGGCGGCTTCGCAGAGGGTCTCCGCGGTCTGTCGCGCGCGGACCAGCGGACTGGTCAGCACGACATCCGGGCGGCGCTCCAGGCGCTTGAGAAAACGGCCGAGCCGCCCCGATTGATCGAGGCCTTTCGCCACCAGGGCGCGCTCGAAGTCCCCGCCGGGGGCGTTGTCCTCGGCTTTGGCATGACGGATGACGAGAAGCTCCATGGTCGGCAAGTTACATGGTCATGCCACCATCGACAGCCAGAACTTGGCCGGTGATGTAGCGGGCTTCCTTGCTGGCCAGGAAAAGCACGGCTGCGGCGATGTCCGAGACGTCGCCGAAGCTGGAGAGCGGGATGTTTTTCAGCACTTCCTCGCGCACTTTTTCGGGCAGTTCGCCGGTCATGTCGGTTGTGATGAAGCCGGGGGCGACCGCATTGCAGGTGACCTGGCGACCGGAGAGTTCCTTGGCGACGGACTTGGTGAAGCCGATCAGGCCGGCCTTCGAGGCGGCGTAGTTCGCTTGGCCGGCATTGCCGATCAGGCCGATCACGGAGGCGATGTTGATGATCCGCGGGTCCTCGGCTTTCATCAGCACTCGCATGAAGGCCTTCACGGTGTTGAAGGCGCCCTTCAAATTCGTGTCCAGGACGGTGTCCCAGTCCTCGTCTTTCATGCGCATCAGCAGGCCATCGCGGGTCACGCCGGCGTTGTTGACCAGAATGTTCACGGTCCCGAAATCGGCGACGATGGTCTTCCCGAGTTCCTGCACCGCCGCGTGGTCCGCGATGTCGATGGCGTAGGCCTTGGCGCTGCCGGGGTAGGCGGCATTGATCTCCTCCGCGGACTTGCCGCAGCTCGATTCGCTGCGACTGACCACCGCGACCTTGGCTCCTTCCGCGGCGAGGGCCATCGCGATGGCCCCGCCGATTCCCCGTCCCGCGCCGGTCACCACGGCCGTCTTTCCTGCAAAGCGTTGCATGGGGGAAAGCCTGTGCCGCCGCTGCGCATTTTGCCAAGCCAAGCTTTGCCCTTCCTCCCTGCGGATGCGCCCGCTTAGCTCTCTGGCATGCGCTGCCCGTACTGTAGGACCCCGCTCGCCGAGACGGCGGTCGAGTGCCTGCACTGCCACCTGACCCTCGACCGCGCCACGGCGATCCTCGGGGCGATCCCCCGTCTCGCCCCGGGCGTCTGTGACAGCACCGGGGTCCTTTCGAAGAAGGAGATCCAGAAGATCGTGAAGGCGGGCAGCAAGCTCACCTGGGAATTCCCGCAGATCCAGCTCCACGTGCTGCTGCACGAGTTCCCACGGGAGCACCCCTTCGCCCTGCACGTTTTCTGGGTCTTCAATTGCGGCGGCTTTTCGACCGAAAGTCACCGCGGCGAGGACAATCATGCGATCCTGCTGGCGCTCGATCCGGTGCAGGGGAAATCCGGCCTGACCGTGGGCTACGGGCTCGAACCCTTCCTCAGCGACGAGGCGATGGACCACTTGTTGGAGCTTTCCGAGCCCGCGTGGAAGAATGCCGAGTGGTCGCGTGGCATTTTGGAGGTGATCTCGGGCCTCGGACGCCTTCTGGAAAGCGCCGCGGTGGAAGTCGCGGCGGGATTCGGGCTGTCGGCGCGGGCGGGCGATGGGCGCGGGAAGGAGTTCTAGACTCCCCACCCTACGCGAACGCCTTCAAGAATCCGACCTCGAGGGCGAGCTGTTCCTGGGCATTCGTGTCCAGAGTCGAGCGCAATTCCCCCAACGCCTCCATCCGCCGCACGAGGCGCGGCAGATCCTCCGCCGCGGCGATGGCGGTGGTCCGGCTGGCCGATTCCGGGAAATCGAGGCCGGTCGCGCCGGTCTTGCAGCGCAGGACGTCGGCCATCCAGGACTGCAGGACTTCGAACAAGCGCGAGCGCTCCTCCAGATACTCCGACTCCGCGGCGGCCTTCAGCGATTCCTCGCGGCGCTTCAGGTAATCGCCCTCGAAGCCCTTGTTCAGCGCCTTCTCTTCCTCCGCCAGCTGGGCCTCGGCGGCTTCCACGGCTTCGGCCTTGCGCTGTTCGAGGATGCTGGCGAACACCGATTTCAAGGTCAGCGCCACGGTCGCCGAGCCGAAGCCGAAGCCTGCTGCCTGGTCGAGCGCGTAGACGAGATCGGCACCGGCACCTTCCGTGAGGTCCGGCGTGCCGGTCAGCGGCATGCGCACGCAACGGGACAGGACGGTGGGGAGAAGCGCGCCGGGATTCGTGGTGAGCAGCATCAGCAAGGTGCGCGGCGGCGGCTCTTCGAGGGTTTTCAGGAAAGCGTTCTCGGCGGCGGCGGCCATCCGGTCGGCATCGGCGATGACCCCGATCTTCCAGCGCTTCGGGCCGGAGGAGACGTAGAGGCTCTTTTCCAACTCGCGGATCGAATCGACCACGATCCGCCGCGACTTCGATTGCGGGCGGACGATCCGGACCCACTCGCCGGCCAGTTCGTCGAGGGGTGGGATCTCTTGGACGATCGGCTCTCCGAAGAGGTCGAATCCGCCGCCACCTCCACCGCTGGCTTCATCGCCCAGCATCTGCGCGAGCCGGGCGGCCAGCCGTTCCTTGCCGCAGCCGCGCGGGCCGCTGATCAGGAAGGCGTGCGCCAGCCGGCCCCGCTCGTGGGCGGCTTTTACCAGTTCGAAGGCTTTGTCGGGCGTGAATGCCATCCGGGCGGGATGCTGCGCGGATAGGAGCTGAAACTCCAAGGAAGAATTTAACCGCGGATCACACGGATTCCGCGGATGGAATGCCTCTTATCCGTGATATCGGCGTGATCCGCGGTCGATCTCCCCTTCCCGGTTAGCAGTCGGACTAAAGCCCAGTGCCGGGAAGAGTTCACCGGCAAGTCTCCGGAACGGAAGCCGCGCAGCGGCCGTGGAATGCGGCAGCCTGCTGCCGTGAAGCACCGGAGAGTTCCGTATCCCGCGCTCCGTCCGCGGCTCGCCACACCCGGTACTTCGCCTTTGCAGCGCCCCTCGCAGCAGGCTGCATCGGGACAGCGGCAGCAGGCTGCACGCAGTCCACGGCAGCTGCGCCGCGGAAGGCAAATCCTTACAGGAATGGGCTATAGCCACTCCTCAAGAGCCTCGATCCGCATGCCCTCGGCGCCGAAGGTGGTGGCGGTGAGGAGGATCATGCCGTCGTTCGTGGCGACCATCACGCGGTCGCCCTTCTCGGAGAAGCGGGCGGCGAGGCGCTCGATCACCGCGTCCGCGGTCTCGCGGGCCTTCGAGTAGATCACCAGAATCCCGTCCTCCGCCCCGCCCTCGTAGTTGCGCTCGGTTTGGCGGCCATCGAAGACGACGACGACCTTCCACTCGCCGCGGTCGCCGATGGCACGCAGGGCCTTGATCAGTTCGTGGCGGGCGATGTGGCGCTTCGGGCCGTGATGCAGTTCGCGCAGCGCCTCGATCCCGAAGATCGCGCTGTGGCCGTCGACAATGAGAAGTTGCTCCATCCGGCGGGAAACAAAGAGGGCCGGTCGCGAATCGCAACCGGCCCTGCAGAAAAATTGTTAGCGGCGTGCGCTTTATTCCTCGGAAGCAGCGGCCTCGGTGCCCTCCGCGGCTGGCGCGTCGGGGGTAGCTTCGGCGGTTTCCACCGCTTCCACGACTTCCGGAGCCTCGGCGTCCTCGGACTTGGCGGCCTTCTTGGCAGGAGCCTTCTTCGCGGCCTTCTTGGCAGGAGCCTTCTTCGCAGCCTTTTTCGCGGCTGCGCCTTCGGACTTCTTCGCCACGGAGGACTTCTTCACCACCCCACCGGCCTTGGTTTGCTCCTTCTTCCGCTTCAGGTAGACTTTGCGGCGGCGGCGTTTGACGATTGCTTTGGTTTGCTGGCCCATGGTTTTGGTCGGGGCGGGGTTTTAAGGCCCCTGCCGCCTAGGTAGCAAGAGGAAATGCCCGCTATTCGCTTCTCTGGTCCTGCGGCGGGTGATTCGGAATCGCGCCTTTTTCTTGCCCGGCGCTCGCTCCGGCCCAAGCTTCCCGGCCATGCCCGGTCTCGTCATTGCTCCCCGCGCCCGCATTTTCCATGGCCACGAGTGGGTCTACGCCACCGAGGTGAAGAAATCCTTCGGCGACCCGCAGCCCGGGGACGTGATCACGCTCAAGGACTTCCAAGACCGTCCGATGGGCAGCGCGATTTACAATCCGGCTTCCCAGATCGTGGCCCGGCGCTTTTCCCGGCGGCGGCAGGACCTCGATGCCGAGTTTTTCCTGCGCCGGATCGGCCAGGCGATCGAGTTCCGCAAGGCGCGCGGGATCGACGACACCCTGGCCCGGCTGGTGTGGAGCGAATCCGACGGCATGCCGGGCCTGATCGTGGACCGCTACGGCCCGCACCTGGTGGTCCAGACCCTGACCCTGGCGATGCATCTGCGTGTGGAATTGATCGCCACGGCGCTGAAGGAACTCATCGCGCCGGAGTCGATCATCCTGCGCAACGACTCGCCGGTGCTGAAGGCCGAGGGCATCGAGCAATCGATCACGATGCTCCACGGGACCAATCCGGGATCCTTCACGGTCGAGGCGAACGGCCTGAAATTCGAGATCGACCTCTTCGATGGACAGAAGACGGGGCTCTACCTCGACCAATTGCAATCGCACGCCGAGGTCGCCGCCTTCGCGAAGGGCAAGCGGGTGCTGGATTGCTTCACCAACCAGGGCGGCTTCGCGCTCGCCTGCGCCAAGGCCGGGGCGGCGAAGGTGACGGCGGTGGACATTTCGGAGAGCGCCTGCGCGGCCGCGCGGCGAAATGCGGAGCTCAACGGCCTGGAGATCGAAGTGATCGCGCACAACGTCTTCGACTTCCTCAAGCACGCGGCGCCCGAGTATGACCTGATCATCCTCGATCCACCGAGCTTCACGCGGAACAAGAAGACGCTCGTGGACGCGATGCGCGGCTACAAGGAGATCCACCTGCGCTCGCTCAAGCTGCTGGACAAGGGCGGCATCCTTTCCACCTTCTGCTGCTCCTACCACGCCAGCCGCGAGATCTTCCAGGAGAACCTGGTGGACGCGGCGGTGGATGCGAAGAAATCCCTGCGGCTGGTGGCGACCCACGGCCAGCGCGCGGATCACCCGGTGCTGCTGTCGATCCCGGAGACGGAGTATCTGAAGGGGATCACGGCGGAGCTGATGGCGGGGAGGTAGCCGTCGAAGTCACTCCGGCAGCGTGGCGCGGAGGCGGGCGAAGAGAAGGGGCTTGTCGCCCCTGGGGATCGTGACGGTGACGGTCTCGGCATCCTCGCCGACGGGAACCGAGGCGATGGTGACGCCGTCCTCGCCGTGGCGGGCGGTGGTCCAGTCAACCGCTTCCAGATCGCCGGTGTATTCGGCCACGGGCAGGAGGTAGGCTGCCTGCTCCGCGAGGGTGTAGGTGAAGATGAGATTGCTGCCGCTGCCATTGGCCATGGGAAGTGCTTGCGACGAGGAGTTCAGTGGTTCGGAGCCGAGGACGAATTCGAGGCCGTTGGCGATGCCGTCGTGGTCGGCGTCCTGATCGAAACCGGCATCGGCGAGCGGGAGGCTTTTGGCTGCGGCCCAAGTCTCGAAGCCGGGGGACTGCGTGGCATAGACCAGCAGCAGGTTGTTGCCGGAGGCTTGCACGCTCCAGGTGCCGGGGAAGCTGGCACCGGTGACGACGACCGCCCAATTGGTGGCATCGAGGCCGGTGACAGGTGCGGTGGTGCTGGCGAGCACGACGGACTTCGGCGAGTTGTCGAAGCCGCTCATCGCGGAGGCATCGACATTCACAGTGAACTTCGCGGCGGCAGTGGCGGTGAGCGCGAGGGTCGAGACGTCGAGCGTATCGTAGCCGCTGCCCGCGGTGCCACTCCCTGAGCCGAGGTCGAAGGCATAGCTGCTCCCCTGCCCCAGGGTCAGGGCGGCGGGGATGCTGAGCTTGCCGATCCCGGCATTCCCCGGGGCGATCGTGCCGGAAACATTCACCGGGCGCGAGATCGTGCCGGTGCCGCCGAGGGTGGCGGTGTTGGCGACGGTCACGGCGTTCGCGGAAGCGGCGAGCGAGCCATCGACCAGGACCGTGCCCGCATTCACCGCAAGTGCACCGGTGTGAGGGTTCGTGGTGGCCAGGGTCAGCATGCCATTGCCGGTCTTGGTGAGTGCGGCGCTGCCGGAGAGCGCGCCGGAGAGCGTCACCGGATCGACATGGTTGAAGACGGTGGCGGTGGAGAGCGTGACAGGATGGCTCAGGCTCATGCCTGCGGCGAAGATGAGCTTCGAGCCGGGATTGGCATCGATCACCAGCGGGTTGGTAGAAGCACCGAGCGAGGCATTCGAATGGATCGAGAGGCTGCCGCGGTTGAGCTGGGTTTTGCCGGTGAAGGTGTTCGCGCCATTGAGGACGAAGGTCGCGGCGGTGTCCCCGCTGAGGGAGGTATTCAGGTAGAGAGTCGTATTGCTGCCGCCGCCGGAGATGATGCCGCCGAGCGTGAGCTGCTGGCCGCTGCCGCCATTCATGAGGACGGTGCGGTTGGTTGCGGGGGTGTCCGCGGGCAAGACGATCGGATTGCCGACGGTGGCACTGCCGGTCAGCGGCACCGTGCTGAGGAAACCCGCGCTGGCGGTGGTGGCGACGGTGATCGTGCCGGTGCCGAGGCCGCCGGCATTGCCGAGCGTGAGGCTGCCTTCGGTGAGGCCGATTCCGCCGCTGCCGCTGCCTGCCGCATCGAGACGCAGGGCGGCGCTGCCGCGCTTGACCGCCTGGGTTGTTAGAACGAGCGGCCCGGCGAAGGTATCGGCGGTGGCTTGGGTATCGATGACCGTTTGGCTGGCGAGGGTGATCGAGCGGCCGCTACCGAGGGCCACGCTGCCTTCGAGGACCAGGCCGGAGTTGGCGAGGTTCGAGGTGACGTCCAGGAAGAGGTCGTTGGCGGGATTGCCGAGCGCGGCATCGGAGGTGATGACGAGTCCGCCGCGGTTGATGCGCAGGCGGGAGGCGGTGAAGCTGTTAGACGCGTTGGTCAGGCGGATCTTGCCGACGTCGTTGGTGGCGGAATCGTTGTCGATCAGGATTTCGTGGCTGGCGCTGCCACCGCTGACCACGCCGCCCAGCGTGGCGGTGAGGTTCGCTTCATCGGCGAGGAAGCGGGTGGTGATTCCCGCTGCGGGTAGCACGATATTGTTCGGCAAGGTGCCCGATCCGGCGGCGGGCAGGAAGTAGATGCCGGTGGTGCTGACGGCGTGGGCGAAGGTGAGCGGACCATTGCCGAGCGCGCCGTAGTTGCCGAGGTGGAGGGCACCCGCGGCTTGGGTATTCGGCCCGCCATTGACGGTGGTGGCGGTGAAGGCGTTCGCGGCGGAAAGCGTGAGACTGCCCGCGCCGCTCTTGGTTAGGCTGCCGCCGATGCTGCCGCCGCTGAAGGTGTAGGAGCCGCTATTGACGGCTGTTAGAGCGGGCAGCACTCCCGCGGCATCCACGGTGACGGTCTCGCCCGTGGCACCGGCGAAGATGGCGTCGTTGCCATTGCCGAAGGTCGCGCCGCCGGTCCAGTTCGGATCGGTGGTGTTCCAGGCGTTGTTGGCATTGACATCGTCCCAGATGCGCTCGCCGGGATTCGGCAGGGTGAGGGCGGTTTTGAGGGATGCTTCCGCAGTGCCGCTCAGGGCGAGCTCGTAGTTGTTGGTGCCTGGAAGCGGGGCGGGATCGCTGAAGCTCGTCTGCGCGGCAGGCAGCGTGGCGATGCTGATGCCATCGCGCAGCAGGTCGAAGCCGCTGAGTCCGGGCAGTCCGGCCGCGGGCAGGGTCCAATTCAAATCGACTGCCGTGCCATTGACGGTTGAGGCGAAGGTGGGGCCGGTGACGAAGCCGTCCTCCGCAAGATTCCATGAAGCGGGAATGCCCACGCCGAGGTAGCGGATCACGGTGGCGGGCACCGCGGCGTGGCCCGGGCTGGCGGTGCTGAGGCCCGCGGGAATGCCATTGCCGGAGATGATGAAGGGAATCGTGCGCTCGCCTTCCGACTGCCCGCCATGGCTGCCGCCGGTGGTGCCGCCATGGTCGGTGGTGAGGACGACCACCCATTCCTCGGAGGCCCGCGAAGGCCGCGCGGCAATCGCGGCGAGGACATCGCCGACATGTGCATCCACCGCGGAGATCGCACTCATGTAGCTCGGCACGGTGGTGGAGAAGCCGGAGGCATGGCCCGCGCCATCAACTTGGTCGAAGTGCAGGAAGAGCACATCGGGATCCGCCGAGCCGAGGTGGGCCACCGCCTTGGTCTTCACATCGAGATCGCGCGCCGCGTAATTCGCGCCGCTACCCTTGCCGTGGAAATCCAGATAGGAAGGCTGGGCGGCGACCATGTAGTCCTCGATCCAGTTCCAACTCACGATCGAGCCGGCATAGGTGCCGGGCGCGGCTTCTTCCAAGCGCCGGGCGAAGTGGGGCGCTTGATCGACGAGATACGAACCGGTGGTTCCCGGCTGATTGTAAGCCGGCGTGGAATTGTCCACGACGTGGTGGCGGTCCGTCCAGGTGCCGGTGAGGATGCTGCTCCAGCCCGGGCCGCTGATGGTCGGCTGCTGGGTGGGTCCGCCGAGCTTGCCTCCGGCGTAGGCATTCCAGGTCACGGTACCGTTCACGACCAGGCCGGCGATGGCGGGAGCATTGCCGGTCTCGACCTGTTGCTTGAGGGCATCGGCACGCAGTCCGTCGATGCCGATGACCAGCGCGCGCTTGCCGCCGAAGGGATTGGCGATGCCGGGGCCGGCCTGGACGAGGCCGGTGCAGAAGACCGGTAGAAGGAGAAAGGCGGGTTTGGAGAGTTTCATGCCTACTCCTTGATAGGCTGATCGGCAGGTCGCACGGAATAGCCGAAACGCCAGCGTGAATGACATTTATGCAAGGCCTGCCGGACCTTGTGGCGACGAGCTGGAGTCGTCATACAGACGAGACCGTTCGCTCATGAGCCCTGACAATCCCTACGAAGTACCCGCTAGCAACCCATCGCCCGAGGCGAAAAGGTGCCCGGACTGCGGTGGAGAGATGCAGGAGGGCAATGCCACCGGGCAGCTCTTCTGGAAGAATGACGACGCGCCGCGCCGTTTCCTTTTTTGGCAGGTCCGGAAGCCGCTCTTCGTCGGGAAGGCTTTCAGGATCGTGGTCAGCACACCGCGGGCGGAAGGGCACTACTGCCCGGCGTGTGGACTGGCTATTTTGAAGATACCGAAGTGAGATAGCAGATGGCGGAGATACCTGTAAGGGCTCGCCGGAGGGTGTCCGGAACGGAAGTCGCGTAGCGACCGTGGAATGCGGCAGCCCGCTGCCGCTGTAGGCAGGCAGCCTGCTGCCGTGAAGCACGGGAGAGTTCGGTATCGACGCTCCGTCCGCGGCTCGCCACACCTCGTGCTTCACCTTTGCAGCGCCCCTCGCAGCAGGCTGCATCGGGACAGCGGCAGCGGGCTGCGCGCACTCCACGGCGGCGAAGCCGCGGAAGGGATACTGGGAGCGCCGCGGCACCGCCCGGCAGAATGGTCCCTTACTGCTTTTGTGCGTCCTTCGATCCGCAGCATCGCAACGGCGCTCTCCATTACCATCGCGTGATGGAGAGCGCTGCCGGGGTGGCTTCTGCGGGGCAGAGCCTCCGCGGTCCCGGGGGGCAGGCATGGGGCGGAGAGGATGGGTATTGTTCACCTTTGCAGCGCCCCTCGCAGCAGGCTGCATTGGGACAGCGGCAGCAGGCTGCACGCAGTCCACGGCGGCTGCGCCGCGGAAGGCGAATCCTAAGGCCCCTTGAGACGCATGAATTGCTGGCCCGGTCCCGGCGCGACCTTGATCACCATGCGGGAGATTCCGGGTGCCACCGGTGTGATCGAGACCACCTCGTAGTCGGCGGGGATGAGGTCGGCCCAGGCATCGAGCGCGGGGGAGGACTGCACTTGGTAGTCCTCTCCTAACAGGAAGCCGTTGCGGACGTTCCATCCGAAGAGGTGTTCCGCCGGATCTCCAGCGATCTGATAGAGGGAGGCTTCCGCGTCGTCCGCGATGAGCGGCTCGCCGCCGCTCAGGAACTCGAAGAAGTCCTGGGAGCCGTCGCCATCGCGATCGTCCGGGCTAAGGCCGAACGCAGCCTCCCACAGATCGAAGATGCCGTTGCCATCCGCATCCGCCGTGGCGTCGGGGCTGGTTTCGTCGATCAGGTCGACGATCACGCCGTGATTGAGGACGCCGGGATTCGGCGTGAAGTGATCTGACACCTGGATCGTGAGAAGATGCTGCGCCTGGCGCTCGAAGTCGATGATCCCGTTCACCAGAAGCTCACCGGTGGCGGGGTTGATCGAGAAGAGGCGGTCCTCGTTGCCTGCGGTGATTTCGTAAGTGAGCAGGGATTGGTCAGCCGTGCCTTCCCGGACATCGGGGTCCACAGCATCGGCAAGACCGAGGATCGAGCCGACGCCGGCGTTCTCGGAGAGATTCGTGGCGGCAACGCTGCCCGGGGCTGCTGCTGGCGGTTGGTTCGCGTAGTGGTCGATCCACTCGCCGATCATCGCGATGGCATCGGGGTCGAAGACGTTGGTGGCGAGCGGCGGCATCTGCGAGTAGCCGTTGAAGCTGCCGTTGACCGCGGTACGGGCGTTGATCTTGTTCCAGATCGCGGAGTTCGCCTTGTCGCCGGGGCGGATGATGTGGTCGGTGAGATCCGGGGTGGCCTCGCTGACCGGGTGGCCGTAGAGCAGGTGCGTCTCCGCGAGCGTGAGCTGCGGGCGGGCGTCCCAGGAATCCGGGGCCGAGCCGCCGGGCTGGTGACAGTAGGAGCAATTCACGGCGAGGTAAGAGCGCACGCGGGTTTCGAGGTCCACCCCGGTTTCGTCCGGGCGATGGTGGCGTGGCAGCTCCGCGGGATCGCCCGAAAAGCCGGCGAGGTAACCGCTGTTAGAGAGCAGGGAGATCAGGTTGCCGCTCTGGCCGGCGATGGTGTTCGGCAGGTTGAACTGCCGGGTATTCATGCTCAGCGCATGGCCCGCCGTCGCGGTGTGGCAGGTGTTACACTCGGCACGCGAGGGAATGTGCCAGGTGATGTTGGAAGGGGCGCCGCTCGGATCGAGGTAGTCGATCGGGAAGTCCTCGCCGCCGTTTGCCACCAGGGTCGCCTCGGTTCCCTCCGCGTTCCAGCGGTAGGCGACGCCGTAGGCTCCGGCGTTGTTGCGGACCAGCACGCGGGTCTCGAGGCGCTTCTTCACGGTGCCGGGATGGCTGCGGTCGAGGTCGAAGTCGAAGTGCTTGACCCAGATCATGCCCTCGGGGAAGGCCCAGTTGCCCTCCGCCGCGTAGCCGATGGTGTCGCTCAAATTCTTGATCGCGAACCAGCGCGACTTGTCCGCACTGTCCGACCAGAATTTGAGATTCGGCTCGTAGGGCACGACGCCGGGATTGGGTCGTAGATCTGTTAGATCCGCAAAGATCCCGAGCTGCGAGAGCGTGGCGGGATAGTCCTCGCCCTGGGCCGCCTGCAGCGTGATGCGCATGACCCGGCCGCTGCCGCTGTTCTCCAGCACCAGGATGTCCTTCGTCACCGGATCGATGTGGAAGTCCACGATCAGGTTCGAGCTCAGGCGCAGGTCGGTGAGTTCGACCACATTGCCATCCCGCCCGATGCTCCAGATACGGCCGGAGCCGTAGTCGCCGCAGACGTAGCGGTTGGTCAGCGGGGCCAGCGCGGTATCGCGGTAGAAGACACCGCCGGTCGCCGAGTTGTTCCCGGCGGAATGGAGGTAGGTGAAGAGCGGCGGCTTGTGCGGCGTGGTGCCGGAGGGCATCGAGGGGTGCGTGACTCCGGGGTTCAGGGCATTGCCCTCGTAGAAGGACCACCCGGCATTCTGGCCCTTCTTGAGGATGGTGAATTCCTCCCAGGTATCGCGGCCGACATCGCCGATCCATGCCTCGGTCTCGCCGGTGCCGTCTTCCACATCGAGGTGGAACTTGAAGGGATTGCGCAGGCCCACCGCCCACATCTCGGTGCGGACGTCGGGCAGTTCGCCAGAGAGATCGACGCCATTGAACTGGCCGTCCCAAGTCCCGCCGAGGCTGGTGTGGATGAAGGGATTATCCGCCGGCACGCGGAAGTTCGGGCTCTGCGCCGAATCGAGGTAGAACTGGTAATTTCCCGCGCCATCCAGACCCCCGCCCGCGGCGATGGCGTAGTGCGGGTTCGGCTTCGGATTGGTGGAGGCGGGATCGAGATCGATCCGCAGCATCGAGCTGTAGAAGTCCTTGGTGAGCCGCTGGCCATTGCGGTAGGGATCCCCCTGGTCACCCTCATCGCCGAAGGTCAGGTAAAGGTAGCCGTCGGGGCCAAATTTGCAGTCGTTGATGCTGTGGAAGAGGTGCTGCTCGGCAATGTTCAAATAGGGATACTCGGTGGCCAGGGCGGTCAGGTTTTCAGCGGGCGCCATCCCGTTCGCCACCGCATCGGCGATGTGCGCGGGTGCCAAGGTGAAGCGGGAAACGCGCAGGTCGGTCGCGATCACCGGATCGGGAAGGCCGTCGCGATCGAGATTGGGCATCACGTCGAAGACCGTTTGGCCCGGGCCGGGCTGCGGCAGGCGCGAGGCATTCCCTTGATAGTTGATGATGATGTGTCCGGTGGTCGCGAAGTCGGGGAAAGCTTCGATCGAGTAGATGCTGCGGCCGCGGGTGAAATTCGAGAGCGAGGCGACATCCAGCACCTTGTGCTTGGTGGGATTCGGGAGCGTGGAATCCGGCACATACCAGACCGAGCCATCGATCGAGGCGACCAGCAGCGCCGCGGGAACTCCCGGCACGGAGGTCATGCCGACCGCGCCGGAGAAGCTCACCCCGGGCAATCCATTCTTAATCGTAAGGGTGCCCGCCGAGGTGGTCGGCGGCCCGGGCGGCACGCTCAGCGTGGTATTCGCCAAGCGCAGGCTAGCACTGATGCCGACATGGACGTCCGCCTCCGCGGCATGCCCCCCGCCCTGCCGGGTGATCCGGTAGCGGAAAACATCGCTGCCCGCCGCGGTGCCGGCATGCTTGTAGATGAGCTTGCCCGAGGCGGCATCGAACTGCGCCGTGCCATGCGCAGGACCGGAGATGATGACCAGCGAAGCGGGATCGATATAGCCGGTGTCATTGGCCAGGGGATTGAAGCCGATCGCACCGCCGACACCGACTTCCACCGAATCATCGTGAGCGACCGGCAGCGTGCCCGCGATCAAGGGCAGGCCGAGATTCTCGCCAGTGTTGTCGACGTAGATGTTGTCGAAGTAGACGTCCTGTCCGGTGGACTGGATCAGCATGAAGGTCTGCATCGGGTTTGCGGCGAGGCCGTTCCGGAAGCCGAAGTTGTCGGCGACCTTGACCTTGCCGGTCGAGCCGGCCGGCGATTCGACATACATGTCCACGTTGTCCGCGGCATTGTTCACCACCAGCCAGACGCGCATCCAGGAGCCCGAAGCGAAGTCATGGCCGGTATCGGTGAATCCCAGGCCGTTGCGCGGACTGATGTCGCCATTGGACCAGCGGAACTGCGCTTCCATCGCGGCGTAGTCGTTCGGAGCGAGGACATCGGAGAGCCCGGCGCTGATATTCGCGGCACCCGCCCCGGCCGGCGCGAGGTAGGCCTCGAAGAAGAGCGTGCCGGTGGTATTGTTCGCGATCTGCCTGGCGGGACCGAGCAGCTTGTAGATGTCATTGCGCGCGCCGACCTGGGCCCGCGCGACCACGCCCCGCCCCGATGCCGCGGGGTCATTCACCGCGAGACCATTGGTCGGAAGGTCCTGCACCCAGCCATTAATGCCCGTGATGCTGCTGCCGACCGTGAAGCTGCTCTCGAAATTCTCGAGCAGGCTCCAATCCGCGGTGGCGGTGCCGGGACCTGCCGCCAAAGCAAGGGCAGCAGCGAGCGTGGCTCGCCACAAAGGGGTCGATGGGTTCATGGGCGGGTCGGGTTCAGGCGGCTACGATGAGCGCCGTACCACCGGAGAACCTGTGAAGGGCTGGTCGAATCCGGCCGCTACGGGGCGCTGCCTGAAAGGGTCCGGGGGCTTGGATGGGTTTCATCCTTCCTACCAAGAAGTCCCTGAGCAGCAAGCAAAATCTGTATGACAGCCGCGTCAGCCGAGCGAACGTGTTCCATAAAATTGCACAATCCGTCCGCTCCCTCGGGAGCTTATGATCACTGGCCTGGGGCCGCACCGCCGCCAGCGGGAGGTGCTGCGGGATTCTCGGCGCTTTCGCTGACGCGGAAGTATTTCTTCTCGGAAGTCGGGTAGGTCGGATCGGCCACCAGGCGTCCCGCCGGGATGCCCCTCACATCGACGATCTTGTTATTGAAGGGACTGAAGACCATTCCCGGTTGCCCGGGCACGGGCAGGCCAACCTTGATCTCATTCTTTTCCTCCTCAACGCCCTCCGGCACCGCGAACTTCTTCGATTCGTCGCCGGGGAATTTGGGATCCTGCACCAGATCTCCGGGCGCACGGCCTGCCACATCGACGGCCTCGTTGCTGAAAGGACTGATCACCTTGCCGGGCTGGCCCGCGGCCACGGAGGCCTCCGGCGGCTTGCGCGGCTTGCCGGAGCGGACGCTGCTCTTGCCGTCCTTCGATCCTACCGCACTCCCGCCATCGTCTGCCGCAGAAGGTAAGGCGGATGAGGCATGCTTCCCTTTCGCCGGGCTGCCACCGGCAGCTTCCTCCGCGGGCTTGTCATTGCAGGCGGAAAGCACGAGAGGCAGCGCGAAGATAAGTCCTTTTCCCTTCATAGGGTGAGAGATGACGCCCGCACCCCTCCTTCCGTCAAGCGAGATCGATGGCACAACCCGAGGGACTCAAGGCTCTTCCTTGGGTTCCCGCGGCGGATTCGGACGGATGAGGACTCCCGGATCGAGAAGCCGCGAGGGATCATTCGCACCATCCGACATCTCGGGCACCCGGAAGTATTTCTTCTCTTCGATGGGGTAGGTGGGATCGGCGACGAGGGTGCCGGGGGCGTAGCCCTTCACATCGATATGCCTGCCATTGTAAGGGCTGATCACCATGCCGGGCATGTTCGGCACCGGCTCGGCCACCGGCGGCTTCTTCTCGACCAGCACGGAGCCGTCGTTGCCCTGCTTCGGATCGGTCCCGTTCTTCTGCTCGGCGGCGGGGTGCTTCCCACCGCCATTGCCGGAGCCATTGGGGCGCGCCTCTCCCTTTCGCTCGCAACCGGCGAGCGAGAGCAGCAAGATCGCGGCGACGCAATGCCCCTTCACCCTCTAGAGATGGGAGAGGGATCGGAACGCGTCAAGCCGCCCCACCGATGAATTCCCAGAACTGGCCATGGAAGCCGGGCGAAAGCCTGCGCTTCGACCGTTTCATGGACCTGGCGCTCCACGATCCGGAGCGCGGCTACTATGCGCGCCGGATTCGCGGGGTGGGCCGCGGCGGCGATTTTACCACCACACCGATGCTCACGCCGGCGCTGGGAAAAGCCGTGGCCGCTTGGGCGGAAAGCGCGATGCGCGCGACCGGCTGCCGGGATCTGATCGAGCTCGGCCCCGGCGAGGGGCTGCTGGCGCAGGCGGTGCTCGCGGGCCTGCCGTGGCTGCGGCGGATGCGCGTGCGGCTTCATCTGGTCGAGCGATCCGTGCCGCTCCGCGAGAAGCAAAGGGCGCGCCTGGGAAGCAAGGTGCGGTGGCACGAGTCGATCGAAGCCGCGCTTGAAGCCTGCCAGGGCCGGGCCTGCATCTATTCGAACGAGTTTGCCGATGCCTTCCCGGTCCGGCGCTTCCGGCGCGAGGCCGCGGGGTGGTCCGAGCTGCATTTGTCACCGGCCGAGGCATGGCGCGGCTGCGACGAACTGCCGGATTCCTCGGCTTCCGAATTGCAGCACTCCATCGGACAAGTGGTGGAGGTCGGCGAGATGTATCATCGTTGGCTCGAGGGCTGGCTGCCATCGTGGCAAGCCGGCCGGATGCTGACCCTCGACTACGGCGCGCCGATCGGAAGGCTCTACCACCGCCGCCCCCGGGGCAGCGTGCGCGCTTACCTCATGCAGCAGCGGCTCGAAGGCCCGGCCATCTACGAGAATCCCGGTCGACAGGATCTCACGGCCGATGTGAATTTCACCGACCTCCAGCGTTGGGCCGCCCCGTGGCTTGAGACCGTGAACCTCGTTTCGCAACGCGACTTCCTGCTGGCTCACGCGGACGCTTCGCAAGCCGGCGATGCCCATGCGATCGATGCGCAGGGAGCAGGCGCAGCCTTCCTCGTGCTCGATCAAGCGCCCCTCCCGGCCTTGCGCCGTGGCCCGGATGCGGCATGATAGAGGCGTGATCCGTCTGCTCGCCATTTTCATCGCCACCATCCTTTCAGCCGCGGCCTTCGAGCTGCCGGGCAAGTCTTCCCAATGCGTCGTCGGCACGGCGAAGAATTGGGATACTTCGACGGTCACGCTGAAGGCCTACGAGAAGCGGGACGGCAAGTGGGTGCAAGTGATCGGCCCGTGGCAAGGCCGCCTCGGGCGCGATGGATTGGTCTGGGGACTCGGGATCAATCCCCTGCCCGCGGGTGTGAAGGTGAAGAGCGAGGGCGATTGGCGCGCTCCGGCCGGGGTCTTCCACATCGGCGGGGCCTGGGGCTACGATGCGGAGATCAAGAAGAACCCGAAGCTCTTCTATCGCCAGGTGACATCCCGCGACCTGTGGGTCGAGGACGCCGCATCGCCGAGCTACAACAAGCACATGGTGCTCGACCACGATCCGACCACCGCCTGGGAAAAGAAGCAGCAGATGAAGCAGGGCGACTATCCGCATTCGCTGAAGCTCTTCATCGCCCACAACGCGCCGCCGAAAGTTTCACCGGGTTCCGGCAGCGCGATCTTCTTCCACATCTGGCGCGGCGGCGGATCGAAGCCGACGGCCGGCTGCACGACGATGGAGGAAGCGAAGCTGCGGCAGCTCGTCGCGTGGATCGATCCGGGCAAGCAGCCGGTCTACGTGCTCCTGACGGAAGCGGACTATGCGGCGAAACGGGCGGAGTGGAAGCTGCCTTGAATTCCGATATCCTACGCGGCCGCTTCTTCCTTGGAGGCGACCATCCCGTGATAGAAGATCGCGAGGATCGGCACACAGACGACGATGCACGCGCACTGGATCCACCAATAGGCTGACCAGCCGCCGTGGCCGGCTCCCACCGTGAAATCGTGGAGCTTTACGCCAAGCAAGGTCCCGATCACGGAACCCACGCCATTGCTTGCCAGCGAGAGCAGGCCCTGCGCCTGGGTTCGCATTCCGGGTTCCACCCGGCGGTCCAGGAAGAGCTGCCCGGTGATGAAATAAAGCGTGTAGCAGAGACCGTGCAGCGCGATGCCACCGATCAGCCAGGCGCTGCCGCCGGTGATTCCGGCGATGGCGAAGAGGGCATAGCGCAGGGCGGATAGCAGCAGCGCGACCATCAGCACGGTCTTCACCCGGAAGCGGGTCATCACCACCGTCATCAAGAGCATGGCGGCGATCTCGCTGATCTGGCCGATGGTCATTGTGGCCGTCGGCGTCTTGTTGCCCAACTCTAACAGGTGCATCGGCGTGTGCATGAAGAACACCGCAAGCGGGATCGAGAGGAGCATCGTGACCGAGAAGAAAACCAGATGGTCCCGCTCCCGCAGGAGGCGGAAGGCATCCAAGCCTAACAGGGTCCGCCATGACCGGGAACTTCCCAGCGGCGGCGTGTCGGGAAGAAAGAACGCAAAGATCCCGCACGAGCAGCGCGTGATCGCCGCAGCGTAGCCGGCCTTCGGTGAGGCATCCGCGAAAATCACGTAGCTCGTGATGAAACCTGCCGCCATCCAGCCGAGAGTGCCGCCCAAGCGCACGACTGGAAATTCCCGCTCGCCGGATTTCAGATGCGCCATCGCGATACTGGCGAGCATGCTCGACATCGGTGCCGAAGCGATCGAGCCGCAGGCCAGCAGCACAATGAAGGCCCATGGCGCGCCGCCGTGATCCAGCACCGCAAAGGCGCAGGCCAGGAAAATAGCGCCGAGTATCCCGCTGCATCCCACCACCCGCTGCGCGGAGAAACGATTGTCCGCCAGGGCTCCCACAATGAGTGGCGAAACCATCGAGGCCACCGGGCCGGCGAGGAAGGCGCGCGAAAGCCACTCGCTGCCGAGCCCCTTCGCATGGAGAATATTCGGAATCGCCGGCGTGTAGTAGCCCGGTGCCATGCCCCATAGGAAGAAGGCGACCCACAACCCGCCGATGACCGCCGGGGCGGTGCGGGGAGGCTGGAGTCCGGTCACGCGCGGAAACTAGCGATCCACCCGTCACGTGCAAGAACCGCGGGAAATTGATGCGGCCACTAGGATCCCGTGAAGGACAGCAGCCCCGATCACTGCCGGCCCCCACCTGGAGCGCCGCGGCACCACCCGGCAGAGTGATCCCCGGGATGCCATGTCTGCCGACCGTTCCGCAGCATCGGAGCGGCACTCTCCATTCCATCCCCGTGATGTCCCCTGCCATCGGGGGTAGCTTCTGCCGGGCCGTGCCGCGGCGGCTCCCAGTGGGGCTGCCACCGTGTTGAGCACGAAAATAATGGCTCTCCGTCAGTTCGCTGAAGCTATTCGAGGAAGCTCCCAATGCGGATCGATGCCCCCCTTTGCGGCGCAGCCGCTTTGGAGCACCTGAACCGCGCTGAAGGGGTGTGGAGCATGGAGTAACTCGAAAAAGAGGTTTTACTGAAAACCAAAGGGTTATAATTCTTGTTACTCGGGAGTGCGGCGGGCATCGCCGCTTTCGTGCGGTGTTGATTGGAGAACGCCGTCACGAATCCACCTCTTCGTTTTCCCCTTTTGGAAGCCGGTCAAGCGTCCTGCGCCTTCAAAAAGATCCGCAGCAGTTCAAAGCGTAATGGCAGGGGCAGGACGAAGGCGAATCCAATACGGCGTTCTCCAGTCCAGATCGCCCTAAAGCGGCGATGCCCGCCGCACTCCAAAGCGGCTGCGCCGCCCTCTTGGGCAGACGTATCGTGATCCATCAGCAAATCTGACGGAGAGCCAAAATAATGTGGGTAACCGGCAGACCCACCGCACCGCACCGCGCGGCACCGGCTCGGGCCTGCAATCCTCCCATCCGTGCACAAAAAAGCGCCCGGCCCCGATGTTACTCGGGGCCGGGCGAATACCTGGCGGCGACCTACTCTCACAGGACCTGTCGTCCCAATACCATTGGCGCTGCAGCGTTTCACTTCCGGGTTCGGAATGGGACCGGGTGGTTCCACCGCGCTCTGGCCACCAGAGGGCGGCCCTGTTGTCGATCAAGCGATCGGGTCAGGGCCGGGACTCTGGAGGTCGTAGCGGGCCGGGGAAGTTGATGGTTTCAAGTTGACGGTTGATGGTCGGAACCGAAGCCCGGACTATCAACAATCAACCCTTCACTATCAACTTTCACTTTCATGCTTGCCGCTCTCTGGCATCCGCACGGAGATCTTCGTCTTTTATCAAACCTCAATTCGTCCACTTGGTGAGCCGTTGCACGGTCGCTTGCCGAAACAAAGCGATTCCGAACGGAATCAAGCCAGACGGATGATTAGTACCGGTAAGCTGCATATGTTGCCACACTTCCACTTCCGGCCTATCAACGTGGTAGTCTTCCACGATCCTTCAGGGAAAACTCATCTTGGGAGGAGCTTGGCGCTTAGATGCTTTCAGCGCTTATCTCTTCCGAACTTAGCTACCCGGCCATGCCCTTGACAGGACAACCGGTGCACCAGAGGTTCGTCAATTCCGGTCCTCTCGTACTAGGAATTGAACCCCTCAGTTTTCCTGCGCCCACAGAGGATAGAGGACCGAACTGTCTCGCGACGTTCTGAACCCAGCTCGCGTGCCGCTTTAACCGGCGAACAGCCGGACCCTTGGGACCTTCTCCAGCCCCAGGATGCGACGAGCCGACATCGAGGTGCCAAACTTCGCCGTCGATATGAACTCTTGGGCGAAATCAGCCTGTTATCCCTAAGGTACCTTTTATCCGTTGAGCGACGGCAATTCCACATTCTACCGCCGGATCACTTAGGCCGACTTTCGTCTCTGCTCGACTTGTAGGTCTCACAGTTAGGCGGGCTTATGCCTATGCACTCGACACATGGTTGCAGACCATGCTGAGCCCACCTTCGCGCTCCTCCGTTACTCTTTGGGAGGATACCGCCCCAGTAAAACTGACCGGCTGACACTGTTTCCCGCCCGGTTTCACGGGTCGGGGTTAGATCTTCCAACACCCAAGGGTGGTATCTCACTGTTGACTCCCCGATCCCCTAAAGAACCGGATCAACGTCTCCCACTTATGCTGAGCATGAGAATCGAAAAACCAATGACAGCTTACAGTTAAGGTCTATAGGGTCTTTCCGTCCTTCTGCGGGTAGGCGGCATCTTCACCGCCATTACAATTTCACTGAGCACCTGGTTGAGACAGTGCCCAACTCGTTACACGATTCGTGCAGGTCGGAACTTACCCGACAAGGAATTTCGCTACCTTAGGACCGTTATAGTTACGGCCGACATTCACGGGGACTTGGGCTCAGAGCTTCGCCTTGCGGCTAACCCCTTACCTTAATCTTTCCGCATTGGTCACGTGTCACACCCTATACTTGGACTTGCGTCTTGGCAGAGTGCTGTGTTTTTGCTAAACAGTCGGTTGGGCCATTTCACTGCGGCCCCACTCGCGTGGGGCACCCCTTCTTCCGAAGTTACGGGGCTAATTTGCCGAGTTCCTTAACCAGGGTTCACTCTTGCGCCTTGGTATATTCTACCCACCCACCTGTGTCGGTTTACGGTACGGGTTGCTTAGCATACATAGGGGCTTTTCTCGGCACCAACTCCAATCATGCGGATCGGCCGTAGCCTCACCTCGGAATTCAATCACCTAGTGATCTTCATTGATGCGTCCTCCCTACTTAAGTTTCGCAAGTGCAGGAATATTAACCTACTGTCCATCGCCTACGCATATCTGCCTCGGCTTAGGTCCCGACTAACCCCGGGACGAAAAACGTAGCCCGGGAAACCTGGGGTTTACGGCGGGCCGGGATTTCACCGGCCTTATCGTTACTCATGTCTGCATCCTCTCTTCCCAACTCTCCAGGGTCAGTCGCCATCACCCTTCAACGCGTTGGGAATGCTCCTCTACCGCGCCCATCCAATGGATGAACACCCAGAGCTTCGGTATAACGCTTATCGCCAATCATTTTCGGCGCAGGATCTCTCGATGAGTAAGCTATTACGCACTTTTTAAATGGTGGCTGCTTCTAAGCCAACATCCTCACTGTCTGTGAAATCCCACATCCTTTCCACTTAGCGTTATTTAGGCACCTTAGCTGCTGATCAGGGTTGTTTCCCTTTTGACGATGAAGCTTATCCCCCACCGTCTCACTGCCGCGCTCCACTCACCGGTATTCGGAGTTTGATAGGGTTTGGTAGACGGGTATGCCCCCTAGCCCTTTCAGTGCTCTACCCCCGGTAATCAGCACGCGACGCTGCACCTCAATGCATTTCGAGGAGAACCAGCTATCACGGGGTTTGAATAGCCTTTCACTCCTACCCTCAAGTCATCCGAGAATTTTTCAACATTCACCGGTTCGGTCCTTCACGTCGTATTACCGACGCTTCAACCTGCTCAAGGGTAGATCACCTCCGCTTCGGGTCCAGCACGTGCAACTATGGTCGCCCTATTCGGACTCGCTTTCGCTGCGCCTCCGTTCCGGAAGAACTTAGGCTTGCCACACATACTGACTCGCAGACTCATTAAGCAAAAGGCACGCAATCACAGCCGAAGCTGCTCTTACACCTTGTAGGCACAGGGTTTCAGGTTCTATTTCACTCCGCTCGCAGCGGTTCTTTTCACCTTTCCCTCACGGTACTGGTTCACTATCGGTCGCTAACTAGTATTTAGCCTTACGCCGTGGTCGGCGCAGATTCACACAACGTTCCACGTGTGCTGTGTTACTCAGGAACTCCCTAAGGCCTCTTCGGATTTCGATTACGGGGATTTCACCCTCTCTGTCGGAACTTTCCAGGTCCTTCATCTATCGTCCGAGGTCCCATGACGGGGTCCTACAACCCCGGGAGCAAGCTCCCGGTTTGGGCTGATCCGCTTTCGCTCGCCACTACTTACGGAATCGATTCTCTTTCTTTTCCTCCGGTTACTGAGATGTTTCACTTCACCGGGTATCGCGTGTCTTTCCCTATTTGATTCAGGAAAGAACGATGGCGTATTAACACCATCAGGTTACCCCATTCGGAAATCTCCGGATCAAAGCGTGTTTGCCGCTCCCCGAAGCTTATCGCAGCTTATCACGTCCTTCATCGCCTGTTAGCACCAAGGCATCCACTCTGTGCCCTTTAAAGCTTGATTCCAAATGTTCGAAATCAGCTCGTTCGTGCAACGCACCTGCGCCCAGCCGTAAAGTGGTGCGCGGTTTGCGTTGCGGCCGGGTGAGTCAACCCCCGGCAAATCTACTTTGTTTTCATATACCAAGACCGCGCAAATAATGGCTCATGTGAACAATTGATTTTTTGCAGTCTGTAAAAAACTGTTATCTCCATGCGGATGTCAAAGAGCGGCAATGCCCTCACAAGTCTGTTATCACGTTCTTCGATCCATTCCGGGAAGTGGTGGGCCTGATAGGACTCGAACCTATGACCCCCGCCTTATCAAGGCGGTGCTCTAACCAACTGAGCTACAGGCCCAATTAATTTTCCGGGACCCGTTTTGCCTCTTGGGGGTTACCCGCGAGACCCGAGACGGATCCTGAAAAGATGGTGGAGGTTAACGGATTCGAACCGTTGACATTCTGCTTGCAAAGCAGACGCTCTACCAACTGAGCTAAACCCCCTCTCGAAGGAGGATTGAAGAAGAAGAGGACGAAAGCCAAATCGTGCGTTGCGAACCATCCGGAAGTCATACGGATGTAATACATTGTTGCGGTCCGCTTTCGCTCGCCGCGATGCCCTTCCCCAACCTTGCGGCTGTGGTGGCGGGCATCGACCTGTCGCAGTGACTCGTGAAAGTTTGCGACTACTCCATAGAAAGGAGGTGATCCAGCCGCAGGTTCCCCTACGGCTACCTTGTTACGACTTCATCCCAGTTACCAGCTTCACCTTAGGATCGTACGATACTTCGGGTGCTACCGGCTTCCATGATGTGACGGGCGGTGTGTACAAGACCCGGGAACGTATTCACGCTGCCGTAGCTGATGCAGCATTACTAGCGATTCCGGCTTCATGGAGGCGAGTTGCAGCCTCCAATCCGAACTGGGCCCAGTTTTGCAGATTTCCTCCACCTCGCGGTCTCGGTTCTCATTGTGCTGGGCATTGTAGTACGTGTGCAGCCCAAGGCGTAAGGGCCATACTGACCTGACGTCGTCCCCACCTTCCTCCCAGTTGATCTGGGCAGTCTGACTAGAGTCCCCACCATTACGTGCTGGCAACTAATCACAGGGGTTGCGCTCGTTGCGGGACTTAACCCAACATCTCACGACACGAGCTGACGACGGCCATGCAGCACCTGTGGAAGTCCCCCGAAGGGTCACACGCTTTCACGTGCTTAGAAATCCATGTCAAGCCTTGGTAAGGTTCTTCGCGTTGCATCGAATTAAGCCACATACTCCACCGCTTGTGCGGGTCCCCGTCAATTTCTTTGAGTTTTAGCCTTGCGGCCGTACTTCCCAGGCGGCACGCTTAACGCGTTAGCTCCGGCACAAGGGGGGTCGAATCCCCTCACACCAAGCGTGCACCGTTTACTGCTAGGACTACAGGGGTATCTAATCCCTTTTGCTCCCCTAGCCTTCGAGCCTCAGCGTCAGATGTTGTCCAGTAGCTCGCCTTCGCCACGAGTGTTCCTATCGATATCCACGCATTTCACTGCTACACCGATAATTCCAGCTACCTCTCCAACCCTCAAGCACGGCAGTATCGGATGCAGTTCCGGGGTTGAGCCCCGGGATTTCACATCTGACTTACCACGCCGCCTACGCTCCCTTTACGCCCAGTGATTCCGAACAACGCTTGGGACCTTCGTATTACCGCGGCTGCTGGCACGAAGTTAGCCGTCCCTTCCTCTTTGGATACTATCAACCCTGTCGGCTATTCACCGCCAGGTCTTACTCTCCAATGACAGGAGTTTACAATCCGAAGACCTTCATCCTCCACGCGGCGTTGCACCATCAGGGTTTCCCCCATTGTGAATTATTCTCGACTGCTGCCACCCGTAGGTGTCTGGACCGTGTCTCAGTTCCAGTGTGCCTGATCATCCTCTCAGACCAGGTACCCGTCGTCGCCTTGGTGGGCCGTTACCCCGCCAACTAGCTGATAGGCCGCGAGCCAATCCTGCAGCGGCAGCCTTGCGGCCACCTTTACCCTTGCGGGACCATGGGGTATTAATCCGCCTTTCGGCGGGCTATTCCCCACTGCAGGGCATGTAACTCACGTGTTACGCACCCGTGCGCCACTGACCAAAACGGTATTGCTACAATTTTGATCCGTTCGACTTGCATGTCTTAAACACGCCGCCAGCGTTCGTTCTGAGCCAGAATCAAACTCTCCGTAAAAAACGTATGTTGACCGTCCGAAGACGGCCATCAAATTGAACCGTCCGGTCTTCCACCCCACAGGGGCTTCCCTCCGGACGCCGCATGCCCTCTTTCAGGCACGCAACGCACAATTTGGCCTTTTCCTCTTCACCCGGCTTTTTTCGAATGGCACGGGACTTGCTTCGGTAGCCCCAAGGACTCTCTCCGCTTCGTCTCCGCACCTCCTTGGGCCGGGCCATGCTTGTGAAAGATCTTCTTTCGAGGGGACTAAAAAGCCGATCGGGTTCTTTTGGAACCGCGATCGACTCTCGTCTCTCGCGTCGCTAGCGTTGCGGCGACGGGGAGACCCTAGGCCCCCGGACCGGGTCGGGTCAATATCTTTCCAGAGGGTTTTTCCGATTTTTTCACGGGATCGCGTAAGCACGGGGGTTCCACGGGGACTCTTTTTTCCATGGAACACACGGCCCGGAGGACCAATCCCCACGCCAAGGCGTCAATCCGGCGAAAATGGGCCCGAAAACGCGGTCTCCGGGGGGATTTCCGGGTTCAACAGGGGCGGGAGCGTCCCGGAGGAGGCCGCGGGAGTCCCGGAACACCTTGGGAAGCGGTTGAATTACTACAGATATAGTAGCATGGAACCACCCCGCCTCGATCCGGCACCATTCTACTACGTTACCCCCACCGCGTTCTTCAGGGCCAAGGGCCCGCCACGATACCAGCATGGGGCGCGAGCCCCATGTGGAATGTGCACAGGTAACGCGGGCTGTATGCCCGCACCATCGCGCTCACCGGGGATGATGCACCGACCGGCGATGGAACGGGCCTTCAGCTCTCCTTTCCCTCCCGCGCCTTCCCCTGGGCCTCGCGGCCCAGGCTTGTATGGAGCGGGCCTGTGGCCCTGAAGAGGCGGACCCGAGGACAAGATGTAGGTAACGATCCACGCGCCAGCGCCCGGGACCGCGGAGGCTCTGCCCCGCAGAAGCAGCCGGAGCAGTGCTCCCCATAGCGCGATGGCAATGGATAGCGCCGTCGCTTTGCTGCGCGCCTTCTCCTGCTGCAGGCAGCGAAGCACCGGGTGTGGCGAGCCGCGGACGGAGCGAGGGATACGGAGCTCTCCGGTCCTTCACGGCAGCAGGCTGCCTGCCCACAGCGGCAGCAGGCTGCGCGCAGTCCACGGTCGCTGCGCGACTCCCGTTCCGGGGACTTGGCGGTGAGTATTGCTTTTCCGGTTCGCCTTCCGCGGCTTCGCCGCCGTGGACTGCGTGCAGCCTGCTGCCGCTGTGGGCAGGCAGCCTGCTGCGAGGGGCGCTGCAAAGGCGTAGCATACCCATCGCCTCCGCCGCATGCCTGCCCCCCGGGACCGCGGAGGCTCTGCCCCGCAGAAGCAACCATGGCAGCGTTACACATCGCGTGGGAATGATGGAGAGCGCCGTCGCTTGGCTGCTTACCTTTGCGTGTCCACTGCAACGAGGGACCATTCTGCGGGCCGGTGGCTCCGCGCTCCCAGGGAAAGAGCCGTCCGTGAGGCACACACCGCCCCCCCGTCCTCCCCCGCACCCGACACAGCCCCTTGGAAACGCTGGCGGGCCTTCCCGGCCTTCTCTCCCCTTCCCCTTCAAAGCAAAGACGCGGCATGGTTTCCCATGCCGCGTCTTTCAAATTCTACCTGCTCCCGCAGGAGATCTCAGGCCGGAGCGCCGACCACTTCACCGGGCAGCGGACCGCCGTCATCCGGCTTGTCCTCCGCCGGCTTCTGGACCGGCTTCTTGCGGAATTCCTCGGGCACCGGCGGCGGCTTCGGCGCGCTCGGCGGATTGCGCATCTCGCCGTGATCGATGAGATCCTTCAAGTGCGCGGCATCGAGCGTCTCGAATTCAAGCAACGCATTGGCGATGAGTTCGACCTTGTCCTTGCCCTTGGTCAGGATGTCGGTGGCATGGTCGTAAGCCTCGTCGATGAAGCGCTTGATCTCGGCGTCGATCACCCGGGCGGTATCCTCGGAGTAATTGCGGCCGCGTGAGACATCGCGGGCCAAGAAGACCGGGCCGTCGCCATCGCCATACTCGATCATGCCGAGCTTCTCGCTCATCCCCCACTCGCAGACCATGTGGCGGGCGAGCGAGGTGGCTTGGCGGATATCCCCGGAAGCGCCGTTCGAAACGTCGTCGGTGATGAAGGCTTCGGCAATCCGGCCACCCATGGTGACCACAAGGTTCGCCAGCGCTTCCTTGCGCTGCGTGGAATACTTGTCGCCCTCGGGCAGATACATCGTCGCCCCGAGGTAGGGACCGCGCGGAATGATCGTCACCTTGTGCAGCGGGTGCGTGTGCGGCAGCACCATGGTCACGTAGGCGTGGCCGGCCTCGTGCCAGGCGGTGCCGATGCGCTCCTTGTCGGACATCGCCAAGCTGCGGCGCTCGCGGCCCCAGCGGACCTTGTCACGCGCTTCCTCCATCTCGGAGATGGTCACGGCGGAGAGCCCGCGGCGGGCGGCGAGAAGGGCCGCCTCGTTGATCAGGTTCGCCAGTTCCGCACCGGAGAAGCCGGGAGTGCCGCGGGCAATGATCCCGAGGTCGGTGCCCGGGGCCAGCTTGATCTTCTTCACGTGGACGCGGAGGATCTCCTCGCGGCCATTCACATCGGGCAGCGAGACGGTCACCTGGCGGTCGAAACGGCCGGGACGCAGCAGCGCCGGGTCCAGCACGTCGGGACGGTTGGTCGCCGCGATGATGATCACGCCTTCCTGCGTATCGAAGCCGTCCATCTCCACCAGGAGCTGGTTCAGGGTCTGCTCGCGCTCGTCGTGGCCACCGCCCATGCCATGGCCGCGGTGACGGCCGACGGCGTCGATCTCATCGATGAAAATCAAGCACGGCGCATGCTTCTTGCCCTGCTCGAACATGTCCCGCACGCGGGAAGCACCCACGCCGACGAACATTTCGACGAAGTCCGAACCGGAGATCGAGAAGAAGGGCACGTCCGCCTCGCCGGCGATCGCGCGGGCCAGCAGGGTCTTGCCGGTGCCCGGAGGGCCGACCATCAGCACGCCCTTCGGGATCGAGCCGCCGAGCTTCTGGAATTTCCGCGGATCGCGCAGGAAATCCACGATTTCCCACAGCTCTTCCTTGGCTTCCTGGATACCCGCCACGTCCTTGAAGGTGACCTTGTTATGATCGCGGGTCAGCAGCTTGGCCTTCGATTTGCCGAAGGACATCGCGCCCCTGCCCGCCGCCTTCATTTGCTGGCGGAAGAGGAAGAAGAGCAGCAGCACGATCAGCAGGACCGGCAGGAACGTGAAGATCGCGCTCTTCAGGAAATCATTGTCAGCCTTGAAGATCCCGTTCTTGGACAGAAGGTCGCCCATCTGGTCGCCCAGGATCAGCAAGGGAGCCACCACCTCGAAATGCGTCGGCGTGGCCTTGGAAGGATCGAATTCCGAACCCACCGGAACCTTCTGCGCACCCACCACCGTGCCGTTCTCCCCGTTGGTCGAATAGACCACCAGCGGCGTCGCCTCGTCGAACTCCTTCAGCGCGGCGATCCGCCTGAAACCTTCCTCGGACAGCAGCACCGGCTTGATGTCTGCTTCCGCCTGGGTCTTCTCCACGGCATCCGGCAGCGGCTTCTCCAGGACTTGGAAAGGCACCTTATCGCCGAGCAGCGCGGGCAGCTTGGAAAGCTGCACATTCGCGAGGAAGGGCCGCACCGTGCCGGGCACCTCATCCTTGGAGCGCAGCGGCTTGTCATACACGTAGCCGTCGATCGTCGCGTTGTAAGCACTGTCCTTGGTCGAAACCTTGAAGACATGCTTCGGGTCGTCGAAAATGACCCGACCTTGATCCAGGGCCGTTTTGAACTCGGCGTAGGTGAAGGATTTGACGCTCGGATTGACCGCGCCATTCATGAAGGCGAGGCCGAGGATCAGGAAAGCCGCACCGAGAAGAATGGCGAGGCGCCAGTTGAATCCGGGCGGGTCGTTAGGTCCGCGCGTGCCAGGGCCCTGCGGCGGACGGTTCTGAGGTGAATCTGACATGGTTATATAGGAGCGGCACCTGCCGGAACTCGCGGGATCATAGCATCACCGCGCTGGACCTGCAAAGGGCGCGACAGGGTAGCGCCACTTAACCGAAAGAAAACCCAATTTTTTCGGGCAGTCTTGCCCGCCGCCCGGCCCTTTGCCATGCATGGGCCGGATGGATCGAGATGCGCCGACGGATGACGCCCACGAATCGCGCAACGGGGCGGGTTCCTGGTGGCGCGCTTTGAGGTCCCGAAAGCGGGGCGGATCCTCCGGTTCCCGCATCCTCGCCCTGCTGGTCGATGCCTTCACCGGCTTCGCCACCCTCGATGGCCGGATGGATGCCGAGGAGGCCGATCTGATCCTCGACCTGCTCCGCAGCGCCTTCCCTGAAGCCGACCACAGCTGGCTCGCCCGGCGGGTCCAGAAGGCGGTCCGCGACCAGAAGCCGCTCGCCCGCACCGCATTGGACCTCAGGGAGTTGCTGGACGACAGCCAGAAAATGGCAGTCGGCCTCCAGCTCTACACCCTGGTCGATGCGGTCGGTCGCTCCGAGCGCAGCCGCGCCTCCTTCGAGGTCTTCCTGCGGCGGCTCGGTCGCCCGGACCAGGCCCGCCAGATCCTCGCGGAAATGAGCGGCGACGCTCCCGCCGAGCACCCCGGATTCGAGCGCCTGATCTTCTCCGCGGATGACGATGCGGAAGTCCGCCTCCCGGAGCAGGCCAGCGGCCACGCCTTCCGGGTTTACCGGGCCTCCGACCTCCTGCTGGTCCGGAATACGGGCGAAAATCCCCTCTGGGTCCGCGGCCGGTCCCTCGACAGCGGGGCCTTCCTGCGGATGCGGGAGCGCCAGCAATTGGTCGTCCCCGGCTGGACCCTGACCTGCGAGGACCTCGTTTTCTTCCTGAATGTGAAGCTCACCGGCAATCGCCCGGCGATCTTCCTGGCCACCACCGACGAGGGCCTGACCAGCGAGCGCGCCCGCAGCCGCCAGAGCGCCGTGCGAATCCGCTTCGGCCTGGAGGCGGAGGTAGAAGCGCTGCGACCGACGACCATGGTCGTGGACGGCCACGGCCTGATGAAGCCGGGCAAGCCGCTCTTTTGCAGCAATCACGAGCGCCTCTCCGACCCCTCCGGCTTCTCCACCACCGTCGATGCCCTGCGGCGGCGGCGGGTCGAGGCAGGCGGGCGCTTCCGGCTGGAGGCCGACCAACGCGACTTCCGGGTCTCCAATGACCCCTCGGTACTCGAGCGCGGCGACCTGCTGCTGGCCCCCGGGCTGGCACCGCGGGTCGTCCTGCGCGTCCGCTTCGACCTCGAGCGCCGCACCGGCAATCTCTTCGTCCGCGAGGCAGAGGACGTGGTCACCGCCGACGGCCTGCCGGTGAAGAATTCCGCGTCCCTGCGCGAGGGCTCGATCATCCGCCTCTCCCGCACCCAGGCCCTGCGCTGCCGCTTCAGCGAAGGCATCATCGACGAGGAGCGCAACCTGATCGAATCCCTCCGCGCCCAGGATATCATCCACGAGTTCGTGCCCGGCGTCCGCGCGCTCGATAATGTCAACTTCGAGATCGGGCGCGGCGAGATGATGTGCATCATCGGCCCCAGCGGCAGCGGCAAGAGCACCCTCCTCTCCGTCCTCGCAGGCCAGATCGAGCCGACCCGCGGCAGGGTCCGCCTCAATGAATCCTCGCTCTATCAGAATCGCCTCGAGCTGATCCGCTTCATCGCCTACATGCCGCAGGAGGAGGCGCTCAATCCCCAGCTCACGGTCGTCGAGCACCTCCGCCACGCCACCACCGTGCGCCGGCCCTTCCTCTCCGCGGAGGAAGTCGGCAGGCGCGCCCACGGCATCATGGCGGAGCTCGGCCTGCAGGCCATCGGGCGGCGGCGCGTCGGCTCCCCGGGTGAGAAGACCCTCAGCGGCGGCGAGCGCAGCCGCTTGAATCTCGGCCTCGATCTCGGCAGCCCGGCGGAGGTCTTCCTCTTCGATGAACCGATCTCCGGCCTCTCCTCGAAGGACTCCGAACACGTCGCCGAGACCCTGCGCTCCCTCGCCCGGGACAAGATCGTCATCGCCTCCCTCCACCGCCCCGGCGCGAAGGTGATGAGCCTCTTCGACAAGGTGCTGCTGTTAGACAACGGCGGCAAGCTGGCCTTCTACGGCACGCCCCTCGCGATGATCGCCTACTTCCGCGAGATGGCGGAAGAATACTCCATCGCCCACCCTTCCGTCGCGGAGAATGCCCCGCTCGGCGCGGATTTCGTCTTCGATATCCTGGAGACGCCGCTCGCGCAGATCGGCGGCGGCCAGAATCCCACCGCGGCCCGGCGCTTCCCGCCGAACTTCTGGCAGGAACGCTTCGAGAGCCAGGCGCTGGTGAATTCGCTCGGCGAAGTCGCACCGCCCTCGCGCATGGAACGGCTCGCGAATTCGCCCCTGCCCTCGATGAAGGGCAAGGCCGGCGCGAGCCACGCGATCAAGCGCTCCTTCGCCGTTTTCTCCACCCAGTTCCAGCGCTCCTTCCTCTCGAAGTTCCGCAACCGCGGCACGCTTTACTCGACCCTGTTAGAGGCACCCCTGCTCGCACTCTTGATCGGCATCACCCTGCGCTCGTCGAAGCAGGGCGGCTACGAATTCCCCACCGCGCTCCACATCCCGGCCTATCTCTTCCTCTCGGCCACGGTGGCGATGTTCCTCGGCCTGACCAACTCGGCCACCGAGATCCTGCGCGACCGCCCGCTGCTGCGGCGCGAGCGGAATTGCCGGCCGAATCCCGTGCTCTACGTCGCGGCCAAGTTCTGCGCCCTCGGCTTCGTCGCCGCCGCCCAATGCCTCGCCTACACCGCCATCGGCCACTGGATCCTGGAGATCCGCGGCACCATCCCCAGCCAGTGGCTGTGGATGACTCTAACAGCATGCACCGGCACCGGCCTGGCCCTGCTCGTTTCCTCACTGGTCAGGACCGAGCGCGCCGCGCTGACCGCGGTGCCGCTACTGCTGGTCCCGCAGATGCTGCTGGCCGGTGCCCTGGTCCCCTTCCGCGAGATGAACCGCGGGCTCTTCGAGAACCGGGAGCTCGAGCGCGAGCGCGGCGGCACCCCCGTCCCCTCCCGCTTCATGCCCCTGCGCCATGCCTACGAGGCCATGGTCGTGACCCAGGCCACCCGCAATCCCTACGAGGTCGAGCGCATCCGCATCCAGCGCCGCGTCGATGCGATCAAGGAGATGGAGAGCACCCTGCAACCCGCCGTCGAGGAACGCCTGCAGCTCATGCTGGAGTCCCTGCTCAAGCTCGGTGCCGCCGAAGCCCTCAACGCTCCGGACGCCCGCGACCTCGCCGAACGCATCACCGACCTCGCCCGCCGCGGCACCCGCCTCGAGGTCGAATCGATCAAGGTCCAGACCCCCGACAAGACAGCCCGCCCGATCTCGGAGTTCTTCGTCAACGACCGCATCGACCTGCTAATCCGCGAGGCCGAGACCTTCCGCCTCGACTACCGCAATGCCGAGAAGCCCCGCCTCATCTTCCTCGGCCTCAAGAAGCCCTTCGGCAACGACTGGATCGACACCCTCGACTACGACGCCATCCTCCTGATCCTCGTCATGCTCGCCTGCGGCGGCAGCACCGCCGCGGTCCTGGGGATCCAGAATCGGCGGACGAGGTAGCTTCGTGATGTCTCACGGACGGCTCTTCCCCCGGGAGCGCGGAGCCACCGGCCCGCAGAACGGTAGCGGCGCAGCCCGCCATGACACCCGGTAAGGTGCCTTCCGCGGCGCAGCCGCCGTGGAGTGCGTGCAGCCTGCTGCCGCTGTCGGCAGGCAGCCTGCTGCCGTGAAGCACCGGAGAGTTCCGTATCCCACGCTCCGTCCGCGGCTCGCCACACCCTGTGCTTCGCCTTCGCAGTGCCCCTTGCAGCAGGCTGCATCGGGACAGCGGCAGCAGGCTGCACGCACTCCACGGCGGCTGCGCCGCGGCTGTCGAATCTGCCCTTCAGCCCACCCCCCCTCACGCCTCCCTCGGCTTCGCCGCCTGCCTCAACGCAGCCGCGATCTCCGCAACAGCCGCCGCAGTCAGAGGCCGCGGCATCACCGTCCCGAGCACCAGACAACCGAAAGGCGTGTCCACCGGCACCACTTCCAGCACGGCGTTCGATCCAATCTTCACGTGGACATTCCCCGCCTGCCCCGCCACCGGGCGGTAAGCTTGAGCCAAACTGCGGGCCAAGAAGTGGAGCTTGCCGAAAGCAGGATCCTCCATCACCGGCTTGCCCTCGCGATCAAGAATGAAGACCCCCTGCGCGCCGGTGTGGCGGATCAGCTGGTCGCGGAACCTCGCCAGCCGCTCCAGCAGCGGACCGCGGTGGAAAACAATGGAGTTCCCTACTCTCCCGTGCGAAGATCGGCTCGTGCCCATCGACGCGAGAACCCCGGAAGCATGGAAAACCCCCCAAGAGCGCAGGGAACAATTTCTGCAAGGGAACTCATTGCAATCCTCTCGCCCACCCGCCGACCGCCGACCTACGGACAAGTCTTCCAATCCGAAGCCGAAGTCCAAAGGCAGCTCGAAGCATTAAGGCGATGGGCCGAGCGGTCCGGTAGGATCATCGACGATGAGTGGGCCGCCGATTTACGGGCGGGGGTAGAAGGGGGCGGTGAGGAACACTTCGTCTATTTTGCACAAGGGGCCGAATTCGTAGTCAAGGAAACCCGTCCTGACTCCTGGGCGAGCGGAGCCACGGCCGCTCAATATTTCGCGCGATGGGACGACGTCGGGAAGTTGTGGCCGAAGCTTGAGGCGGAAGTCATCGGCATCTCCGGAAAATCGATCTGGACGAGGCAGAAATTTGTCGATGGTGACAACTACATCGATAGGGCAGAATTCGAGGCCGATATGGCAAAAGCCGGGTGGGATAAGACCGGTCTCAACCGCTTCCGCCATGCGGCAACAGGTGCCGAAATCCGGGATGCAAAGCCGAGCAACGTGATTCGCGGACGAGACGGAACGCCGTGGCCTATCGATGTGATTGTCGATTCGACCGGCAGCATCAGTTGAACGAATAACTCGTCAGCCCCCCTACGCCTCCCGCGACTTCGCAGCCCGCCTCAGCGCCGCAGCCACCGTGCCCCCCGGCAAGGTGCCTTCCGCGGCTCCGCCGCCGTGACACCCGGGTAAGGTGCCTTCCGCGGCGCAGCCGCCGTGGACTGCGTGCAGCCTGCTGCCGCTGTCCCGATGCAGCCTGCTGCAAGGGGCGCTGCAAAGGGCAGCACGTGGGATTACCTTTACCGGTGACGGAGAGGTGGATCAACAGGGTCCGGTGCTTCACGGCAGCAGGCTGCCTGCCGACAGCGGCAGCAGGCTGCGCGCACTCCACGGTCGCTGCGCGACTTTCGTTCCGGGGACTTGGCGGTGAGTGATACTTTTCCGGTGCTTCGTCCGCCTGAAGGCGGGACTACTTACCCTTGGGGGCGGGCTTTGAGGGACCGTTCTGCCGGGCGGTGCCGCGGCGCTCCCAGTCTGCCTTCCGCGGCGCAGCCGCCGTGGACTGCGTGCAGCCTGCTGCCGCTGTCCCGATGCAGCCTGCTGCAAGGGGCGCTGCAAAGGGCAGCACGTGGGATTTCCTTTACCGGTAACGGAGAGGTGGATCAACAGGGTCCGGTGCTTCACGGCAGCAGGCTGCCTGCCGACAGCGGCAGCAGGCTGCACGCACTCCACGGCGGCTGCGCCGCGGCTGTCGAATCTGCCCTTCAGCCCAGCCCAGCCCAGCCCACCCCCCCCTCACGCCTCCCTCGGCTTCGCCGCCTGCCTCAACGCCGCCGCGATCTCCGCAACAGCCGCCGCAGTCAGAGGCCGCGGCATCACCGTGCCCAGCACCAGACACCCGAAAGGCGTGTCCACCGGCACCACTTCCAAAACAGCATTCGAGCCAATCTTCACGTGGACGTTCCCCGCCTGCCCCGCCACCGGGCGGTAGGCTTGAGCGAGGCTGCGGGCCAAGAAGTGGAGCTTGCCGAAAGCGGGGTCCTCCATCACCGGCTTGCCCTCGCGATCGAGAATGAAAACCCCTTGCGCACCGGTGTGGCGGATCAGCTGGTCGCGGAACCTCGCCAGCCGCTCCAGCAAGGGACCGCGGCGCTCCTGCCCGGGAGCAGGCGCAGCCACAGGTTCAGGTGCCACCGGAGCAGGTGCCACGACCACCACCGCCGCCGGAGTGAAAGTGCGCGCCGGAGCCTCCGGCACATGCGATGGCACCGGAGCCGTCGGATCCACCACAGGACGCACAGCAGGAGCGGAAACGACAGCCACCGCACCACCCCGAACCTCCCCCGCAAAACCCTCGAACTCCGTCCCAAAACCCGCATCCGGGCCGGGATCGACCGCCGAGCCGCGCGGCTCGGTCAGCAGGTTTTCCGCCATCCGCCGCACCGCGGAGGCGTCGATCCATGGTTCAAGCGGGTCCATGAGGGCGGGTCGGGGCCAGATGGCCGGACTGCTCGAGTTTCGCCACGATCTCGGCACGCAGCGCATCGAAGACCGCCAGCGCGCCGGCACCGTCTTCCATCACGCCCACCGGCAGGCCGCGGGCGCTGGCCCTTACGAAAAGCGGATCACGCGGGATCGTGGTCCGGAAGACCAGATCGGCCGGCAACAGTTGCCGCAGCGCCAGCACCGATTCACGGCTCTCCGCCATGTCCTGCTGGACCATCGTCATCAGCACGCCCAGCACCAGCAGCCGCGGATGAATCACGCGCAGGCGGTTGAGCCCTTCCAGCATCTTCGGCACCGAGCGGATGCCCAGCGGCTCGGCCTGCTGCGGCACCAGCACCGCATCGCTGGAGGCGATGATGTCCGAGGTCAGGCCGAAAAGCCCCGCGGGCGTATCGATCAGGCACAGGTCGAAGCCGCGTGCCTCCACCGCGCGCAGGAAGCCGCGGACCCGCGCCAGGTGCGCACCGGTCGGCGCGCCGCCCACTTCGTAGTCGCTGGCCTGACCGGCGGCGACCAAGGAAAAGGTCTCCAGGCGGGTCGGCACCAGGATCCGGTCGAGCGGGATCCCGGGATCGGCCAGGTAGTCGTAGAAGCCCGAAAGCATGCGCGACTGCCGGGTCAGCGAGAGCCCCACCGAGCCCTGCGGATCGGCATCCACCAGCAAGGTCCGCAGACCCGCCCGGGCGAAGGCGTGGGCCATGTTGATCGAGGCCGTGGTCTTGCCCACTCCCCCCTTTTGACTGGAAACCGCTATACTGATCACGCTGGTAGGCCGCTGGAAATCGCTGCCGCAGCGTAGCTTCGGCTTGTAAGCACGGAAGCCTTTTCTGCAAGGTGGCCATGCGCCTCCCCAGCTCGCGGCGTTCCTGTTCATGTTGAAATCCGGAATCCGTCTCGGTCTGCTCCTTTCGCTGCTGCTCGTCCCCGCTTGCCGCAAACGCCCGGTTTCCCCCACCGGCGGGACTACGGCTGCCGCGCCGGTCGCCGAACTTCCCGGCAACCAAATGGCGAAGGCCCTACCGGGCCTGCTGTCCTCCCGCGCCGGCTCGCCGGTGCGCTGGCAGCACTGGGAGCCCGCCATGCTCCAGACCGCGAAGGATACCCGCCGCCCGGTCTTCGCCGTGATCGGCTCGGCCCGCTACCCGGGCTGCGTGGAAACCCTGGACGCCATCGACAAGGACAGCTCCCTCGTGAAGCGCCTGAACGAGAACTTCGTGCCGGTCCTCGTCGAGTTGGAACTGTCCCCGGAAGCCGGTCTCGCCGCCGCCGTGCTCAGCGAGGAAATCCGGAAGCCGCTCTCCTTCCCTTTCATCCTCGTCCTCTCGCCCGACGGGGACGAAGTGAGCTGGCGGCCTGTCCCGCCGGGTCCCGAAAAAAGCCTTCGCGAGATGGTGGAAAGCGCGCTGGAGACCGTTGCGCAGATGTGGGTCGATTCGCCCGACTACGTGGTCAAGAACAGCCGCAAAGACCACGACGCACGGGTGCTCCGGCTCCAGACCGCCGATGCGATTCCCGCGGATCCCGCCGCGCGCGATGCCCTGCTGGCCCGCGCGGTCCGCCAGCTTCTCAGCCTCTACGAGCCCGATACCGGGGTCATGTCCGGGGCCGGCGGCTTGCTGCCGGTGGGCATCCTGCAGTGCCTGGCATCCGCCTCGCTCGATCCGGACACGCCGCCGGAGATCTCGAAGCGCTGCCGCGAGGTCGTTGCCGCCTTCGGCCACCCGCTCCTGGCCAGCGCCATGGTCGATCCGCTCGATGGCGGCGTGTATTCCAGCCGCCGGAGCGGCACCTGGGACCTGCCGAATACCCCCCGGAACTGCGCCACCCAGGCCCGCAGCGCGCGGGCCCTGGTCACCCTGCACCGCGCCACCGGCGATCCCCTGCCGCTGGAAGTCGCCCTCGGTGCCGTGAAATTCGCGGAAGGAAGCTACGCCACGCCCACCGGCCTCTTCGCCGCCCAGCGCCTGCCCGGCCCCTCCCCGGCCCGCGAGTGGCTGTGGACGGAGGAGCAGATCGACCAAGCGCTCACCCCGCCGGAAGCCGCGCTCTGGAAGACCCTCTGCGGCATCGCCGCCATCGGTAATCTGCCGATGGAAGCGGACTCCGCGCGCGAGTATTTCCGCCTCAATTCGCTGGGCCGGAAGACCACGCTGGCGGAGGCCGCGGCCAAGCAGGGCATCACATTGGAAGCCGCCGCGGAGCTCCTGAAATCCAGCCGCCCGAAGCTGCTCAAGGCCCGCCTGGCACGCGTCCCGGAGCGGCTCCCCTGCCCTGCTCCCTCCGCCGCCGCCAGCTTCCGGATGGTCTCCGCCTACGCCGCGCTCTTCACCGCCACCGGCCATCCGGAGTGGCGGAGCAAGGCGCTCGCGCTGGCCAAGCTCGCCCGCGATACCTTCGCCGCGGGAAACCGGCTGAGGGAACAGAACCCGGGCGCACCCGCCACCACCTACGAGGCCCGCGCCTTCACCCACGCCCTGGCCATCCAGGCCGCGCTCGACCTGGCCGAGATCACCCTCGACGAAAACTGGCGCATCTGGGCCGGCGACCTGACCGCCAGCACCGCGGAAGCCTTCGTCGACGATGCCGGCCGCCTGACCGAAGCGCGGCCCGACGCGACCCCGCTGACCACGCCCTTCGCCGACCGCATGATGCTCTTCGACGATTCCACCGCCGGCCTGATGCGCATGAACCTGGCCCGTCTCGCCGCGCTGGGCCAGAGCCCGCCGCCGGCACTCGCCCCCTGGCTGAACTCGCTGCCACCCATCGCGGATGCCCCCGTGGTTTTCACGGATTCGATCCTGGCAGCCGCCTTCGCCCGCTCGCGGGTCATCATCCAGCTCCCCGAAAATGCGGGGCCGGAATGGCGGGAAGCCGCCTCCCGGCTGCCGCTCGACCGCATCGGCCGCAGCCTCGCGAAAGTCCCCGCAGCCAAGCTTTTACGACCGGACGGCAGCTCGCTGGCGCTTGAGAATCCGGCGGCGATCGAGGCACTTGCCCGCCCTGCCGTGCCCTGACACGATTTTTCCTCTCGCGTCCCGGGATTCCCTTGGGATTGTTTCTGCAAATGAAAACCTACCACCTGCTTCCCATCCTGCCTTTCCTCCTCGCCATGCCCGCGCCGGCGGACACCTTCGAATTGAAGGACGGCTCGAAAATCGAGGGCTCGATCGTCAAGCAAGAGGGCACCGACTACATCATCGCGGTCCAGATCACGAAGTCGATCAAGGACGAGCGCCGCATCCCGAAGGCGGACGTGGTGCGGCAATTCGCCGAGCAGAAGGACGAGACCGCCTACGCCGAGCTGGCCAAGTTCCTGCCGACGCCCGATCTCCTGAGCGAGGAGGCCTATGAGGCGCAGTCGAAGAAGGCCGCGGACTTCCTCAAGGCTCACCCGAATTCGCCGAAGAAGAAGGACGTCCAGAAGATCTACGACACGCTGGAGAGCGAGCTCGGCGTGGTGAAGACCGGCGGCGTGAAATTCGGCGGCAAGATGGTCTCCGCCGCCGAGCGCACCCCGAAGGCCTACGGCCTCGACGCCAGCATCGTCGCCAGCAACATGAAGAAGTTCGGCGAGCGCAACGAACTCGTCGCCGCGCTGCGCGAGTGGAGCAAGCTGGAGAAGGAGTATCAGGGCAGCACCGCCTATCGCGAGAACACCACCTACGCGGCCAGCCTGATGAAGGCCCAACTCGCCAACGTGACCGCCAGCCTCAGCGGCTTCGAAGCCCGCACCAAGGCCCGCGAGAGCGGCCTCTCCCGCATGTCCCCCGCCGACCGCGTCCGCAGCGAGCAAGCGATCGCCGAAGAAAAGGCCGAGTATGCCGCACGCCTCGAGCGCGAGAAGGCCGAGGGGATCAAGTGGCTCAGCCTCGACCCCTACTCCAAGCAAGGCCTGGACGAAGCCAAGCGCTACCTTGAAACCGAAATGCGCCGCGTCAGCACGCTCGACGTCAGCAACCTGCCGAAGACCGAGGAGAACTACGAGGCCGCCTACGAGACCATCACCCGCGGCAATGCCACCAAGCAGGAGATCGATGCCGCCATCTCGAAGGTCCGCAGTTCCTCCATGCCGGAAGCTTACATGGAGCTGCTGACCAAGGCGGCACCGGCCACTCCCGCGCCCTGATCCGCTGCTTCTTCACTTCCCCATGTCTTCCCGCACCGCAAGCCGCACCCGCAACACCGCCGAAACCCGGATCCAGCTGTCGATCGACCTCGACGGCTCCGGGGACTCGAAGATCTCCACCGGGATCGGCTTCTTCGACCACATGCTGACGCTCTTCGCGCGGCATGGCCTGTTCGACCTGAACGTCGATGCCAAGGGCGATCTGGAAGTCGATTTCCACCACACCGTGGAGGACACCGGCATCGTGATCGGGGAGGCGATGCGTGAAGCCCTCGCGACCAAGGAAGGGATCAAGCGCTACGGCAGTTGCTACCTGCCGATGGACGAGACCTTGGCGCGCGTGGTGGTGGACCTGAGCAACCGCCCGCACCTCGAATTCCGCGCCGCGCCCAACACGCCCTCCGCCCCGAACTTCCCCTTCACCTTGGTGGAGGAATTCTGCCGCGCCCTGGCCTCGAACCTGCGCGCGAACATCCACATCGAGCTCCTCTACGGTCGCGACGGCCACCACATCGCCGAAGCGATCTTCAAGGGCCTGGCCCGCGCCCTCCGCGAAGCCTGCGAAAAGGACCCGCGCGTCAAAGGCATCCCCAGTACCAAGGAAGCGCTTTGATATAAGATATAAGATCGATGATATAAGAGATTTGAGATCCGGAATTTCCGCCTTCCGCCTTCCGCCTTCCGCCTTCCGCCTCCCGCCTCCCGCCTCCCGCCTCCCGCCTCCCGCCTCCCGCCTCCCGCTTCCCGCCTTCCGCTTCCCGCTTACCGCCTTCCGCTTCCCGCTTACCGCTTACCGACTTCAAATGACCGGCATCATCGATTACGGCGCGGGCAACCTGCGCAGCGTGGCGAATGCAGTGCAGGCCCTCGGCATCGAGCCGCGGCTGATCGCCAAGCCTGCCCAGCTCGAAGGCATCAGCCACCTGATCCTGCCCGGCGTCGGTGCCTTCGGCGATTGCATGGGCGAGCTGACCAAGCGCGAACTGATCGAGCCCCTGCGCGACTGGGTGCGGGCGGACAAGCCGTACTTCGGCATCTGCCTCGGCTACCAGATCCTCTTCGACGGCAGTGAGGAATTCGGCGGCACCGAAGGCCTCAGCGTCCTGCCCGGCACTGTGAAGCGCTTCACCGAAGGCGGCATCAAGATCCCGCACATGGGCTGGAACTCCGCCCTCCCCCAGGACCCCGCGGACGAGATGTGGGCCGGCCTCGGCGCCGAGCCTTACTTCTACTTCGTCCACTCCTACTTCCCCGTCCCCGCGGACCCCGCCATCATCGCGATGAAGACCGAATACGGCGAGACCTTCGCCAGCGCGGTCCGCAGCAGCGCCGTAGTCGCCACCCAGTTCCACCCCGAGAAGAGCCAGCAAGCCGGCCTCCGGCTGCTCGGCAACTTCCTCGGAGCGAAGGTGCCGGTGGAGGTGTGAGGCGATGGATTCTATCCTGGTGATGCTTCGCGGACGGCTCTTCCGCTGGGAGCGCGGAGCCTCCGGCCTGCAGAATGGTCCCCAGCAGCCCGCGACATGGGAAGGTAGACAGCCAAGCGGCGGCGCTTTCCACCGCCATCGCGCAATGTGGTAACGCTGCCACGGTTGCTTCTGCGGGCCAGAGGCTCCGCGCTCCCAGCGTTAGAGCCGTCCGCGAAGCACTCACGAATGCATTACATCATGCACTCCGATGCATTTCCATAGACGAAACTGCATTTCCCAGGCATACTGCGCACACAGGGACCGCCTCTCGCGGCCCTGCCATCCCAACCCGCCATACCCCACATCCCATGAACGGTTTCCTTCCACTTCAGCGGAGCTTCTTCAGCCACACCCTCTGGCAAGAGAAGCGCGAATTCTCCCGTGCCGAGGCCTTCCTCGATATGCTCCAGCTCGCGGTCTTCACGCGCACCAAGAAGATCGTGAAGGACAGCCTGCTGGTGCTCGAGCGGGGCCAACTCTGCGGCTCCCTCCGTTTCCTGGCAGGCCGCTGGGGCTGGGGTCAGCGGCGGGTGCGCAGCTTCCTGGCCATGCTGGAGTCCGAGGAGCTGATCACGCTCGGGAAGGAGCCGAAAAGGACGCACTACGGGGAGGTGATAACGATCTCGGACTACGACGCTTACAAAGACGTGTCCCCGAGAAAAGACACACAGCCGACACACAGGAGACACGCAGCCGACACACGGAAGACACAAATAGAAGAAGGGGAAGAAGGGGGAAAAAGGAAAGAAGGGGGAACTTCTTTTGCACGGGACGGAGCAAGCTCCTGTCCCGTGCCGGAGCTGAGGTGGACGGCGGAGATGGGCTTCGCGGGAATCACGGAAGCGGACCGCAAGCAGTGGAGGGAAGCGTATCCGGCACTCGACATCGCCAGCCAACTGGCACGGGCCGCGGAGTGGCTGAAGGCGAACCCCCACCGGCGCAAGAAAGCGGTGCGGCGCTTCATCACGAACTGGCTGGCCCGGGCGCAGGAGCGGGGCGGCGACCGCGTGCCTCACAAGCCCGAACTCGCGGCGATGGCTGGGGCGGCGACGTTTCCCGTGAGGTTGGGCTTCGGGCCGGGGCCGCTGCCGCCGAATGCGGTGGTGACGGCGCAGGGCTACATCGTGCGGCGGGCGACTTGAGGGGAAATGACGAACGAGCGGGGAGAATGACGAATGAGGAATTCCCGAATGACGAATGAAGTGTGGGGGGAATGGAAAAACTCCGCACTCCCCACTCCGCACTGCCTTCCTCTCTTTCGTTGATCGAAGCGCGCGTCTCAGGCAGGATGGCGGCACTGAGATATGCCGAAATTCCAATGCACCCGCTGTGGCCAATCCGTAGACTCGGGAAACGCCTTCGCCCCGGTCGATACGCGTTGCCCGTCCTGCGATGGTGAGATGAGCCCCCAGGTGCCGGAAGCGGTGCCGGTGCCGGAGCCTATCGAGGTCGCGCCGCCGCTGGTCACGCTTCCGCCGCTGCCGGCGAAGCCGCGGTCCAACCGGATCTGGATCTGGCTCTCCACCGTGGCCGCGGCGGTGCTCAGCGTTGCGGCGATGCTGATCGAAAACGCGATGGCGCAGGCTCCGAAGGATGTGAGCTTCACGGTGGGCGCGGGCCTGGGCGCGATGCTCTTCCTCATACTTGCGGCGCTGGTGGTCGGAGCCTTGGTGGCGGCCATCCTGCTCGCCTTCAAGAAGCCCTTCCGATCCTCGCTGGGCGGGGCCTACAGCATCGCCGTCTTCGTCCTCGCGGGGCTGGTCTTCAGCGGGAAGATGTTCACCTCCTTCATGGACCGGAGCCGGGAGAAGCGCGAGCACGAGACCCGGCAGGTGGACGGGATGATGGAGGACGTGGAGAAGATGCTGGCCGAAACCCGCGGCCCCGACGGCCTGCCCAAGCACACCGACTTCCGCCTCGAAGCCGGCGAGCTTCCGAAGGGTGCCAGCAGCATGGAGAAAGCCCGGCACCTGATGCAGACGGTGGTGAACGACTCCATCGCCCTCCAGAACGAGTACATCGCGGCCCTGGAGAAGGAGGGGCTGCTGCGGCTGCTGCTGGCGGAGCGGCTGGCTGGCGACAAGGACTTCAGCGAGAGCCGCAAGATCGTCGCCGCGCTCCGCGACACCGCGAAAGCCTACCGCGAGAGGAGCCTGGCGGTGGCGAAAAGCGTACCGCAGCGGCTGGAGAAATACGACATGAGCGCCGGGGACAAGCGGGACTACCTGCGCGGCTACGAGAATGGCGGCACCCGGAGGGTCGAGGAGACATGGAAGTTCGAGCTGGCGATCATCGAGCACATGAGCCGGGCGATCGACCATCTGGAGGCCACCCGCAGCGACTGGAACTTGGAAAACGAGATGATCGTGTTCACCCAGGACAAGGATCTGGAGACCTACAATGCGATCATGGCGGACATCGAGGCGGAGACCGCCGCGCAAACCAAGATCCACGAGGCGGCGAAGGAGGGACTGAAGGAGAAGGTGGAGAAGCTGAAGTAGGGTTCCGCTCAAAATCCCGATGGCGATCAGACGGGAGATCCGCTATGCTCTCCTTCATGAAGCTTGAGGAAATCGCCGCGGCCGCATCCAAGCTCCCGGAGGAGGAACGGGCGTCCTTGGCGTCCCGTCTCCTTCATGGCTTGGAAAGTCCGGTGTATGAGGTGAGCGACGAGGAGGTCACGCAGCGCATGGAGGAAGCGGAAAGCGATCCCGGGGTTTGGCTTACATTCGATCAATTGGTCTCGGGACTGAAGCGGCCCGGTTGAAGGACAATGCCTTCCGCGGCTCCGCCGCCGTGGACTGCGCGCAGCCTGCTGCCGCTGTCCCGATGCAGCCTGCTGCGAGGGGGCTGCAAAGGCGAAGCACGTGGGATTTCCTTTACCGGGGACGGAGAGGTGGTTCGGCAGGGTTCGGTGCTTCACGGCAGCAGGCTGCCTGCCGACAGCGGCAGCAGGCTGCACGCAGTCCACGGTCGCTGCGCGACTTTCGTTCCGGGGACTTGGCGGTGGGTGATGCTTTTCCGGTGCTTCGTCCGCCTGAAGGCGGGACTACTTACCCTTGGGGGCGGGCTTTCGGGGGACCGTGCTTTGGGCCCGCAATTCGCGCTTCGCACTTGCGGCGGGGGCGCTACACTTGGCGGCGTCGATGAAGTTCGCCTTGCTGTTCCTTGCCCTGCTCCTGCCGCTGGCCGCGCAGGATACACTGCCCCCTCCCCCGCCGCCGGCGGAGCCGCCCGCGCTGCCGGCGATCCCGGATGACGGGGTGCGCGTGTGCGTGCTGGGCTACCACGATTTCTCGGAGACGGGGGCGGAGACGGAGATGGTGATCCGCACTTCGAAGTTCCGGAAGCAGATGGAGTCGATCCGCAATGCCGGGCTACATGTGATTTCAATGGCGGACTTCCAGGCCTGGAAGCGCGGCGAGAAGGAGATCGCCGACAAGAGCGTGGTGATCACGATCGACGATGGCTGGAAGGCTTCCTACACGGATGCCTTCCCGGTCCTGAAGGAGTTCAAGTTCCCCTTCACGCTCTTCCTCTACAAGAACTACATCGATGGCGGCGGCAGGGCGCTGACGACGCCGATGATCCAGGAGATGATGAAGAACGGGGCGACGCTGGGCAGCCACTCGGTCTCCCATTCCTACCCGCAGCTCCACCGCCGCAAGGGGCCGGAGGCTTACGGGAAGTTCCTGCGGACCGAGTTCGGGGAATCGCAGAAGGCGATCGAGGCGAAGTTCAACGTGCGGGTCACGACCTATGCGTATCCGGGCGGGATCCACACGCAGGAGATGGACCCGATCGCGAAGGAATTCGGCTACCAGCATCTCTTCACGGTGCTGCCGGGGAAGATCCGGCGCTCGCACGATGACCTGGCCCTGCCGCGCTACATCATCCTGGGCACGCACGACAAGATCTTCGAGATGGCGACCAGCTTCAACGACATCGCGGGAGCCGTGGCGGGAGACGGGAACACGGTGGTCGGGCCGCAGACCACGCCGCACCCGGTGAAGCCGGAGCCGGGGACGATGCTCGATACCCGGATGCCGCTGGTGTCCGCGGACCTCTCCGCGGTGCAGGACATGGACCCGAAGACGCTGACGATGAAGATCGGCGGCTTCGGGGAGGTGCCGGCGGTGCTGGATCCGGAGACCAAGACATTCTCGTGGCAGCTCAACCGCCGCCTGCGCTCCCCGGTGTGCCAGGTCGCGGTGTCCTGGCTGGACAGCAAGGGCAAGCCGCCCGAAGTTCCGCTGCGCTGGTCCTTCCGGATCGATACGGAGGCGGCTTATGTGCCGCAGGAGGAGCCGCGCTGAAGTTCCAAGTGAAAAGGACCAAGTTCCAAGCTGGAAGGACCAAGTGAGAAGGACCAAGTTCCAAGAAAGAGAAGAAGGCGCGGAGCCCTGACGGCTTCCCCCGGCAGTCGGATTTCAGATCTCAGATTTCAGATTTCATCGTTCGTTTTTCAAATTTCAAATTTCCCTTCCATGTTCAGCAACCTGTCCGACTCGCTCGACAAGACCTTCCGCAACCTGCGCGGGGTGGGTAAGATTTCCGAGTCCAACATCACCGACGCGCTGAAGGAGATCCGGATGGCGCTGATGGAGGCGGATGTGGATTACGCGGTGGCGAAGGAATTCGTGGAGGCGGTGAAGGAGAAGGCGATGGGCGTGGACGTGCTCAAGTCGGTGAAGCCGGGCGAGCAGATCGTCAAAATTTTCCACGACGAGCTGGCCGACTTGCTGGGCGGGGAGCAGGTGACGCTGGACCTCTCGCCACCCGGGCGGATCCTGCTCTGCGGCCTGAACGGCGCGGGCAAGACGACGACGGCGGGCAAGCTGGCGCTGCGCTTGAAGAAGGAAGGCCAGAAGCCGCTGCTGGTGGCGATCGACCTCTACCGGCCGGCCGCGATCGAGCAACTGGCGACGCTGGCCAAGCAAGTCGGGGTGCCGGTTTATACGCCGGAAGCGAGTGAAAAGGATGTGGTGAAGGTGGCGCGGGAAGCGCTGGCCTGGGCGGAGACGCAGCCGCACACGGTGATCATTTTCGATACGGCGGGCCGCCAGGAAATCGACGACCGGTTGATCGAGGAGCTCAAGCGCCTGCACGAGTTCCTGAAGCCGCAGGAGACCCTGCTGGTGGCGGACGCGGCGACGGGCCAGCAGGCGGTGTCCGTGGCGAAGCATTTCAATGACGCGGTCGGCGTGACCGGGATCATCCTGACCAAGCTCGATGGCGATGCCCGCGGTGGCGCGGCGCTGGCGATGCGGGCGGTGACCGGGATGCCGATCAAGTATGCGGGCGAGGGCGAGAAGCTGGACCAGCTTTTCGAATTCCACCCGAACCGCATGGCCGACCGGATCCTGGGGATGGGCGACATCGTGGGGATGGTGGAGCAGGTCGCTTCCAAGATCGACGAGAAGGACGCGATGAAGTCGATCCAGCGCCTGGCGGAGGGCAAGTTCGACTTTTACGACTTCCTGGACCAGATGAAGATGATCCAGAAGCTGGGCGACATGAAGGGGCTGATGAGCCTGCTGCCCGGGTTCAACAAGATCAAGAAGCAGCTGCCTGACGCGGCCTTCGACCCGAAGCGGATGAAACGTACGGAAGCCATCGTACTTTCGATGACGCCGGACGAGCGGCGGCGGCCGGAGATCATCCGGGACTCGCGCCGCAAGCGGATCGCGAAGGGTGCCGGGGTGAAGATGATCGAGGTCAACGCGCTGCTGAAGCAGTTCGGGGAGATGCGCAAGATGATGCGCTCCCCGAACAAGATGAAGGACATGATGAAGCAGATGGGCGGCGGGATGGGGGGCATGCCTCCCGGCTTCGGCGGACCGGGTGGACCGGGTGGTGCCGGCGGGATGGGCGACCTGGGGGACATCATGAAGAACTTCAAGGGGAAGTTCCCGTTCTGACGCCTGCTTCGCGGCGAAATCATCAATCACCCATCTTCCAATCATCAATCGGTGTGCGGCTGCGCCGGGAGAGGTGGTTCGGAAAGGTGGTCCGCCAGGTTTGCTGAAGCTCTGGAGGAAGCTCCCAATGCGGATCGATGCCCCCCCTTTGCGGCGCAGCCGCTTTGGAGTGCGGCGGGCACCGCCGCTTTCCTGCGCTGCGTGCCGGAGAACGCCGTCACGAATCCATCCCTTCGATTCCCCCCCTTGCAATACCGTCAACCGTTTCGCCACCTTCAGAAAATCCGCAGCTCAAGCGGGATCGCAGGGGGCGGCGCAGAGGCGAATTCGATACGGCGATCTCCAATCCAGATCGCACGAAAGCGGCGATGCCCGCCGCACTCCAAAGCGGCTGCGCCGCCCTCGGGGGAGACACATCGTGATCCGTCAGCAAATCTGACGGGGAGTCCTTTTTTCTGGCGATGGGAGACTTGCGGAGCCTTCATTCTAACATTGGCCCCAATGACTCCGGAAAACCCTTACTCCTCCCCGTCCGTGACCGACGCACCGCCGGTCAATGACACCCAGGTGGCGATCATCCCGGCAGGCCAAGGCCGTAGATTCCTGAACTGCCTGATCGATAGCGTCGCGCTGCTGGTCTTGCTCATGATCGCCGGTGTCGGGGTTGCGATGGTAGCCGGGAAGATCCTCGAAAAAGAGGCCAGCGGCGGCGGCACCTTGGATCTCCTGCTCAACGTGGCCGTCTTCGGACCCGTGATCGGCTATTACACGATCCTGGAGGCCACCACCGGGCTGACCTTGGGCAAGTGGATCACGGGAACCAAGGTGGTGACGGCGACGGGTGAGCGGCCCTCGTTCCTGACCGCCCTCCTGCGCACCCTTTGCCGGCACATTCCCTTCGAGGCACTCTCCTTCCTGGGGCCGACTGCGCGTGGCTGGCACGATTCGATTACCAAGACTTGGGTGGTGAGGAGATGAGGCGGGAAAGTTCCAAGGGAGAAGGACCAAGTGCCAAGAAAGCGCCGCCATGCCTGCCCCCCGGGACCGCGGAGGCTCTGCCCCGCAGAAGCAGCCGGAGAAGCGCTATTCACCGCGCGATCGTAGCGGAGAGCGCCGTCGCTTTGCTGCCTGGCTTTTAGTGCTCACGGCAGCGTGGGACCGCTCTGCGGGGCAGAGCCTCCGCGGTCCCGGGGGCAGGCATGGGGCGGGACGGCACGGCCCGGTCCTTCACGGCAGCAGGCTGCCTGCCGACAGCGGCAGCAGGCTGCACGCAGTCCACGGTCGCTGTGCGACTGCAGAGCCCACAACTTACCTCACGACGTCCAAGCCCTTTCTGACCCACTTCGGCTCCTTCGCCTTTAATGCCCGCTTCTTAAGGTCATCCGCCTCGGTATTGAACAGCACGACCAGCGTGGAAGCGCTGCCGCCGAGGATGAAATCCGCATCCCCGTCCGCGTCCACATCCGCCGCCGCCCGGTAGGGCTCCCGCGTGAGATCCACCCCTCCCGAGAAATCGTATTCCTGCGAAAGCACCGGCCCTTGCTTCCCCGGCTGGAGGTAGCCATACGGCCCTACCCATTCGAGCTTCCGGTCCCCGTTGAAATCCGCCAGCGCCACGCCTGCCGGGACATTGCCCTCCAGCGGCTGCGAGACCCATGACTCCGGATTCCGCGAGCGCTTCCCCGGATTCCGCAGCCAGCGGTCCTCGATCGCGGGATTTCCCTGCAGGTCGTATCCCGTCAGCTCGCTCAGCCACAGATCCGGCAGCTTGTCCGCATTCAAATCCGTGATCACCACCCCGCCCGCCACCGTCGGGTTCCCGAGGGAATCGTAGGCCGCCAGCCGCAGCGGCACATCCGCCGTCGCGGAGATCCCCCCGCGCCCGTCGCCATAGGCGATCCGCATGGTCGCCGGCGGCGCATCGCCCTGCCCCGCCCCGTGGATCAGCGAGATGATGTCCGGCCGCTTGTCCCCGTCCAGATCGCCCGTGATGGTCCCGCCTACCACCGTCGGATTCCCCAGGAAATCCTCCATCGTTCCCAGTTCCACCAGGAAGCGCCGCCCCGGCGGGAAGGCGCCCTTCACATTCTCCTGCCAATAGCCGTCGGCCACGAGGTCCGGATCACCGTCCCGGTCCCAGTCGATGAAGTCCCCGTCCATCACCGGTCCCGCCGCGAAATTCAGGCCGCCCGCCGGGATGACCGGCTTGATGAAGGACCCGTCCCTGCGCCCCCGGACCACCACGATCGCCTGCTCCGGGCCGGCCTCGCCCTGCGGCACGCGTGTGTAATTGCAGACCAGATCCAGCGTCGCGTTCTTATCGATCCGCAGCACTCCCAGGATCCGCAGGCTCGCCCCCGGCACCTGCAGGCCGTCCAGCGGCAGTTCCTCGCCGAGCCGCGAGTCCGCATCGAGTCCCGCCTTGCCGCGGTTGAAGCGCAGCCAGTAGCGGCCATTCGCATCAGGCCCGCGCAGCAGGTCCACGCACTTGTCACGGTTCACATCCGCCGCCAGCACCTCGTGGAATGCCGCCGGGCCCACGTACAGTGCCTGCGGTTCGGAGAAGCCCGCCGCCGACCCCCAGGCCACGGCCAGAATACGAGAGTCATAGTAGCCGAGATTCACCGTGGAGTACGAGTAAACCAGATCCACCTGCCCGTCCCCATCCAGGTCTGCAAGGTGCAGGAAGACCGGAGCCGCCGCTTCCGTCACCGGCAGCGCCCGGCGCGTCACCGGCGCGCTCGCATTGAAGGGCACCGTCACCACTTCATCCACACCCTGCAACGACGACACCACGAAATGCGCCAGCGCCGGCTGGCCCGCCCGTGCCTCCAGTGCCTCGAAGATCACATTCTCCTCCGGCGGGAATGACAGCGAGCTCACGCGCCGCAGGAAGCTCAGCCCGCCCAGATTCTCCACCCACTCACCGCCGAGACCCGGCGCGTCCGGGCGACCGTCGCCATTCAGATCCATCCACGACCGCACCGTGTTCACGTCCTCCACCATCACCGGCACCGCATTGAAGGTCCGGGCCCCCGTCCGCGCGAAGATCGCCGTCCGCGCATTCAGCGTCAGCACCAGCTCCCGGAGGCCATCGCCATCCATATCCACCGCCTCCGGTGAGATCAACGCCTCCTGCTCATTCAAACCGGCGACCGTGAAGACCACGGATTCCGCGAAGCTGCCGTCCGCCTGCCGGTCGGAGATCCGGATCTCCAGGTCGGTGTTGTTCAGCACCTTCATCCGCAGCAGCTCGCCCTGGCCATCCCCGTCCAGATCCAGCGCATGCCACGGCTCCTCCGTCGCCTCCGCCAGCGGCGTGCCCGTCACCGGGGCCGGGCCGCCCGGGCCGAGCAGCGGAGTCATCGCCAGCGGCACGTATTCGGAGAGATCCGAGCTATTGCGGCTCGCGAAGAATTCCAGCTTCGCATCCCCGGTGAGATTGATCGGCTTGACGTAATACAGGTATTCCCGGAACCCCGTGGGGGCCACCTGTGCCAGCCGCAGCGGTGCGAATTCCCGACCGCCGCGGTTCTCGATCCAGAGGCCGTGAGGATCCCCTATCCCCAGCGTCGTCCCTCCGTTCGGCAGATTGATCAAATCCAGATCGCCGTCCCCATCCATATCTCCGGTGACCAATTGATCCGGATAAATCGCGAAGGACGCCGAAGTCGCCAGCAGCTCGATCCGCGGTGTCAGCACCGGCTCCGCCGCCATCACCAGGGCCGGCACACCAAGACTCAATATCGGGAACCACGGGGGACGGATCATAGGCGCATAGATGAGCCGCAAGACAAACTCCGGTCAAACTTTTCCGCCACGCCCCGCTCCTCTCCTGCGCTGCCCATATCCGGGTCTCTGTCAGGTTTCCTGAAGCTCTCCGAGGAAGCTCTGAATGCGGACCGATGCCCCCCCTTTGCGGCGCAGCCGCTTTGGAGTGCGGCGGGCATCGCCGCTTTCCTGCGGTGCGTGCCGGAGAACGCCGTCACGAATCCATTCCTTCGTTTCCCCCTCTGCAGCCCGTCAATCGTCTCGTCGCCTTCAGGAAGATCCGCAGTTCAAGCGGGACAGCAAGGGGGCGGCGTAGAGGCGAATTCAATACGGCGATCTCCAGTCGAGATCGCACCAAAGCGGCGATGCCCGCCGCACTCCAAAGCGGCTGCGCCGCCCTCGGGGGTTAACGTATCGTGATTCATCAGCAGACCAGACGGAGTGCCCTGTATCCTATCGTCCAAAGCTTGGTTCCCGCTTTGACTTCGGGCGGGCGTTGCGCTTGTCTCGCGCGGTGAATCCCCCGGACGAGAATGCCAATCCCTATGCGGCTCCTGCCGCCATGCCGCTGCCAGCGTTTCCTGCCGACGCCGGAGCTGTGATCGCACGACCGATTCCGGCAAGCGCCGGCCGCCGGTTCTCGAACTTCCTGATCGATCGGGTGGTGATCTTCTGCATGAGCTACCCCTTCGGCATGTTGCTGGGGATCGTGCTCGGCGTCATGGCACCGGGGGAGCCGATATCGATCTCCAAGATGGAGGAGCTCGCGTTCGGCTACTTCCTGAGCTTGGTCTACTACATCTTCATGGAGGGCGTGACGGGCACGACGGTGGGGAAGCTGGTGACGGGCACGAAGATCGTGAACGAACAGGGTGAGCGGCCTTCCTTCGGGACAATGGCCCTGCGCAGCCTGTGCCGGATCATCCCCTTCGAGCCGCTTTCCTTCCTGGGCTCGGAGACACGGGGCTGGCATGACTCGATGACGAAGACCTGGGTGGTGAGACGGGAAAGTTCCAAGTGAGAAGGGGCAAGTGCCAAAAGAGTCTGCGGGAGGCTCCGGCGGGCTTGATTCGTGGCGGGGAGCCTTGCTAGAAAGGGAGGCATGGAAAACCCGACCCCGCCGCCCTTTCCGCCTCCCCCGCCCTCCCCCTTCCAAGCTCCGGTGAGGAAGAAGGGGCTGCATCCGGCGGCTTGGGCCGGGATCGGCTGCGGCGGCTTGGTCATCGTGGCGGTGGTCTTGGCCGTGATCGGCGGGGGGAAGCTGGTCAAAGACGCCATGGCGAAGCTCAAGGAGCATCCGGCGAAGGATGCGGCGGAGGCGGTGCTGAGGGAGTATCCGGATCTCGATAAGTCGGGCACGAATCCCGAGGCGGGAACGGTGATGCTGAGTTCGAAAGCGAACGACGAAGTGGTGACGACGACCTATGATGACATCGCCCACGGCAGGACGCTGATGAAGGACGCCAGCGGCGTGGAGGTGAAGGTCTTCCAAGGTGATCTGGCGAAGCTGCCGGCATGGGTGCCGCGCTATCCGGGTGCCACGGGCGAGACCTCGCTGCTGCACAAGGACGAGCCGGTCCGGATCCACGGGATCATCGTGGCGGATACGACGGATAGCCTCTCGGCGGTGGAGACGTTTTTGAGCGGAGAGGCGGGGAAGCTGTTTTCGATGAGCGCGTCGAGCCGGAGTTCGATGGATATGAACGGGGCGCGGTCGCTGAAGCTGGGTTATAGCGGCGGGAAGAAGAAGCTGGAGTTCCACGTCTATGGGGCGAAGGGCGCACCGCTGACGGTGGTGACGGTTTACGGGGAGGAGAAGTAGGGGGTGCCTTGCTTCTTGTCCTACCGGCAATTGCAGGTATCATAAGAGCATGACGACCGTGCTTTCAGACCAGGGCCAGATCGCGCTCCCCGGAGCGCTGATCGAGCAGCTTCGTCTGAGGGCGGGAGACGATCTCGAGGTGTTCGTTGTGGATGACGACACCATCACCTTGCGCAAGGTGAGCCATCCGCCGAACCGCGGGCTTGCAGACCTCTTGATGGCGTGTCCGCCGGCCTTTGAGGTTCCTGAACGGGAGCGGGACAGTTCCTTGATAGGAAAGGATGACGCTCCTTGTCGACGGAGGGGATTTCTTGGGGGGGCGCTCTATGGGGAGGAGAGGTAAGGGCGGCGGGCCTCCGTCAGACCAGCCGATGGGATCGACCATCCTAACAATCTCATTACCAATGAACAGCGTGTTTTCAGGGCGGCTTGACTCCTGCAATACGCTGGGGTAAAGTCAACGCCATAGAGACAGAGGGAAAAGACCGCGACCCGTTCGGCCCGAACTTCTCGCCCCCTTTAGCTCCAACGTTCTTTCAATCGCATGAGCACTGGATCTTTGGTCACGGAACTTCGCGAAAAGACCAACCTCGGCATGATCGAGTGCAAAAAGGCCCTCACCGAGACCAATGGCGACCTGGATGCTGCGATAAAGTATCTCCGTGAGAAGGGGCTGGTGAGGTCCGCCGGCACGGCTCCCCGGGACTGCACCGAGGGCATCATCGCGGCCCGCCTCAGCGCCGATGGCAAGTCCGGTATCCTGGTGGAAGTGAGCTGTGAGACTGACTTCGTCTCCCGTCACGAGAGCTTTGCGGAATTCGTCGATGAGATCGCCGACACGCTTGCTGCTTCCGATGCCCAAACGCTGGAGGAGGCCCTCGCCGTGATGAGGGGAGCAGAGACCGTGGAGAACTGCGTGATGGCCAAGGTCCTCGAAATCGGCGAGAATATCCGTCTCCGCAAGTTCGAGCACTTCGATCTTGAGGACGGCGGCGCGATCGCCAGCCACATCGGGGCGGGAGGCAAGCTTGAGGTGCGTCGCAAGTTCAGCGCCACCTACGGTGACACTGCAGCGAAGTTCGACTTCCGCCATATTGTGAAGAAGATCGACCTTCCTTCCAGTGCACCGCAGTGGAACGAGGAGAAGAATGCCCGTCGCTGCGCACTGATCGAGAAGGAGATCGTGGGCACGCTTTCCAGCGAGGAGGCTTCGCAATTGGCCGGCTTGCAGGCAGAAATGATCGCCAACCGGAACCGGCTCTTCCCGCTGGATCTGGAGGAGCTGCGGAAGATGCGTGACGAACTCCTTACCTGTTCTGCGGTTGGCGCGCAAAGATGAATCCCTTCCCGTTTGTCTATCCGGACAAGGCGCCAAGGCGGCACGGACCCGGAGGCTATAAGGTTTACAAAAGCTACAGGCCCTGGCTGCGGGACGATTTTTTGTTCCGTTGCGTCTACTGCCTGTGGCGCGAGGGATTTTTATCCGACGCGAGTTCGTATCACGCCGACCACTACTTGCCGCAGGTCCGCTTCCCGGGGAAAAAGGTCGATTACGGGAATCTGGTTTACAGTTGTGCGCGGTGCAATCTCTCCAAAGGGGAGGCGCTTCTTCCCGATCCGGAGGACTGCATGATCGCGGGAAAAATCGAAGTGCTCGATACCGGTGAAATCAGGCCCTTGGACGATGACGCCAGACGTATTGTTAGAATACTGGCTCTCGATTCCGACGATTGGAACGAGCGAAGGAGCCTGATGATCGACATTCTTGCCCTGGTCACCGAACGGAATATTCCCCGCCGGCTGCTCGGCTTTCCAAAGCAGCTGCCGAATCTCAGGCGGCTGAAAGTTCCGCTGAATGACCGGCCGGAAGGAGTCTCGGAGTGTTTCCACGAGCGACGGAAAAAGGGTGATCTTCCCGAAGTCTATTGAAGAGCGGCGGTCTGCGACGGGCATTGATCCCCGTCCTTGCTCATCCCGCGCCCGCGCCCTATTTCCGCGCATGGATTTGTCGGACTTTCGCCAGGAATACACGGGCCGGGGTTTGCAGCGGGAGGATCTGGAGGCGGATCCGATGCGGCAATTCGAGGGGTGGTTCAAGCAGGCGACGGAACTGGGGCTGCACGAGCCGAATGCGATGAGCCTGGGGACGGCAGATGCGGCGGGCAGGCCGCTGCTGCGGACGGTGCTGCTGAAGCATTTCGATGCGGCGGGCTTCGTGTTCTACACGAACTACGGAAGCCGGAAGGCGCGGCACATGGCGGAGAATCCGCAGGTGTCGCTGCTCTTCCCGTGGATCGTGCTGGAGCGGCAGGTGATCGTGCAGGGGCGGGTGGAGAAGACGACGGCGGAGGAGACGGCGCACTATTTCCACCTGCGGCCGCGGGATTCGCAGTTGGGGGCCTGGGTTTCGGAGCAGAGCGCGGTGATCGAATCGCGGCAGGTGCTGACGGAGAAGCTGGCGGAGCTGACGGCGCGGGTTGGAGGCGGGGAGGTTCCGGTGCCGCCTTTCTGGGGCGGGTATCGGGTGGTGCCGGAGACGGTTGAGTTCTGGCAGGGGGGGCCGGCGCGGCTGCATGACCGGTTTTTTTATGAGAGGAAGGCGGAGGGGTGGAGTTTGGAGAGGCTTTCGCCTTGAAGGCAGAAAGACGAACGCCGAACGCCCAACGTCGAACGCCCAATGCTGAATGGAAGGCAATGGGGCGGTGAGGTGAGGCTGGGCTGTGAGAGTGGCTTCTGCGGGCGGGTGGCGCACTCCTGGCTGTGAAGCAGCACTGTTTGAATCACCCTCGGGTCCCGCGCGGGGCCATTCGATATTGGGCGTTCGGCGTTGGACGTTCGGCGTTCGTTTTGTGCATTCAAACATTCCCCTTCCCGCCCGCGGCGGGTTTGCTTAAACAGGCGGCCCGCGAGGCACCCAACCGAATTCATGCGACTGTTGTTCATCATGCTCCGCAAGGAGTTGAGGGGTTATTTTTTCAATCCCTTCGGCTGGGTCGTGCTGGCTTTCGTGACGGCGATGCAGGGCGCGGCGCTGTCGACGGCGATGAAGGGTTTCCGCGATTCGCCGAGCCAGGACAGCCTGGTCTACGCGGTCTTCAACAACACGCTGTTCTGGTTCTGGTTCCTGTTCATCTTCCCGCTGATCACGATGCGTTCGTTCGCGGAGGAGGAGCGCAACGGGACCCTCGAAGGGCTGCTGACGGCCCCGGTGCGGACCTGGCAGGTGGTGCTCTCGAAGTACGGCGCGGCAATGACCTTCTACACGCTGCTGTGGATTCCCGGCTTCCTCCAATTCCGGATGTATGAATGGATCACGGACATCCCGCCGGCCTACGCGCCGGGCGCGATGCTGGGGGCCTACACGATCCTGATGCTGATGGGCGCGGCCTTCACGGCTATCGGCTGCCTGGCCTCCGCGCTGACCTCGAGCCAGATCATCGCGGGCCTGCTGACGATCGGGATGCTGGTGATCCAGTTCTTCCTGGGCTACGTGACGAATATCTGGGGGGAGGACTTCCGCGCGGCGGGCCTCTTCCACTACATCTCGAGCCAGGAGCACCTGCACTATTTCTCCCGCGGCCTGCTGGATACCCGCCCGGTGGTGTATTACCTGAGCTCGGCGGCGCTGATCCTCTTCTTCACGTATCAGGTCATCGATTACCGCCGCTGGCGCCGTTAGATTCATGAGCAGCGATTCCGAAAGTCCCTTGCGAAAGGCCGTGAGACCGATCCGGCGTCTCGGCACCGGCGTGCTGTCGCTGACGCAGATCATCTGCATGCTGGTGCTGTTCGTGGCGGCGAATTACCTGAGCTCGCAGCAGCATATCCCGAAGGACCTGAGCTCGGAGGCGGTCTACACGCTGTCCCCGGTGGGGCAGCGTTATCTGGCTTCTGCGGCCCTGCAGGAGCGCACGGAGCCGGTGCGGATGCTGGTGGCCTTCCGCCGCAGCAACCCGATGTATGAGAAGGTGCGGGTGCTGGCGGAGGAATACGCGCGGCTTTCCAAGGGCAAGATCGAGCTGAAGCTGCTCGATCCGGTGCGCCAACCGGACGGAGCGCAGCAGGTGGTCGACCAATTCGGCGCGGTGTATGGCGAGGCCTACAAGAAGACGATTTTCAATACCGACCTGATCATCCTGGATGCGCGGAGCAAGGAGGAGAAGGACAAGGCGGCGGCGGACGGCGCGGCGGCGAAGACGAACCCGCACATCCGCTTCATCGAGGCGGAGATGATGGCGCGCTTCGAGACCGACCAGAAGGGCCAGCGCAAGGTGACCGGCTTCCGCGGCGAGGACGCGATGACCGCCGGCCTGCTCGGCGCGATCGAGGGCAAGTCGCGGCTGGTCTACCTGATGCTGGACAAGAGCGGCTTCACGGCGGACAGCGCGGACGGGGCGCTGGCGAGCTTCGAGAACATCCTGCTGACCCAGAACGTCATGATCCGCGGGGCGCGGATGAGCGAGATGGACCGGGTGCCGGATGATGCCGCGGCGATCGCGATCGTGAATCCGGCCTACGATTTCAACCCGGCGGAGATCAAGGTGCTGGACGAATACTGGCAGCGCCCGCGCGCCGGGATCCTGATGACGCTGGGAGCCTCCGGCACGCCGCCGAACCTGCGCGCCTTCCTGCGCAACCAGGGGATCACGCCGGGCAACGACCGGGTGCTCACGACCAAGGGCCAGCAGGTCATCACGACCGTGCGCGGGGTCTTCGAGCAGGGCTGGGACTTCACCCAGGACTTCGCGGGCAAGAGCAATTTGTTAGAAGGCGCGACCTGCAGCCTGACGATCCGCGACAAGAACAACGACGACCTGACGAGCAAGGGCCTGCTTCCGCTGACCCTGCTGAGCAGCGCGCCGGAATTCTGGGCGGAGACCCGCTTCAGCATGCCGAACCCGGTGCTCGACATGCGCGAGGACACGCGCGGGCCGGTGGCCCTGGCCGGAGCGGTGATCCGCGGCTCCGCGGCGCGCGATGACGTGGGCGAGCAGATTTCCAAGCTGGCGGTGATCGGGAATTCCGACTTCCTGGCACCGAAGTATCTCTCCGACATCAACCGCAATTTCACCGCCAGCACCATGAACTGGCTGATGGGCCGCGAGGAGCTGACCGGGGAAGGCCCGCTGACCCTGGGCACCTACAAGCTGCCGCTGCTGGATAGCCAGCTGTCCTTCATCAACCGGGTGAACCTTTTCTTCCTGCCGGCCTTTGCCCTGCTGGTCGGCGCGATCGTCTGGTCATCGCGTCGGGCCTGAACTGCCATGCGCTCTGTCACATTCACGCTCCTGCTGTTCGTGCTGGCCGCCTCGGTCACGGTGGTGGCGGCGCTGCGGATCAAGGAAGGGAATTTGTCGCGCTTGTTCGGCGCACCGCCGGTCGAGCCGGGCCGGTATCTCTACAAATTCGACGGCGAGAAGGTCCGCCACATCCAGCTCGGCGGGAACGGCTTCATCGTCGACTGCACCTGGGACAAGGGCCTGTGGACCGCGGAAGGCCGGCGCGTGAACCGCGAGGGCGGCGGAGCCACCACGACGGTGCTGTGGAAGGATCGCCTGGACCCGCGGGTGGCGGATACGATCGGCCAATTCACGCTCGGCACGCAGGTGGTGGACGTGATTCCGGAGGGCAAGCTGGACACTTCCAAGGGCGGGCTCAAGGAAGGCAAGATCGGCGTGAAGATCGAGGACGGGAAGGGCGAGCTGCTGGCCACCTACCTGCTCGGCCACTCGACCAAGTGGGTCCACATCGACCCGCAGACCAAGCAGGATTACCCGACGGTCTTCGTCCAGCCGCTCGATCCCGGCCGCAGCGATGACACGTATGTCTGCACCGGCGACATCCGGGCGGTCTTCCGCGATGGCTTCCGGCACCTGCGCGACCACCACCCTTTTCTTTTCAATCCGCTGCAGCTCGAGGCGGTGCGGATCCAGGACGGAGAGAAGGAATTGCTGCTCTCCCGCACCGGGGCGACCACGCCGTGGCGGATCACCAAGCCGCTCGAGTTGAAGACGAATCCGGAGGCGGTGAAGAAGCTGCTGACCGATCTGCTCAACCTGCGCGCGGTGGAGGTGAAGGATCGCTCCGAGGTGACGCTGCCGGAGGCAAGCACGAACGGCCGCCAGCGCTTCGGCCTGCGGCACTTCGGGCAAAAGACCGAGGTGGTGCTGGAGGTCATGCCGCCGGTCACCCCGGAAGCGGAGACGGTTTTTGCCACGGTGAGCGACCGCCCTGGCACGGTCTTCGAGCTGCGGTTGAAACCGCTGCCCGCCGTGACGCTACCCAGCGTCCCCTCCACCCCCGGCATGCCTCCGCCGCCGGTGGTGAAGGATGATATGGTCGCGCTGGCCGAGCTGCCGGACACGATCGACGAGCTGCGCGATTCGCGGCTGAGCTTGCTGGTCGCGGAGTCCTTGCAGGGGATTCTGATCAGCTCCTCCACCGGACCGGAGATTGTCCTGAGCCGCGCGCAGGTGGGCGCGGACTGGCTCTACCGCAATGCCAAGGGCGGGGAGGAAGAAAAGGCGAATCCGATCACGCTGGTGCGGCTGCACGATGCGATCACGAAGTCGAAGGTGCTGAAATTCGTGAACGACGCGGCGACCGACCTGACGCCTTACGGTCTCGACCGGCCGTCGATCTCGCTGCGCTTCGTGTCCTTCGGCTCGGAGAGCTTCGAGCTGGTCTTCGGCCAAAGCAAGGACGGCACCTGGTATGCGATGCGGGCCGGGGTGCCGATCGTGATGAAAATCGATCAACAGGTGATCGACAACATCTCCACCCAGCTCTGGCAGTGGCGGCAGCCCTACATCTGGTCGCTGAGCGATGTGAACGTGCTGGGCGTGGAGCGGCAGATGACCGGCAAGCCGGACCTGCTGCTGGAATACGATGTGGTGAAGCAGCTCTGGCGGGCGCGGGAAGGCTCGACGGACCGAAGCCCCGAGCTGGTGCTCGCGCGGGCGGACAAGCTTTTGCAAGGGGTGATCGGCCTGCAGGTGGAGGAATGGCTGGCCCCGGACCATGCCGATGCCGCGGTGGCCCTGGCCTCCCCCACCCTGCGCTTCGAGGTGACGGCGAAGCAGTTCAACGAGCAGATGGTGGAGATCGGCGTGGCCCAGCATCTCCTGACCCTGGCGCCCGGTCCGGCCGGTCCCGGCACGAAATTTTATTACGGGCGGGTGGACAAGGACCCGAATCCCTTCCGCATCGTCGCCCAGTCCGCGGAGCGGCTGGAGGTGGATGTGTTCGCGGATGATTGAGAGGGAGGGATCGGAATGACGAATTCAGAATTCCCGAATGCAGAATGTCGTGTCGAAGGGAATGGGGCGGCTTTGATTCGCAGAGGAGGCTTTTTGTTCTACAAAACACTTCATTCGACATTCGAAAATTCGGCATTCGGCATTCGGTTTCCCTCCCCCGGCGACGCTCAAAAGCCGGGAAAGCTCGGGGAATCCTGATTCCCTGTCCTTTCCGCTTCCCCATTCCTCGCATCTCGTGTTTTCTCCGGCCCGCAACCGCTTTCCATGGAACTCGACCTCATCGACGTCCACTTCGACCTGAAGTCGACAAAACCGCGCGAACTCGAGGAAGCCCTCGAGGATCCCTTCGGCGTACGCCTGCTGCCCGACCGTGAAGACGGAGTGGAGGCACGCTACTACGCCTTGGGACGGACCGTCGCGGACCGCTACCTCTTCCTGTGCTTCTGGACCGATGGGAAGCGGACCCGTGTGATCACCGCCCGCCCGATGAGCGAGGGTGAGCAGCGCTTCTACGAGCGGAAATACGCCGAGTTCAAATGAGCCAGCCCATGCAGTCCATCACCCGCTGGTCGGATATCCCGGCCTTTGACGACGAGGAAACCGAAGCCCGCTTCTGGGAGACCCACGAGCTGGATGCGCGCCTGATGTCGGGCTCCGTCCACGAGCCCGACTCGCGCGAGTCCACGACGATCACGCTGCGTTTCGACCCGCGGATGCTGTCGCGGATCAAGCGGATCGCCCGCTCGCGCTTCCTGAACTATCAGTCGATGATGAAGCAGTGGCTGGCAGAGCGTCTGGAAGACGAACTGCGCAAACAGTAAGCGCGTGCGCAAGGTTCTCCGCCATCCACTGCTGTGGTTCGCGGCATGGGCCGCGTGGGTCGGTACGCTGTGGTGGCTGTCTGCCGGAGTGCGGGCGTTCCCGCCGGGGATGAGCTTCGAGTTCAGCGACAAGGTGCTGCACTTCGGGTATTTCCTTGGTGGCGGCGGGTTGGCCGCGGGCTTCTTTTACCTGCTAAGCGGGGAGCCTGCCAATTGGAAGCGCGTGCTGCTGCTGGCGGTGCTGGCCACCACCTTGGTCGGCGTGCTGGATGAGTGGCACCAGAGTCATGTGCCCGGGCGCCAGGGGAACGATCCGGCGGATCTCACCGCGGACTTCCTCGGAGCCTTGGCCGGAGCCTGCTTGTTCCGAAAGGGCCACCGGGTGCTTGCGTAGGCAGGCGGCTTCGTGGATTTGATGCATCGGGCTGCGGGACCGGAGACGGCGTGACGCATTTCCATGTGAAACCGGAGGCGGGCGTCACATGGCGGGGAAGGAGCCCGACACCATCGGCGGCGCGCATGGTCCCGATACCCTTCCGCCCTCTTAAACCAAATCCCCTTGCGGAGCGGGTTAAATTCACCTAGCAACCTAACTACCAGTTACGTCCTGTTATTACTTAAACCGCCTCAAACCCATGCCCTCCCGCAAACCAGCAACATCGCATCAACCCAAAACGAAAACCTCCCGGCGCAATGCGAAATCAGACAAGCCAGCTCCTTGGGTAAAAAAGCTAGGCGTAGCTGTCAGACCTCACTTTGCGAAGGCTACCAGCCTCTCTACATTCCTTGATAGCACGGGAAAGCTTACGTTAGAGCAGGGCAAGACCATCGTAAAGCAAGCGCTCCTGCTGGTCGAACAAAACTATGCCCATCTCCCCCTCAAGCGGGCGATGCACTCGATCGATCCGGTGCAGCGGTTAAAACTACTGCTCCAATCCCTCGATCTATCTCAAGCCGCTGCTTTCATCGAAACCGAGTTCCATTTGGAACTCACGGAAATTTTCACATCCCTTCGGGATCTGCACACCAACTATCTGCTTCCCTCGCCTTTCAATGAAATGACCGCAGTTCTGCCGTTCGCAGTGGAGGACTACTACGAGGCAGGACAGCGGAAGTATATCGCATCCCACATCGCAACCGGATTTAGCCACCCGTCTTTCGTCAAAGGCGTGGAATTGACGCACTGGAACGGAGTGCCAATCGAACGGGCGGTGTGGAACAACGCGCAGCGCTACGCCGGCAGCAACCGCGAAGCGAGGCATGCACGCGGCGTCCAAACGCTTACCGCCCGCGCGCTGATCATCGCCCCGCCTCCCGACGAACTCTGGGTGATCGTCGGATACATAACCTCCGCAGGTAAGCCTGCCGAATTCCGATTCGATTGGCAGACCAATCCGCCATTCCCTTCCGGGAACGAACCGACCGCCGCGAAAGGGCTTGCCGCTGCCTCGATGGGAATCGACCTCGAACAGGACATCGTCCGCCGGATGCGATTGGCGCTCTTTGCCCCCCGGACCATTAGTGAAGCCAAAAAGGTTTCCGGGAAGGCCGCCCGAGCCGCGCTGAGAGCGCCGCAGGGAATGGGAGCCGTCAACTACGACTCGATCTACCCCCAGGTGTTCTCCGCGCGCGAGGTGACCACGCCTGCCGGAACTTTTGGATGTATCCGGATCTGGACCTTCGATCATTGGCCACCGGAAGAGTTCGTAGGTGAATTCATCAGGCTGATCGAGTTGCTGCCACGGGAGGGCCTGATCGTCGACGTGCGGGGAAACGGCGGCGGTGTCATCCACAATGGCGAGCTGATCCTTCAAACCTTGACTCCCCATCACATCGAACCCGAGACGCTTCAGTTTCTCAACTCCCCGCTCAACCGTGAGATCTGCCAGAAAAACGGCCCGGCTTCCGGTTGGGCTGATCTTTCAGCCTGGGTGGGCTCGATTGACCAAGCCTTGAAAACCGGTGCCGCGTTCTCGGCGGGCTTCCCGATCACTGATCCGGTGAAGTGCAATGACATCGCGCAGCGGTATTTCGGCCCTGTCATCCTCATCACGGACGCCCTTTGCTATAGCACGACGGATATCTTCGCGGCCGGCTTTCAGGATCACAAAATTGGTCCAATCCTCGGGACTGATGGGAACACCGGTGCAGGCGGCGCCAACGTATGGGAGCAAAAATACTTTGTCAGCGATATCTTGCCAGCCGGAGTCTACGAAGAGCTCCCGAATGGCGCGGGCATGAGGGTGGCGATCCGTCGCACCCTCCGCGTCGGCCCGAATGCCGGAACGCCTTTGGAGGATCTCGGAGTCGAGCCGTCCCATCGCCATTTCCTCACCCGCAAGGACCTCTTAAGCGAAAACGCGGATCTGATGAATGCAGCAGGGGCGCTCCTGAAAGCCCAGCCCCTGCGGAAATTCGCCGCCATCGTCGAAAAGAAAGCGGGGGGCAATTCGACCCTGAAAATGCAGACCAAAGGGATTACCCGGCTTGATATCTATATCAATGAACGACCCGTCACATCGCTCGACGTCAACTCCGCATCGACCTCTTTTGCCATGCCCGCCGGAAAAACTCCGATTCAGAAGATCGAAATCCGGGGTTTCGATGGGAGCGAGTTGGTGGCCCGGGTGAAGATGTAAAGCCGATGGCTTCCGAGCAAACCACGAGGCACCCGGCTATTGCTCCACCACCACGAACATCGCGCCGAATTGATTGCTTTCGACTTTGTCCGCGGGGTTCAAGGACATCTGCGAGATATCGCCATCGAGGAAGAGGGCGTCCTTGCAACCGAGCTTGAGGAAGAGACCGGCGAAGTCCCAGAAGTTCACGACCTGACCCTTGCCGGTCATGGCGAAGACGAGCTTGCCATCGGCATCGACGCCGACGCCGTTTCGATGCTTCTTGTTCGCGGAGCCGTCTTGGAAGGCGGGGTGGCGCTTGCCGTCGAGGAGGAGCAAAGGGCCGGATTGGATGGCGTAGCGGGGCGGCGGCACTGGCTTCTCCGCGGCGGCGAAGGAGGCGGTCTCGTGGATGGAGGCGCGCGGGGTGGCCTGCGCGCCGGCGGGCTCGCGGATGAGGAAGACGCCGTTCGGTTGGAGGAAGAAGTTCCCCTTCCCTGCCGCGGTGTTGAGCGGATGCAGTTCCTTGCCGTCCTCGATGTGCAGGCCGGAGGGGATGCCGCCGGGCTCGAAGATGCCGGCATTCATGAGGAACTTCACGCTCTTGCCTTGCTTGGCGAAGGTGGTTTGGACTTTGTCGAAGGTCCGGTAGGGCTGGCCAGCGGCGTCCTTCCAGACGAGGCGGACTTGGGCGGGGGAGAGTTTTACGACGCGGAAGCTGGCCCCGCCATGGGTGACGGCTTCTTCCTTTACCTCCGCGGGGAGGAGACCGGTGAGGGCGAGGCAGAGGAGGAGGGCGGCTTTCACTGGGGGGAGTTTGGACGCGATGGAGGATGCTCGCAAGGTAGTCTGCCCGGGCCTTGAAAGGGTGGTCCGCGCAATCCTCTGTGCGGTGAAGCCACCCTTGTCGCGCGCTTCACCCGGGGGCCCTCGGGCGGATGCCACCGCCAGAACTGCTTCGCCGCACAGAGGACTGTGCGGACCGCCTTTGCGGACCACCTTTGGCGTGTGCGGACCACCTTTGTCGATTCCGGCACGAAACATGCAGGTCTCCCCGCTCGACTGCGGTCGCGCCGCCTTTTAGACTTCTCCCGTCCATGTCGCGCAGAACCAAGATCATCATCACCCTCGGCCCGGCGACGGAGTCCGAGGAAATCATCGGCCAGCTCATCGATCTGGGGACCAACGTGTTCCGGCTGAACATGAGCCACGCCAAGCATGAATGGGCGCGCGAGATGGCGCGCCGGGTGCGGCGTGCGGCGGCGGAGCGGTCCGTCCACGTGGCGGTGCTCTTCGACCTGACCGGCCCCTCGATCCGCACCGGCGACCTGGAAAAGCCCTACGATCTGAAGATCGGCGACCTGGTCGAATTCCGGAAGTCCACCGCCGAGCCGAGCCTGGCGCTGTCCACCACCGTGAACTACGACGGCCTGATGGACGACGTGGCGGAGGGCCGGACCCTGGTGGTCGACAACGGCACGATGCTGATGGAGATCAAGACCCGCAAGGATGACCGGATCATCTGCGAGGTGAAGAACGCCGGCAAGATGGGCTCGCGACGCCACATCAACCTGCCCGGCACCCGCCTCAATCTGCCCGCGCTGACCGAGAAGGACCGCATCGATCTCGCCCTGGCCGTGGAGTGCGACGCCGACTACATCGCCGGCTCCTTCGTCCGAGATGCCGCCCATGTGCGCGAGCTGCGCGAGGCGGTGGAAGGACTCGAAGGCGGGGCCCAGATCGTTTCGAAGATCGAGGACCAGGAAGCGATCCGCAATATCGATGCCATCATCCAGGCGACCGACGTGATCATGGTGGCCCGCGGCGACCTAGGCACCGAGGTGCCCTTCGAGGAAATGCCGATCCTGCAACGCCGCCTGGTCAAGCGCTGCCATGAACTCGGCAAGCGGGTGATCGTGGCGACGCAGTTGCTGGAGTCGATGATCCAGAACCCGACGCCGACGCGCGCCGAGGTCACGGACGTGGCGAATGCGGCTTACGAAGAGGCGGATGCGCTGATGCTTTCCGGCGAGACCAGCGTGGGCCTGCACCCGCTGCGCTGCGTGGATGCCCTGGTGAAGATCAGCATGCGCATCGAGCGCACCGGCGGGCTGGGCTTCGGCCAGTGCGTGCTGCTCCGCGACGAACGCCAGAAGGCGGCGCGTGCGGCGGTGACCCTGGTCGATAGCTTGCCGGACGCGCGGCTGATCGTGCTGACACGGCGCGGGGTAATGGCCAATCACACGGCGATGCTGCGTCCGCGGACCAATGGTTTTTATGCCTTCACCCCGAAGGACCGGGTCTGCCGCCAGCTCGCCCTGACACGGAACATCGAGGCCTTCCGCCTGCCCTTCGCGGCGACCATCGACGAGACGATCCAGCGCGCGATCGAGATGCTGCGGCAGGCGGATCTGGTGAAGCAGGGCACGCCATTGGTGATCGTGTCGGATATCCTGTCGGACCATTTCAGCGCGAATTCGATTTTGCTGCATCACGCGTAGTTCGAAGCCCCGCGGAGGTCCCGAATCCAAGGGTACGTAGTCCCGCCTAGGCGGACGAACGGTCCCTGAGGCGGATCCTTCGGGGGGCCTCGTAGGGAAGAGAGCTTTCGAGGTGGCTTCTTGATACTACGCCTCGTGAACGCTGCGGATCCAAGGGTACGTAGTCCCGCCTTCAGGCCAATGCCGTTAAGGACTGGTTGCAACTTGCTGAACATTAACAACCTGTCGTCCGGGTTTTTCATTTTTCGCCAGCCCCGTCTAGAATGAGCTGCAACGAGAGGCATTGCTAAATCAACGTTTGTCGCCATCTAGGAGCCTCAGAATCTAACAGGTCCTTAACGGCATTGGCCTTCAGGCGGACGAACGGTCCCCTGAGGCGAATCACTTCGGGGGGCCTCGTAGGGAGGAGAGCTTTCGAGGTGGCTTCGTCCGCCTAAAGGCGGGACTACTTACCACGTCTCGCGGACCTTGTAGGGACCGTGGTTCTGGAGGCCTCGTCAATTCCCTCCCCCTCCCACGGTCACCTGCTCGGCGGCTTGCAAGACCACCGGTGGAGTGGGCGAGGCGAAGCCGGATCCCGACTCGGTGACGATGTCCATGATCCGCAGATAGATCTCCTCACGGACCTTCAGGAATTCGTTCATATCGCGGGTCGTGACGTAGCAGAATACTTCCAAGTTCAGCGCGGATTCGGTGAACTCGATGAACCTGACCCGGCTGCCGGGCGCAATGTCCGGACGCTCGTCTAACAGGGCGCGCATGCTTTCGAGAATCGCCCGCATCTGGGCAGGGGCTGTCTTGTAGTCGAGAGCGAGCACGGCCTTGAGAAGGATGCGGTCGCGCACGGTCACGTTCTCAATCGGGAGTTCGCACAGCTTCGCGTTGGGAATCGTGAGCAAGGTGCGATCGACCGTGCGGATTCTCGTCGAGCGGATCCCGATGTCCTCGATGGTGCCCGCGCTGCTCCCGAACTTGCAGAAGTCCCCGACCCGCGCCGGTTGATCTACGACAAGGGTGACGCCGGCGAAGAGGTCCTCCACCGTCTGCTTCCCGGCCAAGGCCAAGGCGAGGCCGCCGATGCCTAACCCCGCCAGAATCGCGCCGACATCGATGCCGAGGTTCTGCAACAGGAACACGACGCCGAAGATGATGATCGCGCCCTTGAGAACCTTCCTAACAAGCGGGATGGCGGCCTTGGCATGCGAGCGCCCGGTGCGATCAAGCGTCGCCGCCAGGAAGTTCGAGCCGACACCGGCCAGCCGTAGCATCAGCCACAAGATCGCGAGAGTGCCCAGGGCCAGCTCGGAGTAGTGGAGGAATCCCTGAAGCTCGCCCGAGATCGGCAGCGGCTTGCGCCCGAGGTGGAAGAGAGCGATGCCCACGAACCACTGCGCTGGCTTGCGCGAGAATGCCACCAATCTTTTGAAGCGGGACTTCTCTTCCCCCTCTTCCTTCCGCCCGACGATCGAACTCGCCAGCGAGCCGATCAACTTTGCCACCAGCCAGGCGAGGCAGGCGACCACCGGCAGCGCGAGCCATGCCCAAACCGGCGTTCCTCCGGGAGCCCAGGTGAGCCAAGAGGGCATGCTATTGGCAAGTGTGGCGGGAAGGCGATCTGTCAGACTCATTCGCCGGGAACCACGAACCGGTAACGCAGCCTGTCAACCGCTTGAACCAACACCGGCAAGATGCACGGCCGTCCTTGCATCTTGAACGCTCACGATACTGCAACCGATCCATGGTAGCCGCGGGAGGCTGCGTGGAACCTTCCAAGGAAAGCGGCACGATCCATGTTAGAGGGAAGCAATGGATGCGAAACTTGCTTGGAATGTCCTGAAGCAAACGCTCCGCGAATTCCACGAGGACGATGCCTTCACCCTGAGCGCCTCGCTGGCCTACTACGCCGCCTTCTCGCTCGCCCCGCTGCTGCTGATCTCGATCGCGGTGGCCGGCACGGTCTTCGGAGAGGATGCGGTGCGCGGGCAATTGGACGATGAGATGCGCGCCAGCCTGGGTGCGAGCGGTGCCCTGGCAGTGCAGGACATGGTGGCCCATGCCTACAAGACCGATGGCAACATCTGGGCTTCCATCGCCGGCATCGCGATGCTGCTGATCGGCGCAGGTGGCTTCTACGGCCAGCTCCAGATGGCCCTTGATCGGGTCTGGGGCGTGAAGCCGAAAAGCGGCAGCGGGATTCTCGCCGAGTTGAAGTCGCGCTTCGTCTCATTCACCATGGTGCTCGGCACCGGCTTCCTTTTGCTGACCTCGATGATCCTGAGCGCCGTGCTCGCGGCCCTCGGCAAATACGCCGACACCATCCTGCAACTGCCCGCCGCGCTCTGGAACACGATCAATGGCATCGCCTCGTTCGCGGTGATCGCCCTGCTCTTCGCCGCGATCTTCAAGGTGCTACCGGACGTGCGGGTGAAATGGCATCACGTCCGCTTCGCCGCTATCTTCACCGCCCTGCTCTTCACCCTCGGGAAGATGCTGATCGGGTGGTATCTCGGGCGGGAAGCGACCAACTCCAGCTATGGCACGGCAGGCTCCCTCGCCCTCGTGCTGATCTGGCTGTATTACTCTTCGATCATTCTCCTCTTCGGTGCCGAGTTCACCCAGGTCTGGGCGGAACGTCACGGAGAGAAGATCCAGCCGACGGAAGATGCGGAGTTTCCGGGCGAGCCGGGATGATGGATCGGAATCAGGGAAGTATCATGAAAAGCCCGCCGGTGCTCACCCAATTGGCCAGCCCTACCGGCACCCAGCGGCGCTCATAGCGCGGGCCCCATGAATCGGAAACCGCGAGTTCGTTCGTCTTCTCATTGTATCCCACGATCATGCAGATGTGACGGTGATCTTCGTCCGCCTCTTGCTTGGCGAGCGTCTTGGCCTTATCGGCGATTTCCTCCGCCCACTTTTCCCAGTCCGTGACGCTCTGGCGATTGGTGGTGTTGCTGTTTGCCAGATCGTTATACTCGTCCAGGGAGCGCATGGTCCACATCACGGGAACGCCTTCATCGATGTAGCGCTTCACGTCACGCACCCGCAGCTCTTTCGAGTTCTCGTCCTTGGTCCGGCGGCCCTTGCTCCGGACCTGCGAGCGGACCTCCTCCAGCATCGTCTGCACCGAGGTTCCGCCGCCCATCTGGCTCTTGCCGACCATCGCGAGCAAATACATGTCCGCTTCCAGGCCGACCGTGCGCATCGCGCGCTCGAAGGTCGCCGGCACGCAGTAGCCCTTCGGGCCTTGGTTCACCATCGGGATCTGGCCCAGATAAACGTCACCGCTTTCCTCATCCTTCACCACGTCATCCTTCAGACGCTTGCGGATGTCGGCGTCCTTGACCTTGGCGGTCTTCCCGCCTCCATCCGCGACGCTGAGCGGAACGATCGAGAGGGACACGTATTCCGCTTCCTCGTTCGAAAGGAGAAACGCGTGGCCGTTCCAATCCCACCGGCGGACCGTTCTCCGTGTGGCACGGGAATCCCCGAAGCGCTGCATCTTCGGCTCGCCGAGCACGCTCGATATCGCGGCGAGCACTGCTTTCTCATCGGCTTCCATCGCCTTTGTGAGGGACTTCACATCGGCCTCGCTCTCGCCATCGAAGTGATCCTCACCCTCGCCAACGCCGCTCATGAAGTCTCCCTTGTTGGCATAGACCGCGGACATCACCGTGGCGTTGCCATCTTCACCTGAATAGAGCGCCACCGAGTAAGGACGTGCGCCGAAAAGCTTATACGTCGCGGTCGTGTAGGCGCGCCAACTCGCGCTGTGCTTGGTCTTCGACTCCTGCCTCAGGCTCAAGGCGGTTGCCATCCCTTCGGCCGGGCGGATCTCGAAGGGCTGGCCGGAGAAAATTTCGTGCCCGGCCGTAACGTTGATCTTCGGGATCTCCTCGGACAGCTGCTTCGCCTCTGCTTCAAAGGCAGGCTTCGATGCCGCGGGCAGCTTCTCGGGAGCTACAGCGAACAACTGGCCATCCGACTCGCGGCGGAGCAGGTATTTATCCTTGTCGATTCCTTCGAAGCGCACGCGCATGGCACGGCCATCACTACCCTGCATCTCCTTCCAGTCGCCGGTCGCTGCATGGAGGTTTAATGAGAGCGCAAAGGGAAGAGTCAGGAGGAGGAGGGTCTTCATGGTCAAAAGACATAGGAGCAGCAGACTGCATTCAAGGAATAAAAGATTCGCTTAAGTGAGGTTAGGTCAAGGGATCCCCGCCCGGCCGGGGGCTCGCGGGAGAATGCGAAGGGTTCAGTCGCACCAAGACCTCCGAAAACACCAAACGCGCAACCCGTGAAGGATGCGCGTTTCAAATTGGCTCCGGCGCTAGGGATCGAACCTAGGACCTAATGGTTAACAGCCATCCGCTCTACCGCTGAGCTACGCCGGATTTTGAAGATCACCCCGGGAACCGGGGCGGGCGGAAGATGGAACTAGCGACGCGAAAGAGGCAAGGGAAAAATGGCTCTCCGTCAGATTTGCTGATGGATCACGATGTGTCTCCCGCCGAGGGCGGCGTAGCCGCATTGAGAGCTTTCTCGAAGGGGCATCAGCAAACCTGACGGAGAGCCGGAAAAATCCCTTCACTCCCGTCCGTAGCGTTCGCGGAATTGGCGCAGGAGGTCGTCGATGCGGTCGCCGCCGGAATGGGCGGCGGCGACGGGCTCGGGAGTCTCGGCTGAGGGCTCGGGCGCGGGATCGGACTTCGGCCAGATGACCGGGGTCGCTTCCGCAGGCGCGCCTTCCGGCTCTTCCACGGGAGTGAGAGGCGGAGGGGTGGCAGCGGATTGGAAGTTCTGCGGCTCGGCCGGCGGGCGCGAAGCGTGTGCCGGTTCGTCGAGATCGTAATCAAGGACGGTCGTGAAGGGCGAGTCACCGGGACGGCGCGAGGGCGGGCGGACGATCTCGGCCTCGGCAGGATCCACAGACTCCACGGCGGCAGCGATTTCCGGGGCGGCGACCGGTGCCGGTTCTTCCATGAAATCTTCCATGAAGGGCGGCGGCGAGGGTGGCTCGGAGGCTTCGACAACGAAGGCTTCCGGAGCGGCGGGCTCCGGCGCTTCGTCTTCCACCATCATCGCGAAAGGACTGGTCGTCCCCGGCTGCGGCTTTTCCTCAGGCGGAGGCGGCGGCGCGGCTTCGACCGCCGCGGGCCGGGGTGGCTCGGCATCGGGAGCAAGAGCGGGAGCGATCTCGGCGAGCAGCGGGGTCGGGGCGATGCCGTCATCTTCCTGCAGGTCGGCGGCCTTGCGCAGGACACGGCGGGCGTAGAATTCCCCGGGGGCCAAGGCGAGGCGGCGGCCAAGGGAGGCGGCACGGCCGGGCATGCGGGATTCCAGCAAGGCCATGGCCCCGGCATCGTCGAGCGGTTCGAGGCGGATCTCGACCTCGCCGAGGCGGTCCTGCAGGCCACCGCTGAGGGCGGGCTGGAAGGCGCTTTCCCAGATGTCATCATTCAGCGAGACCACCACATCGACGCGCGGCGCCTCCTGGCGCGCGGAGGCGAGGAAGCTGGCGAAGCGCAGGGCCGCTTGGGGATCGGCATGCATGCCTTCCAGATCGTCCGCGGCGACCACCACCCGCCCGATCAGCGAGAGCATGGCGAGCAGGGCGGCGTAGCGCTCCACCCCGGCTTCCGAAGTGGCGGACTGGATGATCATGCCGGTGCGACCGGGATGCTCCGGCACGGCGATGGCGAAGCGGAAGAGCGAGGCCAGCCAGAAGGAGGACTCATTCAGCGAGGTGCCGGTGCGGCGGCTGAGCTCCAGCGCGAGACGCGGGCCGAGCACTTCGAAGTTCTCCTTCGTCCAATGCGCGGTGACGGCCTGGGAGTGGTGGAAGTCGAAGGTTTCCACCGGGCGCTGGCGGAGTGCGGCGAGCGCGGCCTCCCGGTCCTGGCAGGGCACCTCACCGGAACTGACCAGCGGCTGGAGCGCCAGCGAGAAGATCCGGCGCGCCTGGAGATCGAGCGCGGTCAGACCGCCGCCGGCAGGAAGCTGGCGGGTCAGGCGGCGCAGCGCGGCCTCGATCGCCGAGGGCGCATCGGTCCGCGAGCCATCGAGCGGATTGAGCGGCAGGAATTCGTGGGAAGTGCCCAGGCGCTGCTGGACTTGGGCCAGCAGGTGGGTCTTGCCGAAGCCCGCGCGCGGGGCCCGCAGCAGGATGCCGCGGCCCGGGGCGTCCACCGGGGACTTGAGAATCCGCTCCATGCGGGCGGTGGCGGCGGCATTCACGCCGACGGCATGCGGGGAGGCCGGTTGGCCGAGGGAATCGAAGAACGGCTGAAGCGTGAGTTGATCTACCATTGGGGGATGACCGGATGTCGGGATAATGGGTGGGAGGGCCTTCCCTCACAAGGAAAGAAAGGCAGGGTCGCGCAATGTCGTGAGCAACTGGCGTGCCTCCCGGCAGGGCGGAATTCCGGCGCGCGGGAAAACTCCCTGCTGCCGCTTGCTTGAAAGTTCAGGCAGATTTCCGGTTGACACCCCTTGGCCCGCTAACTAGCTTGCGCGCCCCTCCGCCGCGAGACGCCGCCCGCGTGCCGCCGAGGGATAAAGGTTCCATTCTCATGAAGACGTTTTCCGCCAAGCCGACCGACATCGAGCGCAAATGGTATGTGATCGACGCCAAGGACAAGGTCCTGGGCCAAGTCGCCGTCGAGGCTGCCCGCCTCCTGCGCGGCAAGCACAAGCCGATTTTCACCCCGCACATTGACACCGGCGATTTCGTGATCGTGGTGAATGCGGACCAAGTGGTGCTGACCGGCACCAAGGAGAACGACAAGATTTACTCCCGCTTCTCCGGCTACGTGGGTGGCCAGAAGACCGAGACCCCGCGCATGCTCCGCAAGCGCCGCCCGGTGCTGATGGTGGAAAACGCCGTCTGGGGCATGATCCCGAAGAACCGCCTCGGCCGCGCCCAATTCGGCAAGCTCAAGGTCTACGCCAGCCCGGAGCATCCGCACGAGGCCCAGCAGCCGGAAGCCTTCGAAATTGCCTGAACCGGCTAGCAACGAACCTCTCTGAACATGAGCGAAGTTAAGAATCTCAGCGCCACCGGCCGCCGCAAGGACGCCGTCGCCCGCATCCGCATGGTGGAAGGCAGCGGCCAGATCGTCATCAACGGCCGTTCCTTCGAGGAATACCTGCCGACGCTGCCCCTCCAGAACACCGTTCTGGCTCCCTTCCAGCACTCCAACCTGCTGAACAAGTTCGACGTGACGGTGACTGCCCACGGTGGCGGCATCCACGGCCAAGCCGGTGCGATCCGCCTGGCGATCGCCCGCGCGCTGACCATCTTCGAACCGGAACTTCGCAAGGTGATCAAGCCGCACGGCCTGCTCCGCCGCGACCCGCGGATGAAGGAACGCAAGAAGCCAGGCCGCCCCGGCGCCCGCAAGCGCTTCCAGTTCTCCAAGCGCTAATTGGAGTTTTTCCAAAGAGCCGCACTCCTCACGGGGTGCGGCTTTTTTGTGCAAGGAGGGGGTGCGTCTCGCGCCCCTGTCTTTTGCAGCCGAGAAGGGGCGCGAGACGCCCCCCCTCCTTGTACTTTTGATTGAGTCCCCCACCCTCCCGCGCTTTCCTCACGCCATGAAGTTGATCTCCTGGAACGTCAATGGCATCCGCTCCGCCCTCGGCAAGGGGCTCCCTGAATTCCTGGCCACGGAGAAGCCCGAGATCCTCGCGCTGCAGGAGACCAAGGCCCGCCCGGAGCAGGTGGCCCTGCCGCTGGAATTCGGCGGCTACAAGTCCTTCTGGAATTCGGCCGAGAAGCCCGGCTACTCCGGCACGGCCGTCTTCACCCGCGATGAGCCATTGAACGTGCGCTTGGGCATGGGCATCGACCACCACGACAAGGAAGGCCGCGTGCTCACGCTGGAGTATCCCGACTTCCACCTGGTGAACGTCTACACGCCGAACTCGCAGGACGAACTACGACGCCTGCCGTACCGGATGGAATGGGACGAGGCCTTCCGCCTCTACCTCAATGGCCTGGAGAAGACCAAGCCGGTGATCTTCTGTGGCGACCTGAACGTGGCGCACCAGGAGATCGACATCGCCCGCCCGAAGGACAACCGCAAGAGCGCCGGCTTCAGCGATGAAGAGCGCGCCGGCTTCGGCTTGCTGCTGGGCAGCGGCTTTCACGATAGCTTCCGCCACTTCTACCCGGACAAGAAGGAAGCCTACTCCTGGTGGAGCATGCGCGGCGGAGCCCGCCAGCGGAACGTAGGCTGGCGGATCGACTACTTCGGGACCTCCAAGGGCATGCTGGGCAACCTGAAGGACGCCTCGATCATGCCGCACGTCACCGGCTCCGACCATTGCCCGGTGGTGCTGGATTTGGGCTGAGGGGCGATGCCTGTAAGGATCCGCCTTCCGCGGCTTCGCCGCCGTGGACTGCGCGCAGCCTGCTGCCGCTGTCCCGATGCAGCCTGCTGCAAGGGGCGCTGCAAAGGCGAAGCACCGGATGTGGCGAGCCGCGGACGGAGCGGGATACGAGGATCTCCCGTGCTTCACGGCAGCAGGCTGCCTGCCCCCAGCGGCAGCAGGCTGCGCGCAGTCCACGGTCGCTACGCGACGGCTTCCGTTCCGGAGACTTGCCGGTGAATCCTTACAAGCATTGATCTAAAGTCAGATCCCTTCGGAAAATTGGTATAAGCCGGGCTGGGCGTTCCCAATTGAAACCCACCTCAGAACCCCCGCGGGTAGCCCTGCGCGATGGCTCCGCGGGTCGGCGCGCTCGTGGCCGCGGACTGGGAAACCGGTGGCTTCGGCTCGGGCACGCTGTTGTGCACCGCCGGCACGGAACGCAGGAAGGCGTAGATGGCCTTCAGATCCGCGTCGGAAGCGGCGGCCAGCGGTTGCCATTGCATCGGCGGCAGGATGTCCCGGCCGATACCGCGCTTCTTGCCCGTGCGCATGGCCGCGATGAAGGTCTCTTCCGAGAACAAGCCGGTGGAGTGATCGGCGGTGAGATTGGCAGCGTAGCTCACACCCCAGGGCCCGGCCCATGCCGTCATGCCCGCGGTCGCGGCTCCCCAAGGTCCGTCACCCAGCTGGGCGGGCGGCAATTCGAGATCGGCGGGATGCCCGGAGAAGGCGCGGTTCTCGTCATCGACGAGGCCCTTCCCGGTCATGATCTTCGGCGTGTGGCAATCGGCGCAACCGCCGAGGCGGACGAGGTAAGCGCCGCGGGCGATCTTCTCGTCCTTGCTCATCTCCACGGGCGCAGGAGAGGCCTTCATCCAGACAAACGCTGCCGTCCCGACCAGCAGCGTGCTGGCGACGATGGAGAGTGCGAACTTCATGACAATGATCGGTGGGAGGTTGTGTCCCCCGGTCAATCCGGGTAACCCGATCATCAAGCCACGGATCCGCCGATCCGTATATGCACCCTAAGGTGTAGTCCTTTTTGCCAAGAAACCCGGAAGCAGTTCGTCACAGCGGCGTCATTCCCTTGGCCGCATCCCGGGAAGCAGCGCGCCTACTTCGGGCGTAGTAGAATTCCGCGGTCGCTGATTTCGACCCTAAGACCGGTTTCATCCGCCACCCGGTGAAGGGCATCCCATAAGCTGACATTTCTCATCCTCAATTCCTTGATGCGCAGCGCGCCCGGAACTTCCCTTACCCCGAGCCCCCCGGCGGCATCTTCGTCCAAGGCTGCGACTTCTCCCCTTGGCTTCCGGACGACGAAGGAAATCCCTTTTCTCGTCGGGTCCGCATCGGGATCGAGTTCGAAGCTCCGCAGCCTCAGGAAATCGATAGCTTCCTCCACGCTGGTGTCTTCGAAGTCGATGATCGGTATGATGATCCCTTCCATTTTCTGCCGGATGAAACCGTGAGCCGTTGCTTGGGGTAGCGGGCGCGGAAGAACCGAAGGCTTCGCCGGCGGCGGACCTGCTCTAGCGACGGACGCGGTTGAATGGCTCTCCGGCTTCTTCGTCCAAACGCTTCTCGGAGCATCCTCGGGAAGACAGCATTGTGCCAAGGCAAGGCAACAGGGAAGCAGGGCAGTCCAGCGGATCATGCGATCGCCATCGTGACACAAGCTTCAAGCCATGCAATCCGGGACCACCGCGGGAGCATGCAACCTCAAGGCGGTGGCGGTGGCGGCGGTCGGTAGGAATCCTTGCAGGTCATGATCCGCGGCCGGCCCGAAGCGGGATCGACATACGCGAACATGAGATAACGGGCCCCCGGGACGAAGCGCAGCATGCTCTCGCTCGCGGTCGCCCACTTGTCCTGCTTCTGCTGGAACTGGAAGACCACGGGAGCCATGTTGAATTCATCCCGCGGCTCGGGCCGGGGCAGGCTGTGACTGGTCCCGGCCTTGAGCATGATCTTGCTCGCACCCAGCACGAAGCGGACTTCCTGGTTGTAGAGGTTCGCAACGAAGGCCCCGGCATCGGGCAAGGTCTTCGCAGAGTCATCGATCACCAGCACTTTCCACGGGACTTGCGCCGGTTTCGGCGCGGGGATGAAGACCAGGATCGCGGAGGTCACCCCGGCGGGAATCGTCGCGGTCGCCACCAGCTTGCGGTCGCTCGCCGCCACGAAGGCCATCGCCTCACCCTTGGCGAAGCACGCCGTGTCCGGCGAAAGCGTGGCGATCGGAACCGTGCACGCGACCTCGACTCCATCCGGCGAAACATTCAGCAGCGGCGGCGGTGCCTCGATCCCTTCCAAGCCGAGAAAACGGCAGCTGGTCTTGCCATTCGGACCCGCCGCTTCGCAGGGCGCGTGAAGAAGGAACAGGGCGATGATGAAACGGAAGACGCGCATGGATTCAGGTCCTAACAGCATTCAGATTTCCTTCGGGTTCAGCCAGCGGAAAGAAACCACCTGGAAGCGCCTGCCGAAGTTCTGGTTCGCCATGCTCTGCAGGGCCGCCGGCTGGACCTCTACGAGGTCGGCGGTGTCGATGTATTCCGGGAAGCGCTGCACCACCGCCTCGCAGGTCGCCGTCGCCAGCACCTTGCCGTCCGGGTCCAGCGCCTCGCCATAGCCGCGGATCGTGAAGGTATCGGAGCGCGGGGTCGCCGCATTGCCCAGCACATTGAGGATGTCCGCCTGGCTCAGATAGCCCGGGGCACCTTGATAGCTGGACCCGCTTCCCGCCTTCGCGTTCGCATACTTGTAGTCGGCCACCTGCGCTTCGGGGATCTCGAAGCCGGCATTGGCGTCCTCGGCCGGATCGCGGTTGAGATTGCTATCGTCGATCGCCTGTTGGATCGCGCCGCGTTGTGCGGTTTCATCGCTGCCCAGACGGCGGTTCACGAACTCGGCCATCGAGAGGAAGGGCCCCCGCTCCCGGACTTGCTCGACGATGTGCTCCGCCAGCGTCTCAAGCTCCGCGTCCTTGTATTCGCGGGGCCCGAGCCAGTAGGCGGTCCCCGGTGCGGCTCCGTTCTCCGCGGAATCCGAATCCGGCAGGCGGAAGCGGCTGATCCGGGACTCGCCATTCTTCACCGGCTCGAGCGCCTCCAGCGCCGTGGAGGTTTTGGACGGATCGACGAGATTGCACATCGCTTCCGGATCGTGGACCGAGGCAAGCATCGCCTTCCACGCCGCCACCGAGGTCGAGTTGATGTTGAAGGCGCCCTGCATCATCTGCCAACCGCCGACCTTCGCGTAGGCTTCCTTATCGGCGGCGAGGTCCGCGAAGGTGGTCGCGGCCCGCCCGTCCGGCTGGTGAAACGCCATCCGCGGATCGGCCAAGCCCGTGCCGCTGGAGAAATCCTCCGCCAGGACCGAGGTGGCCTTGCCGCCGCCGAATGGACCGGACTGATCCCCGAGCCCGGAGAAGTAGAAGCGGTCATAGAGTGCCAGGTTCAGCAGGAAGGAATGGTCCAGGTAGTTCCCTCCGCTACCCGCCTGGATGATCTTGTTCGACGCCAGCAGCGGATGCGCCCAGGAATTGCCGATCGGCTGGGCAAAGCGCGGCAGATAGCCGGAGGAGCCGCCGGGATTCGCCCCGTTGAGACTCGCCAGCCCCTGCAGCGGGGCCAGCGGGATGTCGTACTGCACGCCGAACTTCGACCCATAGAGGCTGGAGTGGCCGGTGATGAAATTCGAGCGGTCCTGCTGGTCGATCTGGAGCAAGTTCGATGTCCCTCCCCCCAGCTCTAACAACTGCAAGTCGATCTCGTGGGAATGATTCGAGGCATGCTCGCTGATCTTCGCGGAGGACGCCCCGATATTCGCGTGGGCGAAGCTCCAGGGCTTCGTCGCCAGACGCCCGTCCTTGTTGCTGACGTCCCTGCCCCCCGAAGTCGCCTTCGCTTGCAAGCTGAGCAGCGCGAAGGGCTTGGCATTCACGATGTCCTTGATCTGGCGTGAGGAGTGATCGAGCATCTCGACCCCCGCCACGGTCCCGGTGCGAGGGAAGCGCAGGGTCTGGTTCTTGCCGAGAATCGCATCCTGCAAGCCGGTCTCGGTTTCATAGTTCATCTCGATCGCGCTCACCGTGGTGCGGTTATCCGAGGCTCCGGTCGCGGCCAGGATCTTCACGATGAATTTGTTTTTGCTCGCCGCCTTGTCTGCGATCGGCGCGAACAGGACGTGAATCCCGTCGTCCCGCGCCAGCCCCAGACACGAGTTCCAGTGGCCCAGGTTCTTGTCGCCACTGACGCTCTTGGCTCCCGCCAGCCAGTCGCAGTCGAAACCGATGCCATCGCCGCGCCAGCCGGGGATCGCCTTGATTTCGTTGGTGAAGCTTTTATCCACATAGATGTCCCAGAACTCGCGGGTCCCGCTCTGAATATCCGTCGCATAGCTGCGGGTCGGCTCGATGTAGGGTGAGAACATCTTCACCTCGCCGGGCAGCAGGCGGAAGGTGGTGGCACCCGGCTTGTTGTTGGTCTTGGTCATCAGCTCCATGCCGAAGACCTTGTCCAAGCCCTCGCTGTCATTGTCGGCATACATGGTCTCCAGCGGCACCAGGCCGCTGCTCTGCGCGATGCCATTGCGGAAGACCTGCATCGAGAAAGGCACGTGCGTGAACTCGACCCGCATCTTTTTGAACTCGAGTGCGACGTTGTAAGGATTGTGCAGCGTGATGATCGGCGTGTAGAGCAGGTGCAGGTCGTAGTCGTACTTCGTGCCTTTGAAGTGTTCATCCTGCGGCCCGTGCAGATTGGACGCACTCTCGGGCACCACGGGTGGGAAGCTGCCGGCGGGAAAGGCCGGGTAGGTGTAGAGATCGCGGGCGATCAGGCTGAAGAGCATCTGGACCTTGGCGACGGTCGGCATGAGAACGACCCCTGCCGGCGGACGGCGGTTGACCGTGGTGACCTGCGGATTGCCGCCGGTCGTGGTCGCCGCCTGCCAATTCGGCGTGTAGGCCTTCAGCAGCGGCACGCCGCCGGTATTCGTGATGCGGTCACGGTAGGCCCGGCTGAATTGGTGGAGCGACGCCCAGGTCGGATCGGAGGGCGCTTCCCCCGTGCTCAGTTGTAGCAGGGAGTTATAGACTCCCTTCCCGTTGTAGACCGGCGGCAGGGTCGTGTTGTTGGAGATGAGCTGGAGATCCTGCTTCAGGCCGCCGTGGGCGGTATCCGTGAAAAGCCCGAGCGAGTGCGTCGTCACATCGTGTGCCAGAGGCTGGAGCACCTCCTTGACTCCCGGTGCCAGCGATTCACCGGCGAGCGAGAAGGTCTGGCGGGTGATCCCCTTGCGGAAGCTGACGAACTCCGGTGACTCCTCTTCGAACATCTCGCGCTTCAGGGAATCTAGACCCTTGATGAACTCCGTCCCCGGGCGCTCGCCGCTGCCCAGCTGCGCCGTCTTGTCCGCGGTCGCCAGTGCCTCCTCCCGGTGGGGCGTATCGATCCGCGCCTTCACCCCCTCGTCCAGCGTCGCCCAGGCGCAGCGGCCCTGCGAAACCCCGACCGGCAGGCGGGCGGCGCGCACGATCTTGTCCTTCGCGGCATCCTTGCCGAGGGTTCCTTCCCCCCACAAGGTCACCGGCAGCGCCGGATCCTTGCTCGCGAAATCCGGCTGGCGGATGGCCGCCGGATCCGTGCCGGACACCAGCCAGGTGCTAAACTTCTTCCCCTTCTCCGTCTCCGAGTAATCGGATTCGCCAGGCGGGGTACCGGCCTTGATATCCCAGGAATTCCAGACCCCGGTCAGTTGCGGGCAGGCGATGGCCCCATCGAGAATCCCGGCCCGCGCCGTCACCCGCTGGTCCGGGCCCGCGCTCTTCTGGAGCTGGCCGATCGCCAGGATCAGCGCCAGCCGCGCGTTCGCCTGCGCTGTCGCCAAGTCCTCACCCCGGCCGGTCGTGCGCAGGGTGATCGTGGAAAGCGAAAGCAGCCCCACGGCCAAAATGGTCAGCAGGACCATGAGGGACAGGGCGATGACCAGCGCGAAGCCGCGGCGTTTAAGGGGATTTTTAAGGGTTTTCACAGGGCTGTCACGGGTTGGATGATATCCTCGCCGTCTATTGGGTTGGGTTCCTGCGGATCACTTCCCTCCACTGACCGAAGTATCGGCTTGATGGAGAGAGGTTTGGAGAACTTCGGACCTTGGGGTTTACGGGAGAGATTCTCAGATTTGGGCGATCTGAAATCCCAACTTGATGACGTATTCTGCCCGAACGGAAGGAATGCGAAAGTCCCCAAAACGGGGACAAGGTATTTACATTACATGCGCCATCCGCCTGACAAATCTCCCGACTTTCTTTCTTTTTTCCACAAAATTGCAAGGCGGCATTGCGCGGGTGCCTCGTTGGCAGCCTGCTCTGCCCCTTACCCACATCTCCGTGATGCCTCACGGACGGCTCTTCCGCTGGGAGCGCGGAGCCACCGGCCCGCAGAACGGTCCCCCGCTGCCCGCGACACGGCAAGGCACGCAGCCAAAGCCACGGCGCTCTCCACGCGGGCCCCGTCGTGTCCACCGCGTTTGAGGTTGCTTCTGCGGGGCGGAGCCTCCGCGCTCCCGGGGGCAGGCATGGGGCGGAGGGGCAGAGCAGGCTGCCGCACTCCACGGCGGCTACGCCGCTTACCGGCCTTCCTTCGCCGGCATCTTGAACGGCATCGAGATCACCACCGCCGCCTTCCGGTCCTCCAGGGATTTACGGTCCGGCGCATGGCACTTCAGGCAAGAGTTCCCCAGCGTGATCGCGCCGGCATAGAAATACCGCTCGTCGGCCACCGCCTCGTGCATCCCCTCCCCGCCTGCGATCGACTCGACCGCGGCCTTCTCGAAAGCGTTCCGGGCCTGGTTATCGATGTTCATCGCCTTCCCGTTCACCGCCAGCCAGTGAATCTCGACGTCCCAGCCACGCTTCATCTCGACGAAGACGTCTTCCAATGCCGATGACGGAATCCGGTCCCGTTCCGTCGCATCGAAGTAATCGCGATGCATCACCTGCAAGGAGCCGTGAATCATCTCATGCAGCAACTGCGCCCGAACCCGCGCCTGCCCCTGGTCCGCGTCGGGCTTCGCAGGCCCCAACTTTTCCGCCTCTGCAGCCGGAGCCACTTCCGCCCGGAATACCCCGGAAAAACACGCCGCTGCCACCAGCACTACGGTCATCGTACCAAAGCGGAATCTCATGAGCACACCGGAGCGGTCCCACCGCCCCATGCGGTCGCGTCCTAACATTCCTACGCACGCCAAGTCCCCCGATGTTTCACCGGAGGCGGGATTCCCACCCCGCCCGTGGAGACAGCTGCCCTCTCCGCTCTAACTGATGAATTACCGGCCCGATCCTCGTAGGGGACCGGGCCAAAATAGTGGCGATACCCCGTTTACAGAAAAACGGAAGACGTCTACTCTTCAAGTTCAAAGCGTCATTCCACTAACATGAGCAATTCACAAACGCATATCGATTTCGAGTCCGGAACAGAGGTCCGCACCCGCCGGGGTAGTGCAGGCCGGGAAATAATCTTCCCTCAGCGTGGAGAGGTGTGGATTGGTCCTGACACGAAGTTTGTTCCCCCTTTGCCGTCGGAAGTAAGGCTGGCATGGCTTCAGGATAAAGAATTGGCGGATGGACTGGCAACGGCCTGCCAATGATTCGCGCCAGTCTAACTGCGCCGCTTGCGCCGGCAGGCGGCAGGCGGCAGTTTTCCTTATCTGCCCAGGCGCAAATTTACCTACCTCAAATCCAAGCTTACTCGCAGGGCAGCATCGATGCGGGACATCACTACTGCGTTCAGTGACGAAACGCGCCGACCGATGCGATTGCGGTCGATACTCCGGATATGGCCACACTCGACACAAGAGTCTTTCCCTCCATTCCCTAACTCTGCAGCGGAGACCAACACTTGGACTGGCAGGCCTTTGAACTGGCCGGCATCGGTTAGCGGCGCTACGATCGTTAGAGGCGATTTTGCGTTGCCGATATCGTTTTGAACAATCACGCAGGAGCGTCGGCCTTGTTTCTCGGTCCCCTCCGCGCCGCGAAAATCGGCGGTCACAACGTCACCGCGCTTCAAAATTAGAAGGTTCATGCGGAAGGGGGGATTCTTTCGGCTCAAAACTGCGACAGCCTCTGAAGCTGTCAGCCCATTTCCTTTGCAACACGTTGGTTGTAAAGGTGGCTCGGGACGGAATCGAACCGCCGACACGTGAATTTTCAATCCACTGCTCTACCGACTGAGCTACCGAGCCTTTGGGGTGTGTGACCCGCCGAAGCGGGGGCGGGATTTAGGCGGCGGGTCCGGGTTTTGACAACCGAAAAGTTGGGAAGATTCGCAGGACCGTTCCGGGCCTCAAAAGTCCCGCTTGAGCGGCCAGCAAAGCGTCACCTCCGAAACAGGAGGAGCGCCGCGGAAAATCCGCGACGCTCCCTGTTGGTAATGTCACTCCCTCAGTCGATCGCTACCAAACACCAAGAAAGCTACCGGTCGCACTCAGCGACGGAGCGATTCCCGGGCAGTCCGGTGAAGCGATGATCCGCGGACGATGAAAAGCCCGTGAATTGCTCCCGCGGGCCTGCCGCTCAGAGGCTGTCTGAAAACTGGCGGAGGCAGGGACCTTTCTCCGAAAGGTCCGGCTGGGGACGGCCACGAATCCTCGCTCCGATGCCGATTCGTCTGGGACCGCCGCCATAAGCCGGACCGCTCGGAGAGCGGTCCCTGCCTTTTCAAGACAGCCGCTCAGATGTAAAACATCGGCGCTTCCGATTTGTCCGCGAGCTGCTGCAGCGTCACCCTTTCCATGTGCGCCTTCAGCTCGTTGGCCACTTTTTCCCACGCGGCACGCACGGAAATCCCGCTGTCGCCCTCCGTCCGGGTCGAAAAAGACAGCAGGGTCGGCTCGACCGCTTCGACGATTTCCCGCAGCGTGATCCCGTCCGGCTTGCGGGCGAGGAGGTAGCCACCGCTCTTCCCGCGGCGGCTTTCCACCAACCCGGCACGGCGCAAGTCATTGAGAATCTGCACCAGGAAGTTCGCGGACACGGCTTCGCGTTGCGCGAGTTCGTCGAGCCGTGTAATCGTTCGCCCGTCGAACCGCTTCGCCAACTGGGCCATCGCCCGGCAAGCGTAGTCGAGCTTTTGGGAAATTCGCATGGAGTCAAAGCAGCATAGCGTCGGGGCCGGAGGAAGCGCGAAGAAAGCCCGCCTCTGTCAGTCGGCAGAAAACGACACCGCCGGGATCTGGCGGTGGATCGTCGATGAGGCCGCGGCGGTCGCCCGGCGGGAGCCGGAATTGCGCCCGCTGCTGGAGGATGTCGTGCTGCGCCAGCCCTGCCTCGGAGCCTCGCTCGGCGTGCGCCTGGCGCGCAAGCTGGCACGCGAGGACATGACCCGCGAGGAGCTGGCCCCGCTGCTGGCAGGCATCCTGCGCGGCGACGAGGAATTGGTCAGCGCCGTCGCCCGGGACCTGCGCGCGATCGTCGAGCGCGATCCGGCCTGTGACTCCCCCCTGCACCCGCTGCTTTTCTTCAAGGGCTTCATGGCCATCTCCACCTACCGCGTTTCCCACCACCTGTGGACGCACGGGCGGAAGGAACTCGCGCTCTACTTCCAGAGCCTCGCCAGCGAGGTCTTCGCCGTGGACATCCACCCCGCCGCCCGCATCGGCTGCGGGATCCTGCTCGACCACGCCACCAGCTTCGTGGTCGGTGAGACGGCGATCATCGAGGACAACGTCTCGATCCTTCACGAAGTCACCCTCGGCGGCACCGGCAAGGAAACCGGCGACCGCCATCCGATCGTGCGCTCCGGCGTGCTGCTCGGCGCGGGTGCCAAGATCCTCGGCCGCGTCGAAATCGGCGAGGGCGCGAAAGTCGGGGCCGGCAGCGTGGTCCTCACCGACGTCAGCCCGCACACCACCGTCGCCGGCGTGCCGGCCGTGGTCGTCGGCGTCAGCCGTGAGGACGCCCCCGCGCTCGAGATGGACCAGCGCCTCGGCTGCCGCGGCCAGGCCGAGGCCGCGGTGCTGCACTACAGCATCTGAGAGGCTGTCTTTAAAGGCAGGGACCGCTCTCCGAGCGGTCCGGCTTATGGCGGCAGTCTCTTACGAGGCGGCACCGGAGCGAGGATTCGTGGCCGTCCCCCGCCGGACCTTTCGGAGAAAGGTCCCTGCCTCCGCCAAGGCCGCCAAAACACTAAACCAAATGGTTTGACATCCGCACATCCGCTTGCGAAAGCTAAACCATATGGTTCAGCAAAAGTCACCCGTGCTCGATAAGGTCTTCCACGCCCTCGCCCATCCGGCACGGCGCGAGATGCTGCGCCACCTGGCCGGCGGCGAGCGCAACCTGAGCGAGCTGGCCGCGCCGCTGCGGATGTCCTTTCCCGCCGCCTCCAAGCACGTGCGGGTGCTGGAGCGGGCCAAGGTGGTGCGCCGCCGCGTCGTCGGCCGCGAGCACCTCTGCCGGATCGAAGGCAAGCCGCTCGAGAAGGCCAATGTCTGGCTCGAGGGCTACCGTCAATTTTGGGAGGAGAGCTTCGAGAAGCTCGACTCGCTGCTGGCCGAAATGAAGGCCGTCGAAAAAACAAAAGCAAAACGCAAGAACCCCAAACGAAAGGAGACACAACCATGAAGAACACCGGAACCCTGAAGGTCGAGTGCATCAACGATTGCAACGTGGTCATGACCCGCGTCTTCGACGCCCCGCGCGAGATGGTCTATGCCGCATTCTCGAAGCCCGAGCTGCTCAAGCGCTGGTTCGGCCCGCACGGCTGGTCGCTCGATACCTGCGAGGTGGACCACAAGGTCGGCGGCGGCTTCCGCTTCATCCTCGTCGGCCCGGAAGGACATCGCATGGGCATGCGCGGCACCTACGTCGAGCTCGCACCGCCCCATCGCTCGGTGCACCGGGAGACCTTCGACGACTATCCCGGTGAATCCACCGTCAGCGCGGTCTTCACCGAGAAGAATGGCAAGACCACCATGGTCGCCACGGTCACCTACGGATCGCAGGAAATCCGCGATGCCGTGATCGCCTCCGGCATGGAGCATGGCGCTGCGGAGAGCTACGACCGCCTGGCAGGCTTGCTGGAAGAGGCCGGAGAAATCACCAGCCCCTGATCCGGGTAGTCGCGCAGCCCGCTGCCGCTGTCGACAGGCAGCCTGCCCTGCTCCTCACCCACGCCTCCGTGCCGCCTCACGGACGGCTCTACCGCTGGGAGCGCGGAGCCACCGGCCCGCAGAACGGTCCCTCGCTGCCCTACCCACGAAAGGGTAGACAACCCAGCGACGGCCACCGGTCCGGCTCCGCGCCTCCACCACATGATCCCCCCCGCATCCCCGCTCTCCTGCCTGCCTTACGCCCGTGATGGCAGAGGATTGGAAAGCCAGCTACGATTCCAACAACCCACCCCCTTTTTCAAAATCCAATCCAACACCTCCCAATCCCTGCAATTTTTTCAGGGAAATGATCACTTTCACGCCCCGCGAGCCTTCAAATTCCAATAAGTTACCCTCGCCAAGCCGCATTTCGCATGATACCTGATATTCATGATCCGCTTACGAAACGCCCCCGCGCTTCTGCTTCTATGTGCAGGGGCACTCGGATTCGCGTCGTGTGATAAAGCGAAACTCGCGGTAACCGCGGCGCGTGAAAAATTCCGCGGTGCGACCGATCCCGATGGTCCCGCGGCACCGGGCGGCGAGGTCGCACCGGATCTGGCCTCGCAGGTGGATAGCGCGGCGGAAGGCGTGCGATTCCGCCGCGACCTCCCCTTCCCCACCCACCTGAGCGTGCGCGTGGTCCAACGCCGCACCTACGAAAATGCCCGCCGCACCACGACCTCCGCGCTCGGCTCGGAAGCCGGGGGAGTGGGTGCGAAATGGGAACTGGTCGGGCTACTGGAACGCCAGGCGCATCGCGTCAGCTTCGCGGTCGAACGCACCGGCGAGATCGCCGCTGCCAAGGATGGCAAGAACGACGAAGCGGCGCAGGCGCTGGGCGGCTCCATGCCGAAGATTACTTTCGAACTCGGCCCGCGCGGCTGGCGGGTGCCGGCTCAGAGCGGACCGGCGGACTTCCAGGCCAAGATCCGCGAGCAGCAATTGCTGCCGACCCTAGCGCAGTCGATCACCCAAAACGGCCTTACCTCCCGTGCCCAGTGGTTCTCAGCCTCCCGCCGCTGGGTCGCCGGGGACAAGCTGGTGCTGGAGGGCGATTCACTGCAGGTTCTCTTCCCGCCGCGCAGCAGCGGCAAGGTGACCTTGGTCTATGAAGTCAGCGAGCCCATCGACGGGCATCCCTGCGGCCGCTTCGCCCTCTCCGGCGAGCTGCGCGTGAAGGAGGATGTCTCGCTCGCCGGGCAAACCGCGGACCGTGAAATGTCGATCAAGTCCGGCAAGGTCTGGTGCTCGCTCTTGCACCCGCTGGTGCTGCGCGAGGAACTCGAAACGGTGATGACCGAAATCGAGAGCTCCGGCGGTGCCAAGGACCGCACCCAGGGCTCCGTGAAGATGGTCACCAGCAAGGATTGGCGGCCCATCACGGAAGGCTGAGCCCGCAAGTGCACACTACCCGCCCGAACACTTCAGGGGCTCCGGAAAAGAGCCCCAAGGTGTCCCGTCATCTGAGGGACGAACGGGACACCCTGGGTGGGAGGGGAGGACAGGAGCGCTGATGATCAGCAACTCATGTAGCCTATAAATCAGGGAGGCGTGCATTTGACCAGCAGAGAATTCAGCCGGGTGAAAAATTCTTCACCGCGGCTAGTGATGCCCCTTTCGAAGTCCACCGGACAAGGTTGATAGGCACCGAATCGAACCGCTAAGATGACTTTTCCGGGCCCCGCGCCATCCCAAAAGGCCGCTAACAACGGACGGCCCCACTGGGAACGCCGGGCACCACCCGGCAGAACGGTCCCACGCTGCCCTCTCCATCCCCCGGCCCGCGCCATCAAGACCAGCGCGTTGCCTCATCGCTTTCGTGCCACCATCACGGACGGCTCTTCCCCTGGGAGCGCGGAGCCACCGGCCCGCAGAACGGTCCCCAACCGCCGCTACCTCCCCGCGCCTCCAACAGTCCAGTGAGGTGTGCTGGATTTCTGGACCAACAAACTCCAGAATCCATGTCCATGAATCCCAAGCCACGCAGGCAATATACCGAGGAATTCAAAGCCCAGGCCGTCGCGCTTGCCGACACCGGCCGGTCCGTCACCGAGATCGCCCGCGAACTCTGCATGAGCGCCAACCTCCTCCATGGCTGGAGACAGGCGGCAAGGCGCGCGCAGGGCGGCAGCGAAGGCCCGCGAGCCGCAGGCGAGGGGGACGCAGCGGACGACCTGCGCGCGTTGCGCCGCGAGCTCGCCCGCCTGCGCCAGGAAAATGACATTTTAAAAAAGGCCGCGGTCATCCTCGGGACCAGTCCCCGGCCGGACTCCGCGCCATGATCGGGGAAATCCACCGCGCCACCGGCCACGGCATCCGCCGGATCTGCGAGGTCCTCGAGCTGCCCCGCAGCAGCTACTACCACGCCGCCGCACCCACCCCCTCCAAACGCTCGGACAAAGCGGCCGGCGATGCGATTGAAGAAATCTTCAAGAGCCACCGGCGGCGCTACGGCCACCGCCGCATCTGGCACGAGCTTGCCGGGCGCGGCATCACCTGTGCGCCCGCCCGGGTCCGCAGGCTCATGGCCGAGCGCGGCCTCAAGGCCATCCAGCCCAAGACCTTCGTGCCGAAGACCAGCGACGGCCGGGCCGACAAACCCTCGCCCAACCTCATCGCGGGAAAGGAGCTGCCCGACCGGCCGGACCAAGTCTGGGCGGGCGACATCACCTTCATTCCCACCGCCTCCGGATGGCTTTACCTCGCGGTGGTCATCGACCTCTGCACGCGCCGCATCACCGGCTGGTCGCTGGCCCGCCACATGCGCGCCGGGCTCGTTGCCGATGCTCTCGCCCAAGGACTCGGCTCGCGTCGTCCGGCCCCGGGCCTGATCTTCCATAGCGACCGCGGCAGCCAGTACGGAAGCTGCGAATATCGCGCCATGCTCTCCCGGGCCGGCATCTGCCAGAGCATGTCGGCACGGGCCAACCCCTACCACAACGCGTGGAGCGAATCGTTCATGGCCACCCTCAAGAAGGAGATGCTGCAGGGAGGCTGCTTCATTGACGGACAGGACGCCCGGACCGAAATCTTCAGTTTCATCGAGGGCTACTACAACACCCATCGCAGGCACTCCTCGCTCGGCTACCGATCCCCGGCCCGATTCGAGGCCGAACTCATTCCGTCCAACTAACCAACAACCGGTCCAAAAATCCGTTGCATCTCACAGGGCCCCGCGCCATCCCAAAAGGCCGCTAACAACAGACGGCCCCACTGGGAACGCCGGGCACCGCCCGGCAGTACGGTCCCACGCTGCCCTCTCCATCCCCCGACCCGCGCCATCAAGACCTGCGCGTTTACCCTCATCGCTTTCGTGCCGCCATCACGGAGGGCTCTTCCCCTGGGAGCGCCGAGCCACCGGCCCGCAGAACGGTCCCTCGCTGCCGTGGACACGCAAAGGTAGGCAGCCAAGCAACGGCGCTCCCCACTACCACCCCGCGCAATGGATAGCGCTGCTCCGGCTCCCTCTGCGGGGCAGTGCCTCCGCGCTCCCAGGCGCTGCCGTCAGACCGACACAATGCGACGGCCGCGGCTTAAAGAAGGACCCATTCACTTCGATTCGACCGGCAACCCCGGCTGCTCTTCTTTCGGCTGCAATTTTTCCCGCGCCCCGTTCTCGGGAAGGACTTTCCCTTTGGGCCTCATTCAACCTTTTCCAGGCATCTTCGGATGCTTGTGCAAGTATCGCGTCAGTCACCCGTTTATCGACCCAACTGACCCCGTCCTTGGGCAAGGAAACATTCCCCTCCATATCCACCGTCACAATCACCCAACCCTTCCCGGTATCCCTGCCGTCCGGACTCCACGACACGATCCATTTCCCCTCCTCCTCTCCGCCAGGACGTCCTAGCCAGACCCGGTCAAGGTAGTGGCGGGACAGATCGTTCCGCGCCTCCGCATACACCTTCGCCTTCTGAATTGCTTCGAGCATGCCCAATGCAGGCCTCGGCTCGGGCGCAGGACTCATGGCAAAGGCTCCTCCGGCCAAGGCCAACATCAGCGGAAGTAGTATCGCGGATCTCATCGGTTTTCTTTCCTCACATTGCAATCATCATCGGTCCCTCAAAAGCCAAACTTTCAGGGCGCGGCACGGAGGAGACCCCGGCAAACAAAAAGAGATCTCGCTCTGGCTTGCTGCAGCAAATCACGGGATGCGTGGATAAAATGCCGGACGGCGGATCGCCCCGAAGAAACAAGGAATGTATTCCGTCGGCCACATCACTTCGCCTGGTTGCTTCTCGTCCCTGCACAGCCTTCAAGAACTTGGCGTCCTTCGCGTCTTGGCGGTTCAACCTCCTCTGTCTTTCTCCGTGCTCCCTCTGCGACCTCCGCGCCTCCGCGGTTCGATCGCTGCCCTTCCATCAGCAAACCAGCCCCCAAGAACAAAAAAGCGGCTCCCTCCCGGAAGCCGCTTTCTCGTTGAATTGAATCGAATCGTTCGGATCAGACTCCCGCCTCGTCCGGCTCGGCCTTCGCGCCCACCGGCTCGAAGACCAGCAGCTCGGCCCCTTCCGGGCAGTGGACCTTCGCCGTATCCCCGGGCTTCACGTCACCGCGGAGCAGGGCTTCGGCCAGCGGATCTTCCAGGTAGCGTTCCACCGCACGGCGCATCGGACGCGCACCGTAGGACGGATCGTAACCCTTCTTGACCAGCAGGTCGCGGGCCGTGGAGTCGAGTTCGAGCGTGATATCCTTGTCGCGCAGGCGCTTGAGCAGCTTGTCGATTTCGAGATCCACAATCTTATCGAGGTCCTTCTTCTCCAGCATGTGGAAGACCACCAGGTCATCGAGGCGGTTGAGGAACTCCGGTTTGAAGTAGCGCTTGGATTCCTCCATGATCTTCTCCTTCATCCCCTCGAAGTCGCCTTGGTCCGCCGACATCGCGCCGAAGCCGAGCGTCGTCTGCCGCTTGATCATCGAGGCCCCGACGTTCGAAGTCAGGATGATGATCGTGTTGCGGAAGTCGATCTTGCGGCCGAGCGAGTCGGTGACCATGCCTTCCTCCAGGATCTGGAGCAGCAGGTTCATCACGTCCGGGTGAGCCTTCTCGATTTCGTCGAAGAGCACCACCGAGTAAGGCCGGCGGCGGACCGCTTCGGAAAGCTGGCCGCCTTCCTCGTAACCGACGTAACCGGGAGGCGACCCGATCAGGCGGCTGGAGGTGAACTTCTCCATGTACTCGGACATGTCGATTTGGATCAGCGACTCCGGGTCGCCGAACATGAACTCGGCCAGGTTGCGCGCCAGGTAGGTCTTGCCCACCCCGGTCGGGCCGAGGAAGAGGAAGGAACCGATCGGGCGGCGCGGGTCCTTGAGGTCGGCACGCGAACGGCGCAGGGCCTTCGAGATGGCTTTCACCGCTTCGTCCTGACCGATCACGCGACCCTCGAGTTCGCTCTCCATCTTGAGCAGCTTCTCGGCTTCCTTCTCCTCCATGCGACGGAGCGGCACACCGGTCCACTTCGAGACCACCGCCATGATGTCCTCGTCGTCGACTTCCACCACGGTCTCCTCGGACTTGGCGCGCCAATTCTTGAGGGTCTCGTCGAGGGTCTTCTTGATGTGCTTCTCCTTGTCGCGGAGCGAGGCCGCCTTCTCGAAGTCCTGCTCGCCGATCGCACCGATCTTCTCGCGGTTCACCTGTTCGATGTCCGCTTCAAGCTGCTTGATCTCCGGCGGCCGGGTCATCTGGCCGATGCGCGCGCGGGCGCCGGCTTCGTCGAGCACGTCGATCGCCTTGTCCGGCAGGTAGCGGCCGGTCAGGTAGCGCGAGGTCAGCTTGACCGAGGCCACCACCGCTTCCGGCGTGAACTTGGCCTTGTGGTGCGCCTCGTACTTCTCCTGCAGGCCCTGCATGATCTTGATCGCGTCGTCCACGGAAGGCTCTTCCACCTTCACCTGTTGGAAACGGCGCTCGAGGGCGGCATCCTTCTCGATGTACTTGCGATACTCGTTGAGCGTCGTCGCACCCACCACCTGCAGCTCCGAGCGGGAAAGCGCGGGCTTGATGATGTTGGAAGCGTCCATCGCACCCTCCGCCGAGCCGGCACCCACGATGGTGTGCAGCTCGTCGATGAAAAGGATCACGTTCTTCACCTTCCGGATCTCGTCCATCACGGCCTTGATCCGCTCCTCGAATTGGCCGCGGTACTTCGTCCCGGCGACCATCAGCGCGAGGTCGAGGGTGATGACCTTCTTGTCGCGCAGGATCTCCGGCACGTTGCCCGAGGAAATCTCCTGAGCCAGGCCCTCGACGATCGCGGTCTTGCCGACACCCGCTTCCCCGATCAGTACCGGGTTGTTCTTGGTGCGGCGGCACAGGATCTGGATCACGCGCTCGATCTCGCTTTCGCGGCCGATCACCGGGTCCAGTTCGTTGTCGCGGGCCAGCTTCGTCAGATCACGGCCGAAGGCGCGCAGCGCGGGGGTCTTGGTCTTGCCCTCCGTCTCCGCTTCCTCGTTCTCGTTGCTCTCGTCTTCGAAGTTTTCGTCCTCTTCCTCGGCGTCGTCGTCATCGTCGTCGTCGGGCGTGAAGTTCGGATCGATCTCGGCCAGGATCTCGTTGCGGGTGCGCTGGATGTCCACATCCATGCGGCGCAGGACGCGGGCAGCGACTCCTTCGCCTTCGCGCAGCAGGCCGAGCAGGATGTGCTCGGTGCCCACGTAGCTGTGGTTGAGGGCCTTCGCCTCCTTGTTCGCCAGCGCCAGCACCTTCTTCACGCGCGGCGTGTAGGGGATGCTGCCGGAGATCTTCTGGCCGGTGCCGGTCCCGACCTCCTTCTCGACTTCCATGCGGACACTTTCCAGGTCCAGCCCCATCCGTTCCAAGACGTTGACCGCCACCCCTTGCCCCAGCTTGATCAGGCCGAGCAGCAGATGCTCGGTCCCCACATAGCTGTGGTTGAAGCGGTCGGCCTCCTTCCGGGCGAGGGCCAGTACCTGTTGGGCTCTGGGTGTGAAATTATTCATAACATGTCGGGCTCTTGGTCGTTTTCGTCCTTTTTCCTCGTTGAACGAATATCAGGGGCTTGGAGGGTTTGCAACCGGGTCCGGACGATTTCCGCCCGAATCGAGTCCCGTTCCTCCGGTGAGAGTTTACGCCCTGAATGTAGCTGAAGGTGTGCCGGTTGGATATCCATTAGTAAAGCATCACAAGATTTTACGGTTTCGTGAGGTAAAAACCCCAGGTCGCCGCCTAACCGGAGCAGTGACAAATGGTTCAGGGCTTCCTTGGAATCAATGACCCACGCATGCCGCAGCACCCCGTAGGCACGGCCGATCTTATCGCTCACCATCTCGGGGTCATCCTCTAGCAGCTTGTCCCGGGCATTGCGCTCATGTGTCGCTACCTGCGCGATAACGCGCTCCAGCCTGCGTAAAATTGTCTCTTCGCTCTCGCCCAGCGTCGACTGGTTAGAGATCTGGAAAAGATTGCCGAGTGACTCCGTGCCCTCGCCATAGAGCCCGCGCACCGCCAGCCCGATCTTGTTCACCGCCTGCAGCACCTGGCCGATTTGGTCGCTCAGGACCAGCGCGGGCAAATGCAACATCGCCGAAGCGCGCAAGCCGGTGCCGAGATTCGTCGGGCAGGTCGTCAGGTAGCCCAGTTCGTGGTCGAAGGCGATCTCCAGCGTCTGCTCCAGCTCCTCATCGATCGCGGCCAGCGAATCGTAAGCGGCCCGCAGCGACATCCCCGGGCGGATCGCCTGCATCCGCAGGTGATCCTCTTCATTCACCATCAGCGCGATCGACTGCCGCCGCTCGATCACGGCCGCACTCCCCTCCCCGCGCGCCGCATGCTCGCGGCTGATCAGGTGGCGCTCGACCAGCACCTGCTTCTGCACCGAGTTCAGATCGTCGAGCTCCTGGGAAAAGGCATCCTTCATGCACGGCAGTGCTTCCACCGCCGGACGCACCAGTTCGAGCGTGTGGCGGCGCTGCTCCTTCTTCGCCCAGCCGGGGAAAGGCTCGCCCTTCACATTCCGGGCCAGCCGGATGCGGGAAGTCAGCACGATCGAACTGTCCGCGCCTTCGCCGGTCATCCAATCGGCCGGGTTCTTGATTAAAGTGGTAAAGCGCATCATGTCGGCTCGCCGGTTCGGGTGGGGGTCGTGGTGCTGCGGGTCTCGACCTGACGGATTTCATCGCGCAGGCCCGCAGCCTCTTCGTAATTTTCCGCAGTGATCGCCAGGTCCAGCCGGCCGCGGAGTTCTTCCAGCCGCTGGGTCCGCTCGTGGAGTTCCATCAGCCCCGCGGGAACCTTGCCCACGTGCTTGGTGCCCTTGTGCATGCCGCGTAGCATCTGGCCCACCTCGTCCTTGAAAGTCACATAGCAGGTGGCGCAGCCGAAACGCCGGATCCGCCGCAGGTCCTCCAGCGTGAAGCCGCAGCCCGCGCAACGCCGCCCCGCCCCCTGCACCGCGGGCGCGACCGGGGCCACCGCCTTGACGGGCGATTTCCCCAGCAACATCTCCGCGAGGGCAAAGCCCGTAGGGTCGGTCACGCCTTTCTCCTTCGCGCAGTCATCGCAAAGGGCGATTTTCTTGATTTGCCCGCCCACCAGTTGGGTGAGGTGCACTTTCGCCTTCTTGCCGCAGATGTCACAGTCCATTGACGTCCCCAAGCTAAGAGCGCCAAAACGGAATGCGAAACGAAATCTCAGGGTGCAACGACGATTTCTGAAGGGAGATGGGAGAGCATCTTGGGCCTTCCCGAGCAGAAGAGAGGCCGCCTGCCGTTACAGCTCTCCCGCCGCAGCCAGAAACTCGCTTCTCAGTTTCGCAGAAACGCGGAAATTCGCCCTCTGCGTGAGATCATCTAATACCGGCTTCAATTGATCGAGCAATCCTGCCGCCTTGGCCTGCAGCAAGACGCCCAGAAGGCCGGTAGATCTTAACCCCATTTGGTCGGCAAGTGCACGCCCCTTGCGCTCGTCCATCAGCAAAAGATCTGCGTGGATCTCTATGGCCAGTATGATCGCTTCCGCTTCCCCGGGATCCAACTCCTCCTACAAACGCTCGACAGCGTCTTGATCGGAAGGTGGAACCACGGTGGCGAAGGCTGGAAGAGCGGGGTGCCAATCAAGCAACTCTCGTTCGACTTCGGGAGGGATTATCACCTCACCGTAAAGGTCGTGGAGAATGCCTACAAATCCCACCGTGATCAGATTGCTGATCACCGAAGTATCTGCCACGACGATCATAGCAACCCGAGGCTGCGGAGCGTCTCGATGTCCTTCCGGAGATCCTCAACCCCGAAGTCAATCGTCACGCCCCGCTTGCCAAGCTCATGCTGGAACCGCAGCCGGGACAGCCCGGCAATCTTCGCCGCCCGGCCCATATCCGCTAGTCGATCGCGGTAGAGTGCCACGGCCACCTCGAGCTTGGCCCACTCTGGAGTGATCCCCGTTCCTTCCAAGGCCGCATCTGGCAATTCCACCTGCACGGGGAAGAACTACCATGGTGCCAACGGTCCCGCAAGTTTCCCCGGGAAGCTGTGTCCGATCCGTCCGACCACCCTAGGGGTGTGAGACGGATCGGACAAAATTGGTCTCAATCAATCGGTGTTCCCGTGCTGCCTGCCAGCTTCTTGAAAGCCTCGATGAACTTCCGCGTGATCGGTCCGGGCTTGCCATCACCGATCTTCCGCCGGTCCAACTCGACCACCGGGATCACCTCGGCCGCCGTGCCGGTCAGGAAGCACTCGTCCGCCACGAAGATGTCGTAGCGGGTCATCTGCCGCTCCAGCACCACCACCCCCAGCTCATCGGCCAGCTCCAGGATCACATCGCGGGTGATCCCGTCGAGCGCGCCATCGCTGACCTGCGGCGTGTGGACCACGCCATCGCGGATGATGAAAATATTGTCGCCCGTGCACTCCGCCACGTAGCCCTGCTCGTTCAGCATCACGGCCTCCAGCGCGCCGGATTGGATCGCCTCGACCTTCGCCATCACGTTGTTCAGGTAGTTCAGCGACTTCACCTGCGGCATCAGCGCCGCGGGTGCCGGACGGCGGGTCGCACAGGTGATCACGGCCAGGCCGTTCTCGTAGTGCTCTTCCGGATACAGGCTGATGGTCCCGGCGATGATGAACATGCTGGCCCGCTTGCAGAGGTAGGGGTTCAAGCCCAGCCCGCCCGCACCGCGTGTCACCACCAGGCGGATGTAGCCGTCGTCCAGGCCATTCGCGGCCACGGTATCGACCACGAACTGGATCACCTCCTCCTGCGTCCACGGAATCTCCAGCACGATCGCCCGTGCCGAATCGAAAAGCCGGCGGATGTGCTCGGTCAGGCGGAAGACCCGGCGATTGTAGAAGCGGATGCCCTCGAAGACACCGTCGCCATAAAGCAAGCCGTGATCGAACACGGAGATTTTCGCCGCGGATTCATCCACCAATTCACCGTCCAACCAGATTTTCATGGGAAAAGAGCGCGTAGCCTAGGCGCGGGAGAACGGCTGGCAAGCCGGAGGGGAGAAGAAATCACCAATCACTAATCTTCCAATCACAAATCAGACTGCCGCTGTGCGGATGGAAGATTTGAAGGAGGCGCTCCCGCGCCGTCCAAGGAGAGGTGACCTGATTGTCGCTGGCACTGGACCGATGCACATGGACAGGAGGCCCCCGCTCTTCAATCGGCGCGGCAGCGCCTCCTTCAGAGCCTTTCCCCGCGCAGCGCAGTCCGATTGATGATTAGAAGATTAGTGATTGGTGATTCGCCTTTCCTCAAGGCGTCCCTTCTTCCTTCTTCTCCACCACCTCCGCCTTCACATCCGTCAGCGTGCTCCAGTTCACGTTCCCGTGATCCAGGCGCTGGATCTCGCTGGCATACACCGCGTCGTCGTTCTTCGGATCCATCTCCGCGGAGAGTTCCGTGAAAATCCGTGCCAGCAGCGTGTTCTCCGTGCCGCCCTGCTTCTTCAGTTCCATGCCGCGCTCGAAGAGCAGGCGCGCCAGCACATCCGGCTGATAGTCGCCCGGCACCGACTCCGGCAGCACCCCGCGGGAAAGCTGGAAGCTCAGCACCAGGGTCTTCTTGTTCCGCGAGGAAAGATGCAGCGCCAGCGCGACCAGCCGCCGCGCTTCCCCCAGAGAAGCCGCGCTCGCCTTCGCTGCGGCCACCCGGTTCGAGGCGTAGCCGGCCAGGCTATTGGCATACTCCTCGCGCTCGCGGTCGAGCATCCCGAGGTCTCCGGTGAAGATCCCGGCACCCACCTTCGGCGGCACCCAGGGGAACTTGCCGGCAGCCTCGTCCGCGCCCTTCGCCAGCGACGAAAGACCCACGATCACGACGGCTGCTTGCCAAATACGACTCACAGCGGCTAGACTCGCGTCCCAACTTTTCTTTGCAAGTGGCAAGTCCCCGCTTCGACTCGAAACCCGCGCTCCGCCGCGTGCTGCGCGCCTCGCTCCCCGATGCGGCGGTGCAACTCGCGCAGTCCGCGGAGATATGCCGCGTCCTCCGCGCTTGGCTGGCGCAGCGTGCCGAGCGCACCGTCTCCGCATTTTCCGCGATCCCGGGCGAGCCGCAGTTGCTGCCCCTGCTCGCCGGACTGCCCGACCACCGCTGGGCCTTCCCGCGGATCGATGGCGATGGCCTGCACTTCCACTACACCGACTCGATCCACTCCGGCCTGCAAACCGGCCCCTTCGGCATCGCCGAACCCCGCCCCGACGCCCCGCTCTGCCCGATCAAGGCCATCGAGATCTTCCTCTGCCCCGGCCTCGGCTTCACCGCCGGCGGCAAGCGCCTCGGCCGCGGCAAGGGCTACTACGACCGCACCCTGCCCCAGGCCGACAGCGAATCGATCCGCGTCGGCGTCTGCTTCCGCGAGCAAGTCCACCCGGAACTCCCCGCCGATCCCCACGACATGCCGATGCATTTCCTGGCCACGCCGGACGGGGTGGTCGGGTGTGTTTAAAGGTGGTCCGCACAGTCCTCTGTGCGGCGAGTGGTCCCTTACGGCGCATGGAAACCCCGACTGCTCCGGCACCATCTTCCCGGGAGCACCTAATCTCCGACTACCTCAAGAATTGCTTCGACCGCACAGAGGACTGTGCGGACCACCTTTTTTCACCTCCTTGGTGGCGTCGGCATCAGAATCACCGCCGCCTGCGCCACCGAGCTGAAAATGATCAGCCCCACCCGCAGGGTCGCATCCTCCTCCGGATGCTTGATCAGGCAGAACAGGTAGAAGCCGAAGACCATCGCCACCACGAAGCCCGCCAGCTTCCAAGCCACGGAGTTCCGGCCCGCGCGGTAGAGGAACGAGGCCCCGATCGCCGCCGCCCCCATCACCAGGCAGAACCACAGCGCATTCGCCTTGTAGGCCTGCGCCTGGATGCTGGCCTGCAAGCCGGTCCAGACGATGTGCAGACCATACAAAAGCGTGAAAAGCCAACGGCAGGGCATGCCATCCATCCGAGCCGAAGCCGCCCCGCCCTGCAACGTCCTTCCTGAAAAACAGCTGACGGGATTCACCGGCTTTTCATCCGGCGGCCTCCCGCGCTTCACACGCGTCCGGATCATACCGGCATGAACCTGCCCTCACGGAATTATTGGGTCAGGGGCCTCCTCCACCTGCTCTCTGCCTTCTCTGCCACCACTTCGGGTTTCCTGGCGCTGTTCTGCGCCTTCGTCCTCGTGCTGATGTGGCCGAACCTCCATTTCGTGGATCCCACGCACCTGCTGATCGCGGGCTTCGGGATCCTCTCCGTCGCCTGCGGGCTGCTGACCACGGTCTTCCTGATGGACAACCACTCCGCCCGCAAGCTCCTGTGGCTGATCCTGCCTGCCGCCGCCTTCGCGGGCTTCCTCGGCAGCCCGGCGCTGCTCGGGGTGAAAGGGCTATTTCACTAGCCGCGATCATCCCATGGCCCCCAAGCAACCCCATCTTGAGCCGCTTCGCGTGACCCTGCTGAAGACCGCTTCCGGCTGGCTGGTCACCTCGCTGGCCATTGTCCTCGGCCTCGTCGCGCTGCTCTCCTCGACGCTGACCTTCCTGCTGGTGGTCGCAGGCGACTACGCTGCCGTGCGCTTCAGCTTTATCCCCTTTACGCTGGGAATGGGGATCGCGGTCTATTCTTTTTCCGCCGCCTATCGCCTGCTGTGCGATCAAGATGCCAGGAGTTTCGGCTGGGTGTTGCCGGCGCTGCTGTCGCCGCTCGGGTGGCTTTTCGTGGCCGGGTTCTTCGGAGTCGGTTATTCGGTCCATTGAGCTGGTCCCATTTTCTGTCCGATCCGTCTCACTCCCCTAAGGATGTCGGACGGATCGGACAGGCAGGAAGACAGGCTGCCCTCACCTTCCACCGCGGTCTACCCGCGCCCTCTCGGCTTCTTTCTTCTCGCCCCACCTGCGCATCCCGTCGGGACCGTTGTCGACGCACTCCGTCAGTTCGGCCTCCCAGCCGGTGTAGGTGGCGTTAAAGGCCTTCTCGATATCAAAGCCACCCCCGCCATACATCTCCACCAGTCGAGCCTTGAAGACTTTCGTCCGGCCTGTGTCGGCGGCCCGGTTCATTTCCTCCTCCGACTGGAAATGGAGGGTGATTGCAGGGTAGCCGTAGCTCGTTTCTTTTTTGATTCGCGGCATCGCGCCATCGAAACCGGCGAATGACTCTTCAAGCGCTTCCTGAAGCAGCCGCTTTTCCTTTCTGTCCCGCCGCCAGCACACCCAGCTCCAGAACGCTGCAATGGGAAGAATCGCCCAAGCGATCTCAGGCCGCACGAAGTAAGCGAGCACTCCACACGCCGGGATGGCGATCAGGACCGCCAGGCAGCCGTACCCGGTCGGACGGACGTTCTTCTTCTCACCACGCATGCCTTTACGCCCAATCCGGCACCTGCAGGCGGAACTCGGGAATCCTGGCGAAGACCCAGTTGCCGTCCGCGGTCTCGCCGAAGAAGGCACCCTCCGCGGTGCCGTCGCCGCGGGTCACGTGGTAGCTGTTGTAGGAGAAATGCTCGCCCGGCCCGATCTCCGGGCTCTGGCCGACCACCCCGTCGCCCTCGACCACCACCACCTCGCCGTCGTCCTCCTTCACGATCCACTTCCGGCCGCGGATCGTCACTTTCTCCTGCGACTCGTTCTTGATCGAGATGAAGTACACGAAGGGGTGCGGACGCTCGTCCGGAGCGTCCAGGCTGGGCATGTAAATCACGTCGTCCACGCGGACGTTAAGCCCTTCGAGTTGCCTCAGCAGAGGGGTCATGTCCGGTGAGCTTGCCCGATCGCCGCCCCGCTTGCCAAGGCCCAATCCGGTTTCCTCCGCGGACGTAAATCACGGGGGCGGATCACTTTTTTTCCAACATTCCGCCGGTGCCCGAGCGACCGAAACCGGGAGCCGACGAAACTTCGGACGGCCGCATCGCAAAGCCACATCAATCTTACAAACAGACACTTATACTGACACATCATCACCCCGAAAAACCCGAACCCCGATGCCACGCAGTAAACGTGACGATAGCGTCAACAACCCTTCCCAACCGGCGACCGTTAGTGCGGGCCGTCTTCGGAAAGGGAAGCGGCGCACCTACCTCAAACATGAATATCCATCCCCGAACCCTTCAGCGAGCAATCGCCCTGGGCACCCTCCTCACCGCCTCGGCGTCCGCCCAAGTCACCTACCAGCACTACCGCTTTGAGCCCACCAAGCTCTACGCGGCCGGCACCGTCATCCAGTTGTCCGAGTTCGTGCTCTCGAATGGCGGCACCCCGCTCAACCTCATCGCCAACAACCCCGAGATCGTCCCGCCACCGGCCCTCGGACAAAACGGCACCGCGATCGATACCGTCCCGGTCACCGTCACCGGCGGCTCGCGGCCCCTTCTCGACGCGGAAGGCGCCCCGAAAATCATCGATGGCGCGCTGGCCACCAAGTGGCTCACCCCCCTCGGGGACAACGGCGGAGCAGCCAAGTTCCTCTACTTCAGCTTCACCGCGCCGGTGACGATCGATTCCTACAATTTCGCCAGCGGGGCGGACACGGCCAACTTCACGAACCGCAACCCGATCGACTGGAAGATCTGGGGCCGCAATTCGGCGGAAGAGGAATGGGTCCTGCTCGACCGCGTGACCAACTTCCCCACCAATCCCGCCAGCTCGACCTTCCAGGCGCAGCCCTTCCCGATCAGCGGCGACATCCCTCCGGTGATCAATTACTTCGAGGGCAACGATACGATCAGCCTCAACGGCTCCACCGTCAGCCTCGAATGGGATACCTTCGACCCGGACCTCAGCGTCACGGCGGAAGCCGTCTCCTTGAGCCCCGCCATCGACGGCCTGCCGCCGAACCCCACGGACTTGAGGGAATTCACCCCGCCCGTGAACGCGGACACGGAGTATACCCTCACGGCCACCAATGGCTCCCGCAGCACGGAGAAGAAACTGAACCTGCGCAGCGTGGCCGGCGGCACCGCCACCCACCGCTTCTACCGCTTCACCCCCATCGCCATGCGCCCGGGGGCGGATGCCTACCAGCTCTCCGAGTTCTCCTTCTTCCACAGCGGCACCGAGTTCAATCTCTACCCCACCAACGCCGCGACCCCGCCTGCGACCGGCAGCACCGGGACTAACGACAATCTCGTCAATGTGATCGTCACCAACCCGGGCGGCAGCCGGCCCGTGGATGCGCCGCTGCTGGCGGACGGCCTGCCCGCCACGAGACTCACCGATATCCGGATCAAGCCGGTCATCTTCGAGTTTGAACAGGACCTCACCATCGACTCCTACCGCTTCACCACCGCCAACGACATCGAGGCCCGCGATCCGGTGAAGTGGATCCTCGAAGGCAGCAACGACGGCACGACCTGGACACTCATCGACAACGTCACGGCCTTCGCCTACCCCACCCCGACCGCACGTCAGGTTCAGAGCCAGATCATCCCGCTGCCGGGCACATCCCTGGACAGCAATGTGATCGTGCCACCGGTCCAGAGCTGGGTCGGCTCCGTCAATACGAACTACGACGGTGCCTTCAACTGGCCCGCAGGGATCGTTCCCGGCTCGGCCCAGGAAGTGATCGTAAGCGACGGCACCCGGGAGGCCATCCGCGGCGGCAATCTCGAACGCAATGGCAAGACCACGGTTACCGGCACCGGCAAGCTCACGGTGAACGGCCGCCTGCTCAACCGCGGCGAGTTCAACGTGAGCGGCGGCACCTTGAAGCAGACCGGCAATTACTTCATCGCGGGCGTCAACTTCCCGGGCACCTTCAATCACACCGCCGGGATCGTGGATGCCACGCTCGACCGCGGCTTCTTCATCGCCGACGATGCCCCTGCGGCGGGCTCGAAGTATCTGCTCTCCGGCACCGGCCAGCTCATCGTGAAGTCCACCGGCAATGGCAACCTAAGCGTAGGCGGCGGCAGCCTCCTGCACAATGTCCACATCGGCAAGGCGGCGGGCGGCGACCTTCTCGAGGTCGCGGGCGGCCAGGCCAGCTTCACCAGTTCCAACAACAACTTCGTCTACCTCTCTCGATCCGGGATCCTGCGTGTGACCGGCGGCTCGCTAGGCGTGGCCAACTACACCGCGATGGTGGTCGGCTTCGAAGGAGCTGGCAACAATCTGCTGGAGATCAGCGGCGGGACGGTAGCCATCACCGGCCAGACCCCGCTGCTGGTTGGCGGGGGCTCCACCGGCACGGTCACGCTCTCCGGCGGCAGCCTGAGCGTTGACCAGAATATCAGCCTCGGACAGAGCAGTGCCAACGGTACCTTCACGATGACCGGCGGCACCCTGAAAGCGGCGGACATCACCACCGGCCCCCTCGGCACTCTCGCCACCTTCAACTTCGACGGAGGTGAAATCACCCTGACCGGCGACCGCCGCGCCATCACCGGGCAAGCCTGGTTCCACGGTGCCGCTGGCACGACCGCCACCTATGATGCAGGTCTGAACCGCACCACCATCAAGGTCATCGAGCCGGGAGACAGTCCCTTCGCCACCTGGGCCGCCGCTGCCGGCATCCCGGCAAACCTGCAGGGTGCGGGCGACGATGCGGATGGCGATGGCGTCGTGAACCTGCTTGAATTCGCCCTCGCCGGCCTGCCGGGCAATCCGGGCTCACGCGGCATCCAGGCACCCGTCGCGGCTCCCGGAGGCGTCGTGATCACCGTCGCGGTGCGCGCCGGTGCCAGCTTCGCCGTGGAGGGTGGCCGCCTGACCGCCACCATCGATGGCATCACCTATCAGATCCAGGGCTCGACCGCCCTCGGGAACTGGGACGCCCCGGTGGAGGAAGTCACCCCGGCGCTGACCACCGGCGTGAGCAACCCTGAGTCAGAGGATTGGGAGCTCCGCAGCTTCCGCCTGGGCGGCACGGCTCCGACCGCCGGCTTCCTGCGGGTGGAGGTGGAGGAAGCACTCTGAAGTCCATTTCGTAATTCCAACCGGCTCCGGTTTCGACCGGGGCCGGTTTTTTGTGTGAGAGTGGGAAGTGGAAGGACGGCTCTTCCGCTGGGGGCGCGGAGCCACCGGCCCGCAGAAGCAACCTGAAGCGCGCTAGGCATGATGAGGTCGGTATAGAAAGTGCCGTGACCTTGCTGCCTGCCTCTTTCGCGATCGGAGCGACTGGGACCGCTCTGCGGGCCGGTGGCTCCGCGCTCCCAGCGGAAGAGCCGTCCGTGGGGAAGCACGGGAAGATAGGGTGACATCGCTTGGCATTCGGCGCTAACTGAATGACGAGTTCCGAATTTCCGAAATGAAGTGCCTGCTGGAGAATAGGCTTCCGCCTGACGGTCGATCTCCCGTTTCTTCCCCTCACGCGGCATTCGTCATTCGGGAATTCTTCATTCGTCATTCCCGAAGGGTTCAACCGCTTGCCACCGCCCTTCCATCCCCCTAGGGTGCGCGCCCCGTGACTCCGGAAGAACAGCTCCAGATCCTGACCGCCGGCACCGCCAAGGTCCTTTCCGAAAAGGAACTCCTCGAAAAGCTCCGCCTCGGCCGCCCGCTGCGGATCAAGTTCGGCGTGGACCCGACCGCCCCGGACATCCACTTCGGCCACACGGTGCCGCTGGAAAAGCTGCGGCAGTTCCAGCTCCTCGGCCACCAGGCGGTGCTGCTGATCGGCGACTTCACCGCGACCATCGGCGATCCTTCCGGCCGCTCCGTCACCCGCCCGCCGCTGACCCGCGACGAGGTGCTGGCGAATGCCGAGACCTACACCGACCAGGCTTTCAAGATCCTCGACAAGGACAAGACCGAGATCGTCTACAACGGCGACTGGTTCCGCAAGCTGGCCTACGAGGACATCCTGCGCCTGAACTCCCGCGTGACGCTCCAGCAGATGCTGCAGCGCGAGGACTTCCGCAACCGCATCGAGGCCGGCCAGGAGATCCGCCTGCACGAACTCCAGTACCCGGTGATGCAGGGCTGGGACTCGGTGGAAATCCGCGCCGATGTCGAGATCGGCGGCACCGACCAGCTTTTCAACATGCTCGTCGGCCGCGATCTCCAGAAGGAGGAAGGGCAGGCGCAGCAAGTGGTGGTCGCCCTGCCCCTTCTCGAAGGGCTCGACGGCGTGAAGAAGATGTCGAAGTCCTACGGCAACTACGTCGGCGTGAACGATGCTCCGAACGACATGTTCGGCAAGCTGATGAGCGTCTCCGACATCCTGATGGCACGCTACTACCAGCTCCTGTTAGGCGAGACGCTCGATCCTGCCGGACATCCGATGGAAGCCAAGAAGGCCCTCGCGGAAAAGCTGACTTCCCGCTACCATGGTGCGGAGGCTGGCAGCGCTGCGCGTGAAGATTGGGACACCCGCTTCTCGAAGAAGGACCTCGCCGCCGCCGAGCTGCCGGAGCTGCCGCTGGCCGATCTCCCCGCCGATCTCAACGTCCTCTCCCTCACCGCCTACGGCTTCAAGGCCGCCTTCGCGCTGGAGAAGTCGAACGGCGAGCTGAGGAAGCAGTTCATCACCACCGGCTCCGTCCAACTCAATGGCGAGAAGCTGACCGATCCGAACGCGGCCGTGAGCATCGCCGCCGGGGACGTGCTGAAGCTGTCCAAGAAGCACGCGGTGCGCTTCATCTGATCCCCCCATGAAAAGGAACCGGCTCCGCAGGAACCTCATCGCGCTCCAGGCCTGCAGTGTTTTCTTCCTCACCGTGCTGTTTGCCGCCGGGGTCTTCCACGGTCACGTTTTCAAGAAGATCGAAACCAATCTCGCGGCCCATCCGGTGGCAGAACTCAACCGCAAGCTTTCCACCAGGATCGGGCAGCCGTTCACGCGCGAGCTTCACGAAAACGTGGTGGGAATCGTGACGCTCGGTGCCGAAGGCACGGCCAATCTTTCCAGCGCGTCCCGCAGCCTTTCAGGAGTCATCCTTAACATCTCCGGCTTCGCCATATTCCTCTCCCTGTTTTCGATCTTCCTGGTTCTCCGCAGCCCGAAGGAAGCCGACGGGCCGCCGGCACGGGACCCCGCAGAGGATCGTTAGTAGGGCGCAGCTCCTTCAGCCTCCTGCATTTGACTTCCGGGGATGATCGTCCAGCCTTGCGCATGCCTGAACTGCCCATCCTCTACATCAAGCCCGGCTGCCCGTGGTGCGAAGACGTCGTCACCTTCCTCAAGAAGAAGAAGGTCGCGGTGAAGACCATGGTGGTCTCCGGCAATCCCGACGCGATGCGCGAGATGGTGGCGCTCTCGAACCAGACAAAGGCCCCGACGATGGATTGGCACGGCGAGGTGCTGGCGGATTTCGGGGTCGAGGAGCTGGTGCCCTTTTTGGAGGAGAAGGGGGCGATTTGAGCTGGTGAGGGGCGCGGCTTTTCAAGTCGCCGCAGCCGCCTTCGGCTGCGGCAGTCGTTACAGCCGCTTGCCCACATCGTTTCGTCGCGCTTCAAGGACGGCTCTTCCGCTGGGAGCGCGGAGCCACCGGCCCGCAGAAGCATCCCTTGCCGCCCGGCAGTTCGCGCGATGCGTGTGGATAGCGCCGTCGCGGTACTGCATGTCTTCCCTAGAGGCGAAGCCATGTGCACCATTCTGCGGGCCGGTGGCTCCGCGCTCCCAGCGGTAGAGCCGTCCGTGCCACATCCGCGTCCCTATGATCCCCCGCGTGGCATCGCCCCCCCCTGGCCCGCTTTCAAGATCGCCATCCACCCCCTCCTCTGCTCCCCTTCCCTCCATGACACTCCTCGCGATCACCTGCCGCCTGCTCCCCCTCGCCGCACTCCTCTCGCTTGCTTCCAGTTGCCAGCCGCTCGGCGGTTCCGACCCCTTGGACACCGCGCAAGGCAGCGCCGCGACCCTGCCGCCGCTGACCAGCGATCCGGACAAACTGCGCGACGAACGCGTCCACGCGGACCACCATCAACAGGCGGTGGAGAGCAACCAGGGCAACAGCTTCCACGGCTCCGTGGGTGCCTCGACTTCCGCGGAGTTCTGAGGGGGCTGTCTTAAAAAAGGCTCTCCGTCAGGTTTGCTGAGCGATCGCGATACGTCTGCCCAAGAGGGCGGCGCAGCCGCTTTGGAGTGCGGCGGGCATCGCCGCTTTCGGGCGCGCTAGCTCCGGAGATCGCAGTTTTGAATTCGGCTTTGCGTCGTCCCCCCTCCCATCGGGCCAGAGCAGTCGCGCCGGGATAAGGGGAAAGGAATGGTGGATTCGGCATGGCGCTCTCCGGCACGCATCGCAGGAAAGCGGCGATACCCGCCGCACTCCCGAGTAACAAGAATTATAACCCTTTGGTTTTCAGTAAAACCTCTTTTTCGAGTTACTCCATGCTCGACACCCCTTCAGCGCGGTTCAGGTGCTCCAAAGCGGCTGCGCCGCAAAGGGGGGCATCGATCCGCATTGGGAGCTTCCTCAAAGGGGCTTCCGCAAACCTGACGGAGAGCCTTAAAAAAGGCAGGGACCGCTCTCCGAGCGGTCCGGCTGATTGCGGCTGTCTCGCGCGAGGCGGCACCGAAGCGAAGGTTCAGGCCGTCCCCAGCCGGACCTTTCGGAGAAAGGTCCCTGCCTTTCGTTGGCAGGCACGCGCTCTAACAGGACCACCACGCGATCACGTGCAGCCGATTCACTCGAAACGCTTGGTCATTGGTAAATCATTCCTTACATAAAACCTTCACGGCACGAATGCCGAGCACCCGCCCCACCCTCACGCACCCCTACATGAAAAAGATCCTGTTCGCCCTCGGCTTCTCCGGCCTCCTTCTGGCTCCGCTCTTCGCGGAAGACTACAAGATCCCGAAGAAGGACTCCGTCTTCTCCATCAGCTTCCCTGAAAAGTGGACGGTCACCCATGGCGATGAATCCGTGGATGCGGTCACCTCCGACAACGCCATCCAGCTCTACGCCCAGACCGACGATGCGGATACGCTCGAAGAGTCCGTCACCTGGGCGATCGACTATCTCACGAAGGCCAGCGTGAAGATCGACGCGGATTCCCAGAAGGACAACGAAGGGAAGATCAACGGCATGAAGGTCGGCGGCCTGAACTGGGACGGCACCGATGAGGATGGCGCTTGCCGCGTCAGCCTCAGCTTCATCGAGCTCAGCGACGAGAAGGTCATCACCCTCCTCTATTGGGGCAGCTCGGCCGCCGAGAAGGAACATGCCAAGGAGCTTGAGAGCATCCTCAACAGCATGAAGCCGCTGAAGGCTACCAAGCCTGCCAAGGCGAAGGCCGAGGACAAGGAAGAAGAAGGCGAGGAAGAGGAAGAGAAGGAAGAGAAGTAATCCTCTCCGGATCACGATGATTTCAAGCCGGGCGCGGATCTCCGCCGCCCGGCTTTTTCGTTTTCCCTGGGAGCGCGGACTTCAGTCGAATGCCGGTGAGGACTCACCGGAAGGTTTCCGGAACGAAAGTCGCGGAGCGACCGTGGAGTGCGGCAGCCCGCTGCCGCTGTGGGCAGGCAGCCTGCTGCCGTGAAGCACCTCACACTGCCGATCCAATCCCCCGGTCCACGCTACGGGATTTCTTCCAAGCTTCCCGTCGCTTCGCCCTCGCAGCAGGCTGCCACAGTCAACGACCGCTGTGCGGCTCCTGTGCCGAGCCCTTACAAGCTGGCGGGCCGGACAACCTTGGCGGCGGCCTCCCTTCCGGTCCCCTCGCAGCAGGCTGCATCGGGACAGCGGCAGCAGGCTGCGCGCAGTCCACGGCGGCGGAGCCGCGGAAGGCACCTGACGGGCGCGGCCTACACAAGCACCCGCTCCGCCACCGGCTCGAGCCCTTCCGAGAAACGCCCGATGCTATCGAGCGTCACCGCGGCGATGGCTGTTAGGGCCTCATGGGTCAGGAAGGCCTGGTGCGAGGTGATGAGCACGTTCGGGAAGGTCAGCAGGCGCGAGAGCACGTCATCCTGCAGGGCGGTGGCGGAGTGATCCTCGAAGAAGACGCCTTCCTCCTCTTCGTAAACATCCAGTGCCACCCCGCCGAGATGGCGGGTCTTCAGCGCATGGATCACCGCGGCGCTATCGACCAGCTTGCCGCGGCTGGTATTCACCAGATAGACGCCGGGCTTCATCCGGGCGATCGAGGCCGCATCGATCAGATGGAAGGTCTCCGGCGTCAGCGGCAGGTGCAGGCTGATCATGTCGCTCTTCCCTAACAGCTCATCGAGCGCCACGTAGCGGACCTGATTCGAAGCCGCCCACTCGTCCATCGGGAAGGGATCGTAAGCCACCACCTCGCAGCCGAAGCCGCGGAAGATCTGCGCGGCGATGCGGCCGATCTTGCCGGTGCCGACGATGCCCACGGTCTTGCCGTGGAGGTCGAAGCCGACCAATCCACCGAGCGAGAAGTTCAGCTCGCGCACGCGGTTGAAGGCGCGGTGGATCTTGCGGTTCAGGGCCATCAACAGCGTCACCGCATGCTCCGCGACCGCATGGGGTGAATAGGCCGGCACCCGGACCACTGCCAGGCCGAGTTCGCGCGCTGCTTCCAGATCGGCGTTGTTGAAGCCGGCGCAGCGCAAGGCGATCAGTTCCACGCCCAAGCCGGCCAGCACCTTCAGGCACTCGCGGTCGAGGCGGTCGTTCACGAACACGCAGACGGCCCGGCTGCCGGATGCGGATGCGGCATTCGAGGCATCCAGGCGGAATTCGTGGAAGCGCAGCTCGACCGCGGTCTCCGCCGCGCCGCGGGTGAAGTATTCGCGGTCGTAGGGCTTCGTATCGTAGAAGGCGATGGGGACGGCTTGCATGGTGAGAAGGCCAGGTCACGGCGGACCTTACGGTCACCATGCCGGTCCCAACGCTTGCACCAAGGGGAAAAAGAAGAACCCGCCGGCAGCATCTGGGGGAAGGCTACGGGCGGGTTTCCCTTTTGGGGGGATGTTTTTCGTCCGGGGGAAGACGAGCTTGATCGGGGGGATTTCTTGCAGGCTCGGCCGCGGGGGGTGTGGCGTTGCTTACGGATTCATAATGTCCGATTTTGCTCCCATCCACCATCACGCGATCACGGGGGACCGTGCGATTGAAGCGGTAGTCAGCTCAGTCCTCCGGGCGGACGAAGCCGCTCTTGTCGCGCATGGAAACCTCGACTGCTCCGACCACCATCCCGAGGGACCCGGTTCTCCGAGCACCCCGAGAACTGCTTCGACCGCACAGAGGACTGTGCGGACCACCTTTTACGGGAAAAGGAAAACCCGCCGGTATCGTTGGGGGGAACGAAAGCGGCGGGTTTTCCCGTGGGGGTATGCGGGGGGATTTCTTTCCGTCCGGGGGGAGACGGGTTTTGCAAGGTCGGCCGGTGGGGGGATCGGCGTTGCTTACGAGAACACCATGTCCGATTTTACCCCCCGTTACCATTACGCAATCGCGGAGGGTGACGGCCTCACGCCAAAATCACCCGCCCGGATGGGAGGATGAATCGGAAACGTCGGGGTGGCTCGCAGAGCCTCAATCCCGGTCCACCGCAAAGGCGACCATGACTCCGGCGGTGATGGCCAGACCCATGAAGACCGGGGCACCGAAGAGAAGCATCGCCGCACCGGCATGGCCGGAGAGCAGGGCGAAGACGGTGCCGGCGACGTAGACCAGCAGGGGCATGCCGATGCCCCAGAAGACCGGATTGCGGCCGGCCAGCAGGGAACCGGAAAGGCTGACCATCGCGCCCATCAGCATTGAGCCCGCGGAGATGACGAGAGCCTGGCCCATCCACCCGCTGGCGCCCGCGGCGAACCAGATGCCCGCTCCGCCGCCGAAAAGGATCGCACCAGCGAAGGCCAGCACGCTGGCGACGATCCCGTCGCGAGTGCCGGTCCAGAGGCCGGGTGTGCCGGAAGCCCCTTGCTTGCCACCTTGCGGCGATTCTTCACCGGACGGTGCGCCCGGGCCGCTCAGGCGGAAGGAGGGAGCCCGGCAAGGCAACGAAAGGGGGAGCTTCGTGGTCATCCCCTTTCCAATCGCAGCGGAAAACCGCGATTTTCAAAATTCTCTAAATATCGGCGACTCCTGAAACTTCACCAAGAGTGACAGTCTCAGTTCCGCCGGCCGGGTGGGAAAACCCCATCGATGAGGAAAGCGCTCAACACGCCGGCCGCGAAGGCCAAGCCCAGGAAAAGCGGTGCTCCGTAGAGGAGGGCCATTCCGCCCTCGCCGCCCTTAAGCACCGCCATGAGGGTGCCGCCGAGATAAACCAGAAGCGGCATTCCAATGCCCCAGCGGACCGGATTACGCCCGAAAACCAAGGATCCGAAGACCGCGGTGAGGATCCCCATGGCCACCGCGCCACCGCCTAATTGCAGGCTGCGGGCGATCATGCTCTCCCCCGCGAGATCCGCGGCGAACCAGTCGCCGGCGGCTCCGCCGAACAAGAGTGCGAACGCGAGAATGAAAAGGCTGACGGTCCATTTGGAGCCTCGCGCTTCCGTGGCGGAACGCTCCAGGACAATCACCGTTTCCCCGCTGCTGAATTTAGATCCCCCGATCACGCCGATTAGAAAACCCAAAATTATCTAACAGTGCAAGCTCAATGATTCCGAACTTTTTAGAAAAGCGGTCTTTCACCTTCGCTTCTCCAAAAATGCCCCTGTGCGGCGGGACGATGAGCGGGCTTCTCTCAAAAACGCCCCGAAACATGCCGGGGACTCATGGTGAAAAAAGAGTCATCCTTTGCGCTGGAGCGCGCTTTTTCACTGGATCCCCCGCGCGGCCTTCTGCTTTTCGATCCAGCCGCGGTCCTCGTCGGAGAGATTCTTCTCGTGGGTGCGGGCGCGCTGGCCGTCAGGCTCCGCGAGGATCAAATCGCCATCCTTGTAGTAGGATAGCTTGGCGAAGATCGAGCGGCCCTTGCCGTCGGACCATTCGCGGTAGCCCTTCTTGGTCAGGGAGCTCTTCCATGCCGACTGCTTCTCGGCCGCCAGGGAGACGCCCTGCTTCACCTGGCCGAAGAAGAAATCCTCCTTCCCCTTCCGGTAGCCCTTGTAGCGGTCGATCACCTCCCCGCCGGGAGTGATCACCATGAAGGTGGGATAGCCGCTGGCGTTGTACTTCTTCTTGAGCTCGCGGTTGTGAAGCGTGCGGCGCGTGACATCGTCCGGGCCCTTGCCGCCGGGGTGCTGGTCGATGACGAGGCGCACGGTATTCTCGGTGGCCCAGTTTTCGAATTCGTTGGTCTCCAGCAGGCGGGTGCTCAGGGATTTGCAGGCGGGGCTGTTAACGCTGTCGGTGAACCAGATCACCAGCGGCTTGCCGGTCTTCTTGGACTCGCGCAGGGCCTGGGTCTCGCTCTCCAGCCAGCGGGTGCCTTCGGTGGCATTCGTCATCACCTTGGAGAGTTCGGGGATTTCGGCATCCGGGTTGTCGGCATCGGTCCAGGCGAGGTCGGCCTCCGTATAGTCGACGCTCGCCGCCGCAGCCGCAGCTGCCGCCTGGGCTTTCTGCTGGTTGCCACCGGGCGTGACCGCGGTGCCGCCGCCATCGAAGCCCTTGAGCATGTGCGGCGGGATGCCGCCGGGGCCGGAATTGTTGCTGATGGCGACCTCGGGTTTGTCGGGTTTCGTCAGGCCGCAGCTGGCGAGCAGCAAGGCCGCGGGAAGCAGGGTAAGCCAGCGGGCGGGTTTCATGAGCGGGAGAATAGAGGAAATTTGAAATTTGAAATTTGAAATTTTCAGCCTTTCCCGGGAAAGCCGCCCGGATGCTGCCGCGAGGCGGTTTGCCTTGCCGCAGGAAGCAGGGCACGGGAGCATCGCGGGACCGTGACGATGCGATGCCTGATCTTCCTGCTGGCGGCGCTAGCGCTGCTCCTACCCGGCGGCGCCGCGGCAGCCGACCTGCCGACACCGGAATTCATCGAGAAAATGGCCGCCTTCCCGCAGGCGGAAAAAGCCGCCGGGCTGGAAGGGATCGGCGCGAAGCTGGCATTCCGGGCGAAGGAACAGCCCTTCCTGCTCGTCTCCACGATCATTTTCATCCTGGCGATTCTCCACACCTTCGTGGCGGTGCCGATCACGAAGTATGCGCACAAGGTGCAGCACGCTCACGATGCCCGGCATGGCAGTTCGGTCAGCTTCAAGGGGACCATGCTCCACTTCCTGGGCGAGGTGGAGGCGATCTTCGGGATCTGGGTGCTGGTGCTGTTGGGCGCGATGCTGTGGTTCTACGATCTCGGCACGGTGCGGGGCTATCTCGGCCACCATGTGAATTTCACGGAGCCCTTGTTCGTGGTGATCATCATGGCGCTCGCCTCGACCCGGCCGGTGCTGCGCTTCGCGGAGGATTGCCTCGGCTTCTTCGCGCGCTTCGGCAAGGACTCGCCGGCCGCCTGGTGGCTCTCGATCCTGATCGTCGGCCCGCTGTTAGGTTCCTTCATCACCGAGCCGGGCGCGATGACGATCGCGGCAATGCTGCTGGCGAAGAAGTTCTACCGCCTGCGCCCGAGCCCGAAGTTCGCCTACGCCACCCTCGGCCTGCTCTTCGTGAATATCTCGGTGGGCGGCGTGCTGACGAATTTCGCGGCCCCGCCGGTACTGATGGTCGCGGCCAAGTGGGGCCTGACGACGCAGGAGATGCTGCTGCACTATGGGGACAAGGCGGCGGTGGCGATCCTCGCTTCGACCTTCCTCTACTTCGCCTTCTTCAAGAAAGAGCTGGCGGCAATGGCGGAGCGCGCCGGGGATCACGATGGCGATGGCAAGGGCGACCTGAAGGAAGTGCGGCGGCCGATCCCGCTCTTCGTAACGCTCGTCCACCTCGGCTTCATGGCGTGGACGGTATTCTTCGCGCACGATCCGCCGCTGTTCATCGGCGGCTTCCTGTTCTTCCTGGCCTTCTCGCAGGGCACGGCGCATCACCAGCATGAGATCCAGTTGCGCGGGCCTATCCTGGTGGGATTCTTCCTCGCCGGCCTGGTCGTGCACGGCGGCCTGCAAGGCTGGTGGCTGGCACCGATCATCGGCAATCTGGGCAAGGAAGCCTTGTTCGCCGGCTCGACCATCCTGACCTCCTTCAATGATAATGCGGCGATCACCTTCCTGGCCAGCCAGGTCGAAGGCCTGCCCGCCCAGCTCAAGTATGCGGTGCTGGCGGGAGCCGTGACCGGCGGTGGCCTGACCGTGATCGCGAACGCGCCGAACCCCGCGGGGCAGGCGCTGTTAGGCAAGTTCTTCGGCGAGGGCGTCTCCCCGCTCAAGCTGGCGGCGGCGGCGCTGATCCCGACCCTGATCGTGGCCGCGGTGATGATCTTCTTTCCCGATCGCGGGATCGACGAGATGTTCGCGCCCGAGAAGGAACGCGGCTATGTAGCCCCTGCCGCCGAAACCCCGTAATTTCCCATGTTCACCGGATTGGTAGAAACGACAGGCCGCGTGCGCTCGCTCGAGCAGCGCGGCGAGCAGGCCCGGCTTTCGCTGGAGATCCCCTTCGCCGCCGAATTGGAAATGGGCGAGTCGGTGGCGGTCAACGGCTGCTGCCTCACGGTCGCGGCGATGGACCCGGCCGGAGCGGACTTCGACTTGCTCGGGCAGACCCTGGCGGTGACCTCGCTGGGCGATCTAACAGAAGGCTCCACGGTCAACCTGGAGCGGGCCCTGCGCGCGGGCGATCGCTTCGGCGGGCACTTCGTGCAAGGCCACGTGGATGCGACGGGCGAGGTGCTGGCGATCGAGGCGCGCGGCCAGGATCACGTCTTAGACGTCGCCTTGCCGCCGGAGATCGAGCGGCTGTGCATCGACAAGGGCTCGCTGTGCGTCGACGGGATTTCGCTCACGATCGCGGAGCTGGGCCAAGGGCGGGCGCGCTTTTGGATCACGCCCCACACCTTCGAGGCCACCCATCTCCGCGGATTGAAAGCAGGGATGCGCGTGAATCTGGAAGCCGACATGCTGGCCAAGCATGTCGCGCGGCTGATGGAAGGATTTCAGCGGAGATAGTCCCTCGGGCATCTCTTTCCAATGCCCTGACGGGGCAAACGTTGATAGCCCGGGGCAAGCAACGCGCGGCCCCGGGTTGACCGAGAAAAAGGCAAAGGTCCCCTATAGGGGGACACGTGGGCCGGTGATTCCAGAGGTGCTGCCCCAGCGTAGCCTACGAGCCCGCCTTCAGCGGGCGTTCCGAACCAGAACCCAACCCAAGGCTGCACTACGTTTGCCTTGGGCTATCGACGGTCGCCCCTTCAGGGCTTAAGAGCACGGGCTCCTTTTATCCTCAATGCGGCACCAGCAACGTGAACGGCCACCACGGCAGATTCCGCGTCAGCCCGAAGGCAATCACGAAGCCCGCCAGGCACCACGCGAACCACCCCGGAATCAACGGCATGGCATCGCGGCGGCCCCGCCACTCGCGGACGACAGCGAAGGAGAGCATGCCCCCGGCGACTAACAGAAGCACGACCACCGCGGCATTCATCGAGAACGCTCCGGCGATGTCGCCGTCCAGCAGCCGGCCGGTGCAGCGGGTGCCGCCGCAGCCCGGGCAATGGAGCCCGGTCAGGGCCCGGAAGCTACACGCAGGAAGCCCGCCGGACCAGAACGGCCAGGCGAGCTTCAAAGCTACCACTGCCAGCGCCCCGGCCACTGCCAGCAGGGTCCAGGGACGCCGGATCTTCATGGACTGCTAGGGCGCAGGTGTGGGCGCTACCGGAGGCTTCGGCGCTTGGTTCTTCTCCATTTCGCGGCGCATCTCCTCGCGCATCTCCGCTGGGAACCAATTGATGATCTTCTCCTGGACCTCTTCCGGTGGCAGCCCCTGCAACTGGACCGCAAAATACGCGAAGATGCCGGATAAGATCAGGCCGAGAAAGCCGGTGATGATCCCCGTGCGGGCCATCCCCTTCCCGCCGAAACGGGCCGGATCCTTCGCCTTCGCGAGGGCGATGAAGCCCAGCACGATGGCGATCAAGCCAACCGGGATCATGATGAACCACGCACAGCAGCCAATCAGCGAGACGATTCCGCAGACCAAGGAGGCGATCGCCAGTCCCTGGGACGGCGCTTGCCCGACCGGATAGGGCGTGTGTGCCGCCGGTGCCGAGGTGGGCGGACGATAAGGCTCCGGCGCGGGTGCCGGCGCATCGTAGCTCGCGGGCGACTGCGGGGGCATACCCGCATCGGAAGAACGGGCGGGCGGCGGCTCGACCTTGAGCTCGGCGATCGTGCTGACCGGCATCCAATCCGCCATCCCTTCCCGCCAAGCCAGATCTCCCGGGGAGATTTCCCCCATCGAGACGCGGGACTTCATGTCTTCCAAAGCCACCGGCCCGTGCTGGGCGCCGTTTTTAGCATAGTACCAGTTCATGCGTTTGCGAGAGGGTTAAAGTGAGTGGCTGAATATGGCGACACCGAAAATCACGGCAAATCCCACCGTGAAGAGAATCCCGAGATATCCAAGGACCAAACCGGCGATCGCCATGCCGCGGCCCGCCACCGGGACGGGCGAACTGCGGATCGCGGAAATCGCCATATGGCCGCAGATCACGGCGGGCAGGCCGAACAAGGCATGGATATAACAGGCGACCACAGCGATGATCCCGCAGACCATGCTCGCGATCGCCAGGCCGCTGGTGGGGACCGGCTGATAGTAGCCGGGATGGAAGGCCCCGGGAGGCGCATACGGACTCTGCATTCCGGGGCCGAATTCCGGAAGCGCATCCAGGCGCACCCAGTCCTTCATCCCGTCCCGCCAGAGCAAGGTTTCCGGCACGAGTTGCCCGGCCGCGATCAACTCGCGGAGCTGATGCTCCTCCACCGGACCGGACTGCCCTGCGGGTGAACCGTAATACCACTGTGCCATGACGTGTTAGAGTGGGGGGGTCAGGAGTGGCTCGGCAGCGGGCGGACCGGGTCGGTCTCCGCCGCGTAGTCCACCCCCGGCAGGCCGAAGCCGAAGAGGCGGAGAAATTCCTTCTGATAGCCGGCGAAGTCGGACAACTCGTCGAGGTTCTCCGTGGTGACGGTTCCCCAGATCTTCTCGACCTCCTGCTGGATCTCTGGACGCATCTCCCAGTCGTCGATCCGCACCCGGCCCTTGTCATCGAGGGTCGGGCCACCGGGCGCGCCGTAGTGCGTGGCGAAGAGACGCTCGATCTGCTCGATGCAGCCCTCGTGGGTGCCCTTCGCCTTCATGATCTTGTAGAGGATCGAGATGTAGAGCGGCACCACCGGGATCGCGGAGCTGGCCTGGGTCACCAGCGCCTTGTTCACGGAGACCAGCGCGGTGCCTTTGCCGAAGCTGGTGTTCAGCCCGCGGGCGGTATCTTCAAGATGGATCTTCGCCCGGCCGATCGTGCCATCGGTGTAGATCGCCCAAGTCAACTCGGGGCCGATGTAGGAGTAGGCGACGGTCTTGAAGCCCTCCGCCAGCGCACCGGCTTCCGAAAGGGCGTCGATCCACAGCTTCCAATCCTCGCCGCCCATGACCTTCACGGTCTGGGCGATCTCGTCCGCCGTCGCGGGCTCGATCGTGACCGGTTCGAGCTGCTTCTTGTCGGTGTTGAGATTCTTGTTGGTGTAGGTATCGCCGGTCGGCTTGAGGACCGACTTGTAGACCTCGCCGGTCTCGGGATCGGTGCGGCGCGGGGAGGCCAGGCTGTAAATGATCATGTCCACCTGGCCGAGATCGGCGCGGATGGCGTCGATGACCTGCCTCTTGATCTCGTTCGAGAAGGCGTCGCCATTGAAGCTCTTCGCGTAGAGCCCTTCCTTGGCCGCCGCCTCTTCAAAGGCCACCGAGTTGTACCAACCCGCGGAGCCGGTCTTGCCCTCGGTCCCTTCCTTCTCGAAAAACACGCCGACGGTCGCCGCACCTCCGCCGAAGGCCGGGACGATGCGCGAGGCCAGCCCGTAGCCGGTCGAGGAACCGATCACCAGCACGCGCTTCGGCGCATTCGCCAGCGGCGGCTGCGATTTCACGTAGTCGATCTGCTGTTGGACGTGCGCGGCGCAGCCCTCGGGGTGAGCGGTGGTGCAGATGAAGCCCCGGATTTTCGGCGAAATAATCATGTCGGCGAAGCGTTTCTGGAGGTTTTCCCCGATGCTGGCAAGCCCCGGGGGAAGGCGGAGAAAATGGGCGGGGAATTGGAATGGGGAGCCTCCCGCCCGACGAGAGCCTTCCGTGTGTTCCGTGTATTCCGTGGTTCGCATTTCTGCCTTCCCCCTCCCGGGCGCAGCCGCAGACCGATTGATGATTGGAAGATTGGTGATTGATGATTTGCCCCGCAGGGAGGCTCTACCACCCACTCGGATCCATCCCGTAAAACTTCACCAACTCCGCGAAGATCTCCGGCTCCTCCCGCTTGAGCCCCTTGGCCCGCTCGAAAAAGGTCTCGGTGGCCACCGCGAAAAACTCCGCGGGACTCTCCGCCCCGTAATCATCCAGCACGCTGCGCTTGCCCGCGTTCACCCGCTCGCAGAAGGCGTCGTAAGCCGGCAGGAAGGCCCGCGACCACTTGCCGTAATCGGACATCTCTTCCAGCTCCGGCACACCGTCCGCTGCCCCGTCTTCCTGGTCGATCTGATGCGCGAATTCGTGGAGCACCACATTCAGTCCATCCTCGGGATTGGCATCGCCCATCTTCACGGATTGCCAGGCCAGGACGACACTGCCGGTGCCCCATGACTCGCCGAGATTCACCCCTTCCTCGCCCCATTCGTCCTTCACCCGGAAGGCATCCGGATAGACCAGGATGCTACGAAGCCTCTCGTAGTAATCCTGCGGACGCCGGGCAATCAGAAGACATGCGGGCGCGGCGATCGCCAATTGCATTTCCTCGGTGACGACCTCCAATCCGCCACAGGCTTCGAAGGATTTCTCGGCAATGAAAACCTGCATCCAGCCCTCCGTCTCCAAGCGGATCTCCTCGGGAATCTCCTCCCACAGCGGGAAATTCCCGATGACCAGCGCCCGCTGTTCCCCGCTCAGGCGCAGCGCACGCAGACCCTTGCGGCGGCGCACCACCTGGCCGGCGTGCCAGAACACGATCGCCGCGACGACCACTAGGCCGCCTAGCAGGAACCACAGACCGCTCATGAATCGGCCCCGGTCTTGCGGCTGACCAGATAGACAATCACCCCGCCGGTCGTCAGGCCGATGCAGACGACCCCCCAGAACCAGCCGTCCACGAAGCCCGGCAACTTCACATTCATTCCGAAGATCCCGCCGAGGGCGACCAGCGGCAGGAAAGCGCCGGCAAGCAGGTTCAGGCGGAAGACGATCTTGTTGAGTTTCTCCGCGGAGGCTTGCTGCTCCTCGCTGCGCTCCGCCTTCCAGAATTCGAGGGTCAGGCGGGCATCCTGGTTGAGCTGGTCGGAAGCGCGCTCGAGTTCCCGGGCGCGGTCGCGGAAGGACTTCAGCTCGCGGTTGTCCTCGTCGTGCACGAGGGTCTGGTCGATCGCGATGCCTAGATTCCGGCAGGCCCGTGCCAAGGGGCTGGTCACCCGGGCCAGCGCGAAAATCTCCGCAGCGGTATCGGCCTCGTCGATCACGTCCTCGTGCTCGTCGATGACCTTGGCGTAGCGGTCCAGCAGATCGCCCAGGCGCTTGAGCCCGCGACCGCCGCCGTAGTCGACCCACGATTCGTCCTGCCTGCGCCAGAAGATCAGCGGCTCCCGCTCCGGGATCCCGGCCTTCGGCACCTCGTGGACTACCAGCAGCAGTTCATCGCGACCGACCACGCAACGCTGGTTCCCCGGGCGGTTGCTCAGCTGGTCGAGAATCTCGTCCTCCGGGTCGAAGCCGGAGGGGAGGTAGGGAAAGTCCGAGCACTTCGACATCGCGGGAGGAGTGAAATCTGAAATCCGATATTTGAAATCCTAAATCTGAAATCCGGGTTTTGAGATCTCAGATCTCAGATCTCAGATCTCAGATCTCAAATTTTGAAATTTGAAATTTGAAATTCGAGATCTCAAATTTCACCTCCCGCCCTGCGGTTCCACTCGACCAACTCATCATAGCGGATCCCCGCCCCGCCGAAGAGATCGAGCGCCGACCCCACGGTAAGATCGACCTTGCCGCCCGAGAGTTCACCCACCAGCTCCACATCGGCCATCGTGGCGGCCCCGCCGGCGTAGGTCATGGGCGCCTTTCCCCAGTCACCCAGCATCGTCACAAGATCGGCATCGATCCCGCGGCAGAGCCCCTCCACATCGGCAGCGTGGATGAGGAATTCCGCACAAGAGTGAGCCAGCAGATCGAGGGCGGCCGGCGTCAGGTCAAGATCGGTGAGCGTCTGCCAGCGGTCCATCGCCACCGTCCAGCCGCTGGCGGTGCGGCGGCAGGAGAGATCGATCACGAGGCGCTCCGCCCCGATCGCCGCCACCAGTTCGGCAAGCCGCTGCGGAGAGAATTTCCCATCCTCGAAAAGCCACGACGTGACGATCACGTGGGAGGCACCGGCAGCGAGCCACTCCGGGGCATTCCCCGCATGAATCCCGCCGCCGATCTGCATCCCGCCGGGCCAGGCCGCGAGCGCTTCCTTGGCCGCCTCGTCATTGCCGGGACCGAGCTTGATGATGTGCCCGCCCGTCAGCGCATCCGCACGGAACTTCGCCGCGAACTCCCCTGCCCCGGCGCTCGCCACGAAGTTTTCCCGCGGCCCGGGGCCATCGTCGCGCAGCGTCCCGCCGACGATTTGCTTCACCTTGCCCTGGTGGAGGTCGATGCAGGGGCGGAACTTCGTCATGCGGCGGCAGAGCGTCCGCGAGGGCGGCAGGGAGTCAAGCATTCGCCAGCCGCAGCGCAGCCGCCGTGGAGTGCGGCAGCCTGCTCTGCCCGCTACCCACATTATGTCACGATTGACGCGTCAGCGCCCGGGACCGCGGAGGCTCTGCCCCGCAGAAGCAACTGGAGCAGCGCTAAACATCACGCGGACATGGTGGAAAGCGCCGTCGCTTGGCTGCCTACCCTTTCGTGACCCGGGCAGTGAGGGACCGTTCTGCGGGCCGGTGGCTCCGCGCTCCCAGGGATAGAGCCGTCCGTGAGGCATCACGGAAATATGGGTAACGGGCGAAAGAGCCAGGCCAAGGCCCCCCAAAAAATCCGCCACTACAACGGCCCGACCTGAGCCGCCGCGTGCCCGCGCTTCTCATTGATGAACAGCGTCAGGATCAACCCGACCACCAAAAACCCCGCCAACAAAATCAGCGCCTGCGGGGTCCCGACCTCGTCCTTCATCCACGCGAAGGGGAATGTCATGATCGCGGCCAGCTTGAACATCAGGCCCCAAATCCCGAACATTTCCGCCGCGCGGTCCGGCGGCGCGAGGTAGCCGACGAAGGCGCGGTTCGCCGAACCCAGCGAGCCCAGCCCGAAGCCGAGCAGATTCCCGATGATCCACAGCGGCCAGGTCGGATACGTCGTGCCGTCGTGGAGCGCGGCATGGGTCTCGTGAAGGTGGGCGTAGAAAGCGAATCCCGAGGCGGTCAGCACCCAGACCATCAGGAAGAAGACCGTCGACCGGCGGTGGCCAATGCGATCTTGGAACAGCATCGGGATGATCGTGCCGATGATTCCGGAGACCGTGATGACCGCCACGAAGATCACCATCTTGGTGCTGGTGAAGCCGTATTCTCCCGCGAGCTTGCTGGCGAAGAACACGACCACGCTCATCCCCGTGCCGTAGAACAGCGAGGCCAGCATCAGCATCGCCAGATCCTTGTAGTTCTTCAACTGCTTGACGGTCTCCGTGAGACGGATGAAGCCGACCGTAAGGACGTTTTTCCCGGAGTGCTCGGCCTGCTGTTCGATCACCGGCTCGCGCAGCCAGAGGATGGTCGGAATGGTGAAGGCGATGAACCAGAGCCCGGCGAAGACGAAGAAGGGCCGCCATTGATCGCTGGTCTCCAGTTTCATCGCAATCATGCCGCCGGCCGTGAGGACCAGCAGCATCAGCGCGGCAAAGTAAGCACATCCCCAGGAGAAGCCGCTGACCCGCCCGACCTGATCCTGCCGCGCCAGGGAAGGCAGGAAGCTGGCCAGAAAATTCTCCCCCAGCGAGAAGGCGAAATTGGCAGGGATGTAGAGCAGCATCGCCAGCCAGATCTGGCCGGGCTGGATGAAGGCCAGCAGACAGGTGAAGACGCTGCACACCAGGCCGGTGATAATCAGCCCGCGCTTCTTCCAAGCCCGCTCGTCCGCCGCCGCCCCGGCGATCGGGGAAGCGAGGGCGGCCATCAGCATGCTCACCCCGTAGGTGATCGCCCACAGGCGGTCGTCGGTGGAATCGTCGCGCACCACCACCTCGCTGAAGAAGATCGAGAACAGCAGGGTGTTCACGATCAGCGTGAAGGACTGGTTGGCGACATCGTAGGAGATCCAGCTCCACAATTGCCGCTGATGCGGCATGCCCTTGAGCGGATAGAGGCTGCGTTTTTCGTCCATGGCATCGCCTAACGGCCCGGCCATGTTTGCGGGATTCCCGGGCTTTGCAATGCGGGAGAGTTAGACGGGGCGGGAAGTTTGAGGAAACCGCGACTTCCCTCTCTTACGCATTTACAATACGCAAGTTCCCACAAAACTTCGCCCGGTGAAACCCTCCCATCTTCACATCGGTCTCATGCTCGATCCGCTGAGCGGGTACGGCAGCAAGATCCTCGACGGCATCAGCCGCTACGTGCAGCGGAAGCCGAATTGGCGGGTGGCCTACTTCGACCGCGAGCGCCGCGAACTGGCCGATCTGGTCGAGACCTGGCAGGGGGACGCGATCATCTGCACCGTCGTCGACCAGCGCTTCCGCGAGGCCGCGGCGACCCGGACCATCCCGATGATCAACGTCGCCGGGCTGATGGACGAGACCGAGGTCTGCAGCGTCCTGGCCGACGACCACGCGATCGGCAGGATGGCCGCGGAACACCTGATCGACCGCGGCTTCAAGAACTTCGCCTTCGTCCGCAAGCGCGATGGCACGCGCTACTCGACGGACCGCGGCAGCGGCTTCCAGGCGCGGGTGGAGGAAGCAGGCGGCAAGGTCGTGACGATCCAGCTCAACATGAACCATAGCGACGAGGAGCTGATCGAAAAGCTGGCGGCACTGCCCCGGCCGCTCGGCATCTTCACCGCCCTCGACCGGATCGCTTCGATGGTGATGGAGGCCTGCTGGAAAGCCGACTTCAAGGTCCCGGAGGAAATCGCCATCGTCGGCGCGGGCAATCACCAGCAGCTCTGCGAACTGAGCTCCCCCACCCTCTCCAGTGTCGAGACCGACATGGAGCGGCGCGGCTACGAGGCGGCTGCCCTGCTCGACCGGATCCTCTCCGGCGAAGCGCGCCCGAAGGAGCCCGTCCGGATCGCCCCGGCCCACGTGGTGGCACGGCGCTCGACCGATGTCTACGCCTTCGACGATGGGGACGTGGTCGCCGCGCTGCGCTTCATCCGGGAGAACTCGGACTGCACCATCAAGGTGAAGGACGTGGTGGCCGCGACGACGATCTCCCGCCGCTCGCTGGAGGGGCGCTTCAATTCCCTGATCGGCCGGACCCTCCACGATGAGATCTGGCGCGCCCATTTCGACCTGGCCATGCGCCTGCTCTCCTCTTCCGACCTCTCGCTGCAGGATGTGGCGGAGCGCTCGGGCTTCCGCACCGCCAGCGCACTGGTGAACCTCTTCCGGCAACGCCTCGGGGTGACCCCGAAGGAGTTCCGCGTGAGCAACCGGCGCTAGTTGTCCGATCCGTCCGACACCCCTAGGGGATCCGGACGGATCGGACAAAAGGTGGTCCGCACAGTCTCTGTGCGGTCGAAGCAGTTCTGGTGGCGGCCGCCACGGGGGGGCCTAGGGGAGTGGGTCGGCTACAAGGGTAGCTTCAGCCGCACAGGGGACTGTGCGGACCACCTTTACACACCATGCAGGTCGCACGCGGGGCGCAGGTACTTTGCATTTTGCATTTGCGCGGGGCTCCGGGTGAGGCACCTTGTTTGAACTCTCGCGGCAGGCGCGGCATCCGGCGAGCCCGTTCATCCCCAGCGAGCTGTGGAGGAATTGAAGCTTTATTGAATGATCCGCGCCGCGACCCGTCCCAAGGGGGAACGAATCAAGCTAGGAGAAAGGAACCCATGAACTCGACCCGATTTGGCCTGTTGGCCACCATTACTGCATTTTCAGCGTGTGGGACGCTGATCTCCCCCATCGTCATGGCCCAAGGGGGTCAGGAGGAGGTTTCCCAAGATACCGAGGTGCTGACCCGCGGGCCGGTCCACGAAGCTTTCGCGGAATCCGTGAGCTTCGAACCGCAAGCGGGCGTCCTCATCGGCACGCAGCCGCCGGAAGCCATCGACGAACTGCCGCCCGAGCAAGAGCTGGAAGGCGAGAACGTTACCTGGATCGCCGGCTACTGGGCTTGGGATGAGGATTCCAATGACTTCATGTGGATCAGCGGGATCTGGCGTAACATCCCGCCCGACCGCGAGTGGGTGCCCGGTTACTGGAACGACGTGGGCAGCCAATACCAGTGGGTCTCCGGTTACTGGGAGGACAGCGGCACCGAGGAGGTGTCCTACCTTCCCGAGCCGCCCAAGAGTTTGGAAAACGGTCCCAACGTCGAACGTGACTCGGACGATGACGTCTGGATCCCGGGCAGCTGGACCTATGTCGATACCCGCTACCGCTGGCGCCCGGGCTACTACCAGCCTTACCGCCGCGACTGGAGCTACGTACCGGACCGCTACACTTGGACGCCGCGCGGCTATGTGTATGTGGGCGGATACTGGGACTACCCGGTCGAGCGCCGCGGCATCATCTTCGCCCCGGTGCGCTTCCGCGGGAACGCGTGGCGCGAGCCGAACTACCACTACTCACCGGTGACGGTGATCAACATCGGGCTGGTGGTGAATCACCTCTTCGTGAGGCCGAGCCACGGTCACTACTACTTCGGCGACTACTACGAACCCCGCTATCGCGACCGCGGCTTCTATGCCTCGGCGAACTACGCGGCCTTCAACCGCCGCGGCTTCGATCCGATCTTCGCGCATCAGCGCTGGGAGCACCGAGCCGACCGGAATTGGGAGCGCAATCGCCTGAATGACTTCGAGTACATGCGCGACAACCGCGATGCACGTCCGCCCCAGAACTGGGCCGGTCTCAAGCAAATGGGCGATGGCCGCCGCGGCTTCAAGGGCCGGGATGGTTCGGAGATCGCGATCGCCACGCCGCTGGCCCAGTTTGCCAAGGACCCGGGCCAAGGTGGCGGAGCGAAGTACAAGATGAAGCAGCTCAACCAGGCTTCCCGCGAGAAGCTGGTGAACCAGCGCCAGCAGTTGACGAAGTTCACCCAACAGCGGAAGCAGATCGAGAAGGAAGGCCCTGCCATCGCCAAGACCGCCGACGGCGAGCAAGCCGCCCCGGTGAAGCCTGCGAAGGTGAAGGTCCAGCGTTCGCCGCTGGCCGGCCGCCGCGCCGCCCAGATGAGCAAGGAGGAAGCACCGCCGAAGCGCAAGCAGGCTCCTGCGGTCACCGATAACACTCCCGGCCCGGATGGAGACAAGACCAAGCCGACCGACGAGAACACGCCCGGTCGTGGTCAAGGTGGCCGCGGTCAAGGTGGCAAGGGTGGCAAAGGCAACATGCCGGACGAGGATACCGCGAAGCCCGATGGCAAGCCGAACAAGCCGGAAGTGAAGCCGGACGAGAACACCCCGCAGCCGGGCGGTCGTGGCAAGGGTGGCCGTGGTCAAGGCGGCAAGGGTGGCAAGGGCGACAACATGCCCAATGAAGACACCACCAAGCCCGATGGTCCGCCAGCCAAGCCGGATAGCGAGCCGACGGTGAAGCCAACCCCGGAACGCGAGCGCGAACCGAAGGTGAAGCCGACTCCAGAGCGTGAGCCGAAGGTGAAGCCCACGCCCCAGCCACAGCCGGAGCGGCAGCCGAAGGTGAAGCCTACCCCGCAGCCCCAGCGTGAGAAGGTTCAGCCCAAGCCCCAGCCGAAGCCGGAGCGTCAGGTGCAGCCGCAGCGTGAGAAGGTCCAACCCAAGCCGCAGCCGAAGCCAGAGCGTCAGGTTCAACCACAGCCGCAGCGCGAGAAGGTGCAGCCCAAGCCGCAGCCGCAACCCCAACCGCAGCGCGGGAGGGTTCAACCGCAGCGCCAGCCCCAAGGAGGGGGTGGAGGCGGCGGCGGAAAGGGCAAAGGTAAGGGCAAGGACAAGGAAGCCGAGTGAGTAAGTAAATTTCAAGAGGCGGCCGGACGAGAGTCCGGCCGTCTTTTTTGTGTGAGGCTATGCAGGAAGGACGGCTCTTCCGCCGGGAGCGCGGAGCCACCGGCCCGCAGAATGGCCCCCCGCTGCCCGCAACACGAAAAGGCCTGCAGCAAATCAACGGCGCTCTCCACCACCACCGCGTGATGTGTCCCGCCACCCCGGTTGCTTCTGCGGGCCGGTGGCTCCGCGCTCCCAGGGAAGAGCAGTCCTTAAGGGGAAATTCTTAGAAAATCCGCGCCGGGCCTACCGGGACGATCCGGGTCGGGTTGATGTCATCGTGGGTCACGTAGTAGTGCCGCTTGATGTGATCGAGGTTCACCGTCTCCGCGATCCCGGGCAGGCCGTGGAGGTCGACCAGGAGGCGATGCAGCGCGGGGTAGTCGATGATCCGCCGCAGGTTGCACTTGAAGTGGCCGTGATAGACGGCGTTGAAGCGCAGCAGGGTGCAGAAGAGACGCCAGTCGCTTTCGACCGGTTGCTCGCCCAACAGGTAGCGGGAGCCCGTGAGCCGGGCCTCGAGTTCGTCGAGGGCGGCGAAGAGTTCCAGCACCGCTTTTTCATAAGTCGTCTGCTTGGTGGCGAAGCCCGCCTGATAGACGCCGTTGTTGACCTTCTCGTAGAGGAATTGGCTGAGGGCCGCCTGCTCCGCGGCGAGATGGGCGGGGAACAGATTGGGGGCCTCCGGTGCGGCGAAGGCATCCTGGAACATCCGGCAGATGTCGTCCTCGGAGTTGTTCACGATCTTCTTGGAAAGACGATCCCAGAGCACGGGCACCGTCACCCGGCCATCGAAGGAGGGATCGCTCGCCAGGTAGGCCTCGGCGAGGAAGCGGAAGCCCTCCGCCTCGTCGGGGCCATGACCCGGTCCTTCGCGGAAGGCCCAGCCGCGCTCGTCGCGCACCGGATCGGCGATGCTCACGCCGATGACATCCTGGAGTCCCAGCAAGGAGCGCGTGATCAAGGTGCGGTGGGCCCAGGGGCAGGCCAGCGAGACGTAGAGGTGGTAGCGACCGGGGATCGCGGGCAGGTCGTCTTCCTTGCCGACGACGCGGCGGAATGCGTCCTCCTGCCGCTCGAAGCTGCCGTCACTGTCTTCATCGGGAAACTGCGCCATGATCATTCCATAGCACGCGGTTGACGGGCGCGAAAGCGAAGCTCTGTTGGATCATTGAAACTCGCGATTCTCACCCCCACCCGGAACCGCCTCGGGTTTCTCCAACAGAACGTGGCCAGCGTCCGGATGAGCAGCACCGCTCCCCTGGATCTGGAGATCGTGCAGGCCCTGCACGATTGCGGCTCCGACGATGGAACCGCGGAGTGGCTGCGGGGACTTGAGAAAGAGCGGGTGAGCTTCTCGCCGGGACGCGTGCCACCCGGTCACGCGCGCAATCTCGCCGCGCAATCGTGCCAGAGCGACTACCTGATGCCGCTCGACGATGACGACCTTCTGCTCCAGCGCACCGCCTACCACTTCGTGAAGGCGCTGGAAGCCGGGCCGGCGCGCTGGGCGGTGGCGGATTTCCTCAAGATCGATCAGGACGGCCGCTACCTGCCCGGCGAGGACTACTATGGCTGGGACTTCGACACGGCGGATGAGATGCTGCGCGCGATCTTTTCGGGCAGGCATTTCATCCAGGGGAATGTGTGCTTCAGCCGCGATCTATTCGAGGAGGTCGGCGGCTATGCGGAGATGGAGACGGCGGAAGATCTGGAGCTTTATACACGCTTCGTCCTCGCAGCGGGGCTGCCGGTCTATGTGCCGATGGTGAGTCATCTCCACCGGATGCACGGGGGCAATGTTTCACGGGAGGTGGACAAGGACAGATACAACCGGGACCTGGCGGAGATCTACGAGAGGCACCGTAGCGAGTTGCAAGCGAGGGGGATTCCGCTGGAGTTGATTCCGTGAAATAAAGGGAAAGCTCTTCCGCCGGGAGCGCGGAGCCTGTAAAGGCCGGAGACATGGGTTACACCTGTTCGGGGACATGGGTTACACTTTTCGGCCCGCAGCCATGAGCCGCGCGCGCGGCTCATGGCTGCGGCGGCCGGCCCACCCGCCGCTCCGACAGGGGCGCGTAGCCGCTCTCCCCGGTAGCGCGGTGTTGCGCGAAATCCGCCACCCCGATCCGCTTCCAGCAGTAGTAAACTTCGAAGCTTTCTTCCCCGATCTGCCGCAGCGCCACCTCCTCCCCGCGGAAGGCCTCGCCGATGCTCCACAACACGCCGCGGAAGCTGATGATCCCCTTGTCCAGGACCCTTCTCACCACGTCTTCCCCGCCATACCAGTCCCCGGCTTGCGGCAGTTGCACCGGCATCGCCCGCGGCGAGATCCGGTAGCGGCTCGCGGGCGTGTCCCCGCCCAGCGAATGGTGGGGCCGTTCGTGGTTGTAGAGGGTGCGCCACGGCGCGAACTCCCGCCGGCAGTGCGCGTGGTCCCGCCACACCGTCGTGCGCGACAGCACTTCGGCTTGGAAGGTGCGGTGGAAGCGCTCCTCCTTGCCCTGGGTCTGCGGGTGCCGCGGACGCCCGTGGTAAACCCTCACGCCCAGCCGCAGCAGCCACGCCTCGCATTGGGTGAAGTGTCCCTGGCTGTCGCCCCACGGCTTGCCGTTGTCGCACAGGATCGCCGCAGGCAGCCCGTAGAGCCGGAAAGCTCCTTCCAGCAGCGGCTTGAACTCCGCGTAGGTCTCGCCCGCGCAGGGCTCCAGCAGCAGGTTGAAGCGGCTGTGGTCGTCGAGCATCGTCAGCGCATGGCAGCGGCCGCCCGCCGCCAGTTCGAACCAGCCCTTGTAGTCCATCTGCCACAGCTCGTTGGGTTCCTCGCGCTCGAAACGCTCCCAGCCCTTGCCGGAGGGACCGGCCGGTTGCGACAAAAGGCCGTGCCGCCGCAGCACTTCCGTAATCGTGCTCGCCGAGGGCACATTCTTTTCCCCGCGGTCCTCCAGCCACCGCTTGAGCTTCCTGCCGCCCCAGGCCGGATGCTTTTGCCGGACGGCCACGATCTTGTCCTCCATCGCCGCCTTGGTCCTGCCGGGGCTTTCCGCCGGCTTGCGCGGCACGTCCGCCAGGCCTTCGCCCTTGCGATGCCTCGCCAGCCACTTGTAGCCGGTCTTGCGGCTGATTTTGAAGCGCTTGCACAGCTCCGCCTTGTTGGCTCCCTCGCGCGAAGCCAGTTCCACGAATTCACGTCTCTTGTCCATCAGGTCACAGGTTTGCCAGGGCATGGTCTTATCCTCGACGGAGGTGTAACCCATGTCCCCGAACACCTGTTAACCATGTACCCGGTCTATACAGAGCCACCGGCCCGCAGAATGGTCCCAGCGGTTTCGGGTGCAGGAAAAGGCAGGCAGCAAAGCGACGGCGGCATCCATACGCATCGCGTGAAGTGACGGCAGCAAGGGAAGCTTCTGCGGGCCGGTGGCTCCGCGCTCCCAGCGGTAAAGCCGTCCTTGGATCGCCACGCGAGCACGCCAAAAAGAAAGGGGACACGAATGTCCCCTTTCCTTTTCATGAGGGCGGACTGAAGAGCCCGCTTTTCCCTCAAGCTGCTTCAATAACGGCGCCAGCCGCGGCGGCCGTGATGGCCATAGTAGCCGCGTCGATAACCGCCACCGTAGTAGTAGTGGTTGTGATCGTCGTTGTTCTGGCCGATGGCGTAACCGAGTGCGCCGGCAGCCACGGCACCCGCCGCGGCGGTTCCGGGGTCGACCGATTGGACCGGACGGCCATAGGCGTCGTAGGTCGTCATGCACGAGGTCGAAGTCACGGCGATCACCGCGACGGCGATGCCGCTCAGAATCTTGGAGTTCGTTTTCATGGGATTCACGATTGGTTCAGCAATCATTCCAGCAAATGACGTGCCCTGCCCTTTCGCGCAATCGCCCGACGGTATGACAAGCGCCTTAAATGCAAGGGCTAACACAGCTTCAAAGGCCGCTCTGAAAGACCGGATGCGAGTCTTACAACCCGTTCCATACATGCAGGAACGCGGCATTGAATTGCATAGCGCAACGTCCCCCCGGACAGATCCCCGCGGCACGTGTCGAAAACGTCACTGGATCACAGGCTAAACCTTAAGCCGCCTGCGGACGTGCCTATCACGCCCTCGTCTCCGCGATTATTATTTTAGGGCTCCCTGTCCCGGCGGCCAGACGCTATGCAAGTCCCGCTTCATCCCTCCTTCAAAACCCGCGGTGCCGTAGCACCCCCGTCCCCGCATGAAAAAAGCCCGTGCCCTTCGTTCGGCGGCAGCACTTGCGCTGTTTAGCCTCCTCCCCCCAAGCGTCCAGGCACAGGCCTATGGTCTTGGCAACCGACCCGATGTGGACGCCTATTTCGACGGGGTATTCCCGCCCGTGGAACCTTCGATCGATGCGGATTGGACAACGGTGGTGGCTTTCCCGAATCTGAGTTTTCTCAATCCCGTGGGTTTGGCCCCGATCCCGGGGACCAACAAGCTCGTGGTCTGGGAACGCGAGGGCAAGATCTGGAGCTTCGACAACACTGCGGGGACGAGCACCAAGACCCTGGTGGTGGACCTCTCCGCCAACGTCCAGGGCTGGGACGACTCCGGCCTGCTGGGCGTGGCGTTTCACCCGGACTTCGCCAACAACCAGCAGATGTGGGTCTGGTACAACTGGCGCGGCGGCATCGCCGGACAGAACAACGACACCGGCCCGATCATCGGCGACGCCTTCAACCGCCCGCCCACCAACACGCCCACCCGGAACCGGCTCTCGCGCTTCGTGCTAAACCCGAGCTTCCAGACCACCCAGGCGAGCGAGTACGTGGTGATCGACCAGAAGGACAATACGGTGTGGCACAACGGCGGCGGGATCTTCTTCCACCCCGGCAACGGCTTCCTCTACATCACCAACGGCGACGACCAGCAGGGCTTCCAGAACGCGCAGGTGATCAACCGCGCGCTCTTCTCATGCGTGATCCGGATCGATGTGGACCAGCGCGGCGGGGCGATCAGCCATCCGCCGACGCTACGGTCGCTCAACGAGGTGAGCCCGGGTTGGCCGCGCTACAACGTACCGAACGACAACCCCTTCGTCGGCCAACCGGGAGCGCTGGAAGAGATCTGGGCGCTGGGCCTGCGCAGCCCGCACCGCATGACGATCGATCCGGTGACCGGGCGGATCTTCATCGGCGATGTGGGCCAGGGGACGCGGGAAGAAGTCACCGTGATCGAACCCAGCGACCCGCCGGGACTCAATCTCCAGTGGAGCCGGATCGAGGGCCTCGGCGGGGATCTGGTGCAGCCTTACATCGGCACCAGCAAGAAGCCGATCATCGACTACACCCACAACGGGACCGATGGCAGTTGCGTGGTCGGCGGCTATGTCTATCGCGGCACCGAGTTTCCGGAACTTTCCGGCAAGTACATCTTCGGCGACAACATTTCCGGCCAGATCTGGTACCTCGATGAATCCCAGACGCCGGCGAAAAAGATCCTCCTCGCCGATCTTCCCGAAGGGGACGGGTTCAACTCCGGGAACAATTACATGGGGCTGAGTTCCTTCGGCCTGGATGCGGGCAACGAGCTCTACATTTGCCAGATGGGCACGGTCGAGGGGAAGATCTACAAGCTGCAGCGCGGCGGACCGCCGCCCGGCACACCCCTGCCCGCCACGCTGGGTGCCACGGGGCTTTTCAGCAATCTGGCCACGCTGACGCCGAGCGACAAGCTGATCCCCTACACGCTGAATGCGCCCTTCTGGTCGGACGGCGCGGTCAAGTCGCGCTGGGCCAGCGTGCCCAACAACACAAGCATCGCCTTCCAAGCGACGGGCGACTGGGCCTTCCCCGCCGGCAGCGTGCTGGTGAAGCACTTCGACCTGCCGTCCAGCGATGTGGACCCGAATGCCCGGCACCGGCTCGAGACGCGGGTGATCGTGCAGAAGGACGACGGCTCGGTTTACGGGGCGACCTACAAGTGGCGCGCCGACCAGAGCGACGCGGACCTCTTGGACGGCGGCTTGACCGAGAACATCCCGATCGCGACGGCCCCGGTGGGCAACTTCACCAGCCAGGACATCGGCAATCCGGCGCTGGCCGGATCGACGGTGCGCACGGGCGACCTGATCACGATCACCGCCGGCGGCACCGACATCTGGGGCACCAGCGATCAATTCCGCTTCGCCCACCAGCAGCGGACCGGGGACTTCGATGTCGCGGTGCGGCTGGAATCCGTGACCCAGGCGGATCTCTACACAAAGACCGGCCTGATGGTGCGGGATTCGCTCGATGCCAACGCGCGGCACGTGATGGCGCTGGTCTTCCCCAGCAATGCGGTGCGCAACAACAACATCGGCGGTTACGAATTCCAGTATCGCGCGACCACCGGCGGCGGTGCCACAGCACTCTATCCGCCGGAGCCGCAGCCGCGGGTGAACTACCCGGATACCTGGCTGCGGATGCAGCGCGCGGGTGACACCTTCATCGCTTACTCCAGCGCGGACGGCTTCACCTGGCAGGAGTATGCGCGGACCACACTCGACCTGCCGGATCAGATTTTCTTCGGCTTGGCCGTGACCGCCCACGTGGCCAGCCCGACGACCACGGCGAAGTTCCACCTCAACAGCCGCCGCCAGCCTTGGTATTATCCGAGCCGCCAGGACTGCGTGCGCTGCCACAATCCGCAGGCAGGCGGGGTGCTCGGGCCGAGCACGCGGCAGTTCAACAAGGACATGCTCTTTCCCGGCGGAGTGACCGACAACCAGGTCCGTGCCTGGAACCACGTGGGGCTATTCCACAACGCTCCGGAAGAGGCCGCGATCCCGGCGATGGAGAAGATGGTCCATCACACGGACACCAATGCCTCGCTGCAGGACCGGGCACGCTCTTACCTGGATTCGAATTGCTCCTACTGCCACCGCCCCGGCCAGGTGCAGGCGCAGTGGGACGCGCGCTACCAGACGCCCTTCATCGACCAAGGCATCTTCTATGGCCCGGTGAACGACAACTTCGGCAATCCGGAGGCGCGGGTGGTGGTGCCGCAGAGCCTCGCCGATTCGATGATGCACTTCCGGGTGAACAAAGTCGGCGAGAACCAGATGCCGCCGCTGGCCCGCAACATGGTCGACACTGCCGGCGTCGAGATGCTGGCGCAATGGATCAACTCGCTGCAGCCGGAATCCGTCACGCCTCCCGGCACCCTGGTGGCGACGGCGATCTCGCACACCCAGGTCGATCTCGCTTGGGTGGATGGCTCCGACAACGAGGCCGGATTCTCGATCGAGCGCTCGCTGGATGGCATCCATTTCGAGGCGGTCGGTTTCGCCGGGCCGGGGGCCACGACTTACAGCGACAACTCCGCGGATCCCTTCTCGACGAACTTCTACCGCGTCGCGGCCTTCGGTGAGCACGTGTATTCGACCTACTCGAACACGGCCGCGGCGACCACCGACATCGGTCCGCCGGCGGCGGAGATCCGCCTGACCGGCAATGGCCGGATTATCCAGAGCAACGACTTCACGCCGGACTACTCGGACGGCACCGACTTCGGCGTGGCGGTGGCCGCGGCCGGCCAGACCATCCGCACCTTCACGATCGAGAGCCTGGGCAATGCGGCGCTGCTTCTGAATGGCTCGCCGCGCGTGCGCATCGATGGCACGGGGGCGTCTTCCTTCAGCGTGCTGGTGCAGCCGCCGGCATCCTTGGCAGGGCCGGGCGGGACGACCTTCCAGATCCGCTTCGAGCCTGCCACCACCGGCGTGAAGATCGCCACCGTGGTCATCGCCTCGAATGATCCGAGCGAAGCGGTCACCAGCTTCGCCGTCACCGGCAGCGGAGTGGCCACGAATCTTGTCGGCTGGTGGAAATTCGACGAGACCAGCGGCACCATCGCCAACGACAGTTCCGGCGGAGGTCGCAGCGGCACTCTCGCCGCACCGGTTCCGGCTTGGGAAGGCGGTCTGCTCAGCGGGGCGCTGAGATTCACGGGTGCCGCGGGCCAGAGCGTGGTGGTCGGCAACCACGCCTCCCTCAATGTCACCCAGGCGATCACGATCGCGGCGTGGGTCAAGGCCGCCGACTGGGACGGCAACCGGCGCATCGTCCAGAAGGGCAATACCGACAACCAATACCGCCTGCTCGCGGAGGATGATTTCCTGGTCTGGGATCTTTCGGGAGTGGGCCGCATCGAAACCGACCTGCCACCCGCCGGAGAGTGGTTCCATGTCGCCGCCACCTACGATCGAGAGATGATGCGGGTCTACGTGAATGGCGTCGAAGTCGCCACCCAAGAGGCCACGGCCGCGATGGCGACGACGGCGAACGCCCTGAACATCGGCACCAAGATCACCAGCTCCCCGGCGGGCGATCACATGAACGGTTATATCGACGACGTGAGGCTTTATTCGCGCGCCCTTTCGGCGGCGGAGATCGCCCTACTCACGGCGCAATCGGCGGTCGTTGTGATCGAGGCGACGGATGCCAGCGCGCAAAAAGGCACCGCGAATACCGGCACCTTCAAGGTGACCCGCAGCGGTTTGAAAGACGCGGACCTGCAGGTCGGACTGAGCGTGACCTACGGCGGCACGCAAGCGCTGCCGCGGATCGACTACACCCTGACCCCGCTGCCGACCGGCTTCTCGATCCCGGCCGGACAAAACTCCGCGACCCTGACGCTCACCGCCCTGGACCGCGAGACCGTCACCGGCACGCAGACCGTGACGCTTTCATTGGCCGAGGCCGCCGGCTATCTTCCCGGAGCGGCGACCAGCGCCCAGGTGGAAGTCCGCGATTCACCGCTGAACGAATGGAAGGTCCAGAAATTCGGCAGCCTGGCCGCGGCCCAGACAGCCCCTGCGCAGGACCATGCGGATGGCGATGGCGATGGCCTGAGCGTCTTGCTGGAAGCGGCCCTCGGTGGCAGTCCCTCGCTGCGGGATACCGCGCGCCTGCCGCTGGAGGAGATCGAGATCATCGGCGGCCTGCCTTACGTCACGGCGGCCTACGTGCGCCCGAAGCCGGCGATCGGGGGGATTTCCTACTTCCACCGTACCTCGATCGACCTCGCGACGGGGCTTTGGGAAGAGGCCGGGATGGTGGCCGGATATCCGCAGGAGAATCCGGACGGGATCACGGAGACCGTGAAGTTCCGCACGCCGCTGCCGATCGGCGGTGAGCCCCGGCAGTTCCTGAGGCTGGAGGTGACGCGGCCTTGAGGTCGTGGGGGTTTGTCCGATCCGTCCTATTCCCCTTAGGCAGTAGGACGGATCGGACAAAAGGTGGTCCGGACAACCGGAGGCGCAGCCGGAGATAGCCCCGCACTTTATTTCAAAAAACGGGGCAATCCTCTGTGCGGTTGAAGCAGTTCTGGTGGCGGCATCCACCCGAGGCCCCCCCAGGATGAGGCGCGCGACAAGGGTGGCTTCGACCGCACAGCGGTCTGTGTGGACCACCTTTTAGCGCTTCAGGCTGTTCTCGATGGTGCCGATGGCGTCGCGGACGGAGCTGTCGGTCTCGATGTTCCCGAGGACTTTCTTGACGGCGTGGATGACGGTGCCGTGGTCGCGGCCGCCGAAGGCCTCGCCGATCTCCATCAGCGAGTTCTTGGTCATCCTGCGGCTCAGATACATGGCGATCTGGCGCGGGAAGGCGATGCTGGCAGGGCGGCGCTTGCTGGTCATGTCGGCCAGGCGGACGTCGAAATGATCGGCCACGGCTCGCTGGATGAGATCGATGGTGATGAGCTTTCCCGCTTCCTCGCGCAGGAGGTCGCGCAGGAGGTGCTCGACGCGTTCTTCCGTGACGGCCTCACCCGCCAGCGAGGCGTAGGTGGCGACGCGCATGAGGGCGCCTTCGAGACGGCGGACATTGCTTTTGATGCGTTCGGCGAGGAAGCGGATGATGCCTTCATCGACCTTGACCTTCCACTCGTCGCGCTTCTTGCCGAGGATGGCGAGGCGGGTCTCGAAGACCGGCGGCTGGAGCTCGACGGTGAGGCCGCACTCGAAGCGCGAAATCAGGCGCGGTTCGAGGTTCTTGATCTCGCTGGCCGGCTTGTCGCTGGTCAGGATCACCTGGCAGCGGCCATCGAGGAGGGTGTTGAAGGTGTGGAAGAATTCCTCCTGCGAGCGCTCCTTGCCGCCGAGGAACTGCACGTCGTCGAGGAGCATGGCCTCGGCGTTGCGGTAGCGCTTGCGGAAGCGCTCGAGGTCACCCTTGCGGACGGCGTTGATGAACTCGTTCGTAAATTTTTCGCAGGTCAGGTAGACCACGCGGGAGGCAGGCACGCCCTTGAGCCACTGGTGGCCGATGGCCTGCATCAGGTGGGTCTTGCCGAGGCCGGAACCGCCGTGGATGAAGAGCGGATTGTAGCCGGGGCCCTTGCGCTTGGCCACCGCCTCGCAGGCGGCGTGGGCGAACTGGCTGTTCGCGCCGACGACGAAGGAGCCGAAGGTGTAGTTGTGATTGAGGCCGGCCGCCTTGAGGCGCTTCTCGAAACTGAGGTCGCCGCCCACGGGACCGGCCGGGGCAGGAACGGCCTCCGGATCGGCTTCGTCCTCGTCCACCGCCGATTCCTTCGCGATCGGCACCGAATCCTCGAGGACCAGTTTCACGCCGAGGACGCCCTCGATGCTTTCGGTCACCGCGGAGTTGAGTTCCGGCATGTAGTTCGCCTCGATCCACACCTGGTGGATCTCGTTCGGGACGGAGACTACCGCCCGCGAATCCTCGATCGCCACCAAGCGGGAGGACCCGAACCAGCGCTGGAAAGCATCCTTGCTCACCAGGCGCCCGAGCGCCTCGCACACTTCCTCCCACTGACTCACCACCGTGATCGATTTCTCCCCCGGATCCGCTTCGATCTCCACCAAGTCCATGTTTGTCACGTGTGTGCTTAAAAAGGTTTTTCCGTCCCGCGTCGTTCCCGAGGAGCGGGCCGCGGACGGAGGACAGTGATAACGCGATCCAGAAGGGCGGGAGACTGTTTTTTCGACCGGTCTAACAGACCTCCGGCGGACGCCCATTTTCCACAGGCGTTCCACGTTTTTAAAAACTTGTTGCTTGACCCTCCGGGTAGTTAAATTTCCCGAACTAAAGGGGTTTGCTAAGGATGCCGCGCAGGGCCTGATTCGTTTAAAATCAGTGATTTTACGAGCCCCGGGCAGTTCCAGCCGAGTGTGAAGGGCACGTGAAGTTCCTGCAAATCCTTGCAACTGAACGAGACTTCGAGGCCAAGCCTTTCACTTGTCGCCCCGCCCCTGAGAGGAAAGACTGCGCCGCATGTCCGGAGCCGGTCTCGATCTCGCCATTATTGTCGTCTACTTCGTGGTGATCATCGGGATCGGCCTGTATGCGGCGCGGGGTCAGAAGACGATGGAGACCTACGCGCTGGGCAACCGCTCGATGCCGTGGTGGGCGGTGCTGGCGTCGATCCTGGCTTCGGAAATCTCCGCGGGAACATTCCTGGGAACGCCGAGCGAGGGCTACGCGAAGCAAAACTTCATCTACGCGCAGCTGGTGATCGGCACGATCATCGCGCGGCTGATCGTGGCCGGGGTCTTCATCAAGCCCTTCTACGACCTGAAGGTGGTGAGCATCTACGAGTTCCTGGAGATCCGCTTCGGGATCATCACGCGGCGGATCGCTTCCTTTGTTTTCCTGCTCACCCGCTCGCTGGCCAGCGGCTCGCGGATCTACGTGGGGGCGATCCTGCTGGTGCTGGCCTGGGAGGTGATGCACCCGGAATTCCTGAAGCTCGATTCGGAGGCACGCTTTCAACAAGAGCTGACGATCTACATCGGCGCGGTGGTGGTGCTGACCGGGCTGACGGCGCTTTACACGACCTTCGGCGGGATCAAGGCGGTGGTGTGGACGGATTTGATCCAGGTGACGCTGATGTTCGGCTCCGCGGCTTACGTCTTCTACTGGCTGCTCGGGCAGACCGGGGGCTGGAGCGGATTCTTCGAGTCGGTGAAGCAGCCGACCTTCGTCAACACCGGCAGCGACCCGGGCAAGTCGATGCTCCAGAATCTGAAGGACACGGACCTGAAGTGGATCTTCCAGCAGGAATACACGATCTGGGCGGCCTTCTTCGGCTCGGTCTTCACCACCCTGGCGACCCACGGCACCGACCAAGACATGGTGCAGCGGATGCTGACCTCGAAGGATCACAAGAAGGGCCAGCGGGCGGTGATCATGTCCGGCCTGATCGACCTGCCGGTGGTGATCGGCTTCATCGGGATCGGCATCCTGCTTTACCGTTTTTACACGCAGAATGCGGACCGCGCCCCGCTGCACGATCCCGGGATCTTCGCCTGGTTCATGGTTCACGATCTTTCGCCGGGCTTGCGCGGCCTGCTCGCCGCGGGACTTTTCGCGACGGCGATGGGTTCCTTAAGTACGGCCCTGAACGCGCTGGCGACGACCTTTACCAAGGACTGGTATCTCGGCTATTTCCGGCCGGGGGCTACGTCCAACGAGCAATTCCTGATGGCCCGCTGGGCGACCGTGGGCTTCTCGATCCTGCTGGCCCTGATCGGGATCGGCACGGCGTGGGTGAAGCTGAAGAATCCCGAACTGCGGATCATCCCGATCGTGCTGGGCAGCTTCGGCTACACCTACGGATCCCTGCTCGGGGTCTTCCTGATCGGGATGCTGACGAAAACCCGCGGCACCTGCACCGGCAACATCGCCGCGATGCTGGCAGGATTCGCCGCGGTGGCGGTGCTGACGGATCTGCCGAACGATGTGTGGAAGATGCTCACCGGCTACAAAGCTTACCAGTTGCCCCCTTGGATGCCGGTGATCGCCTTCACCTGGCGGATCATGGCCGGAACCCTCGTTACCGTTCTTGTCGGACTCTGCTTCCGGCGGAAAGGTGATGCCTACGTCGCCCGCACCCTTTGAGACCCATGCACGAAGAACTTACCGATCTCCTCTGCCGCCGCCGCGACATCATTTCCGACCACGAATTCCGCGACCGGGACACCTTCGGGCATCTGGAAGCGCTCAAGGAGGTGTCCGAGGCGATTGCCGCTTGGCAGGTGGCGAATGCCGCGGGGCTCGATGCGCGGCTGGAGCACTTCCTGACGAATGCGTCCTTCGACAAGGCGCTGGTTTACTTGGAATCGGAGGGGAGCTGGAAGGGGCACTGAGGCCTGGGGCCGGAGGTCGAAAGTCGGAGGTAGGAGATCCGAATCCCGCGAGCCGCGGAAGGTCACCACCAATCTAAAGGTCGCTCACCACAGGCTATATCCGTTTTTCCCGCGGTGCGATCGCGCGGCGCTGGGGATAGGCCGGTTTATTCGTCGCCTCATCGGCATCCTTCGCAATCCTCTCCTGAAGGACATGGATTTTCGGGCTCCCGTTTGGGGGAACCTTCGTCGTCACCCGCCAAGCGTATTCCGCCCCTAGGATGCGCTCCGGCGGCCGATCGATCAGGTAGCGGTTCCAATAGGACTCATCGCCCCAATAAGGTGTCACATGGTTCGCATGGTCCTGTGCCGCCCAGTCGCCCATGGTATGCATTGCCTGCAGGAAGGCTTCCCGGCTGCCTCCCTGGATGCTTCCGCAAAAGTAGTTCCTGCCATCGCCGGGGCGAACCCAAGTCACGGACTGTTGGTTCTCCTCGAAGCGGATTTTCGGTTTTGGCGTGTCCCGGTAGGCGGAGTGGAGACAGGCCACCAGCCCTTCCGAGTGGATCTCCTCTTCCCCGATCCGCTTCATCACCCGCACCTGCGACTTCATTGAAAAGAGCAGATCGTATCCCGCGAGTTCGCCCTCCGCATCGAGTATCCGCTGGTAGCGTTCCGGATTCACCCGGCCAGGTCGCGGGCCCGGTGTCACAGGAATCACCGAGACATCCTCGCCCGGCACCGTCCCGCCGTCCGTGAAAATGAAAATTCTTTTCTCCACACCGGGCAGAAAATTGCGCCGCAGGCTCTCCAGGAAGAACCGCAGTTCCCGACGGGTCTGTCCGGGCGCGTCCACCAGCACCGCGACCTTGAGGGAGGCCCGGGACTCCGATGAAGCTTCCTCTGCCGCTTCCGCACCACCGGCCTCATCTGCCAAATTGCCTTGGGCCACCCCGCTGGACCCGGTCCATTTCAAATACAGTTCCTCGGTGCCCTCCAGATCCCCGGCCTCTTCCCACGCGGAGAAATGCAGAGCCCGCGGCATCGGCCCGCCCGCCGCCCACTCGCAATGCCGGATCCGGCAGGCTTCCCCGTAGCCCAATAGCGCCACCCGCCGTAGCTCCACCACCGGCACTGGACCACGCAGGATCACATATCCCGGCAAGCTCTTGCTTCTTGCCAACCACTCCGAGGCCGCTTCCCACGGGCCGAAGCGTACTCGCTCCAGCCTCTGCGAGGAGTTCGCCCCTGCTTTCCCGCTGCCGTTTGCCCTCCAGCCGTCCGTGAAGTCCTCGACCGCTTCCACCGCTAGATCCGGATAGCGCAAGGCGGGCAATTCCTCCGCCGCCATGCCCTTCCAGCCGGTGAACCATTTCACTTTCCACCCCCGCTTCAGAAGATCCTCCACCCCGTGGTCGTCATCCGGCTCCATCTCCACTGCCAGCGGCTTCTCCCACAGCCCCATGCGCAGTTGCTCCCAACTGCAACGCTCGGCTTCCCACAATTCCGGACGCCATACCTTTGTGTCCTCGTGCCACGGCTTCGGCCAGCCTAACCAATGAACCACTCCGTCGGGCAGTTGCGGATTCTCGACATCATGCGGCACGAAGAGATTCCACTTCCGGTCGAAATTCATCGTCCGCCCCTCCGTGGCCGCCACCAGCGCCAGATTCTCGTCCGCTTGGAAGGCTCCCTGAGCGGCTATCAGCTTGTCCCAGGTCCCCGCCTTGCGCATCTCCGCCAGATTCAGTAGCGGCCCCATGGAGAAGTAGGGGTTTCCCGCCGCGTGTTCCCAGCCCTTCGGGATCGGGCGCTTCAACCACTCGCGCATCGCGTAGGCCAGATCCACGTCCTGACCCTGCATCCTCGCCGCCAGCAGCCGGTCGCCCAGATCCATCGCGAAAAGCGGGGCCAGATCGCAGAAGGCCACCTGATCGTAGTCCATGATCAGGCAGCGGTCCCAATCCGTGGCCTCGCGGATCACTCGCAGACGGTCGAACACCGCAGGGCTGACATAGCCTGGGAAGCGCCCTTTGATCTCGTCTGTCGCCGGTAGAAACTCGACCCTGAGCGGCCCCTGTTCGAAGGACTTCGCCAAAAAACCCCTACACCAGCAGCGGACATATACGGGCACGACCGTCCGGCGCAGGATGCTGGCAATCAGTGTTGCATTGACCGCGAATCCTCTCAAATCGCTGGAAATGGCAATCCGTATATCTTCCATTCCAGTCAAAAGTGCCTACTCCCTATCCGAAAATGCCATCTGATTGCGCTGCCGATTAAGTCGCTGTCGCGAAAATTTCGGCTGAAGATTCAAATCGCCCAAGTCATTTTCCTCCAGGAATTTTAATCAAATCCCCGAATGTTTCTCTAAAGCTACTTGCCAAACTGTCAACAGTGCCAACCACAGCCCCATTTCCCGGATCGAGATACTTTTGTTTGACGATGGCATCTCCACCTTCACGAATCAACTCCGTTTCCAAATCATACTTCCCCATACGACCGGCAAACTCGTAATGTTCCATGCCTGCCATGAATATTTTTGACCGATCCGCTCCAATGGTCTTTTCGACTTCCTGAGAGAACGAGTCTAAGAGACCTCTCCCTTTATCTTCACGGGCTTTAGTGAAATAATTATAGTAATAATGATCGCCATTTGTCCTTGAATCCACCAGTTTGGTCCGCTGGACGAAATCCGCCGCCGCTTCCTCCTGCATGGCATTGATGGTATTCGTCAACGAGTCAATCTCATCTTCCGTCAAGTTCAGCTTTTCTATCGTTTCGGTCGTTAGCCGACCACTCGCGCTCACAGAGACAGCCGGACGGAAGATCGCAATATCTACCGGGTCCCCAGAGGGGGCATTGGCCTCGGATTCTCCGAGCATTTCGGGATTTTCCACGCCTTCTCCGTACTTTTCACGCTGCTCCCGATCCGGATATCCCCGTTGCGATTGGTCGCCTACGGAAGCGCCATCACGAACTACCCACCACCATACAAAAGCCGCCAACAAAAAGATCGCGATGGCCACGACTAACACAGCCCTTGATGGCGTTCGACGTTTCATGTTACGAAAATGATACTCTTCCCGAACCCATTGCGAAATAAAAACCATTTCCATGCTGATTATTCACACGACCACCAAACAAGCGGCGTCTCTGTGCACCCCGCAAAAATACGAGTAGCCCTCCCCGATCATTTGTCAAAAACATCCCAATATTTCCCGTCAGGAGACGCCAAGGGCACGTTACTCCTTGCCGCCACGCCTCCCCCTGCAGGCGAAATATAATTACAATTCACAAACTCCTCCCCGTTATCATCGGAATAAAATTTTAACTCAATATCATACTTCCCAAATCCACCATAAAAAAACAAATCATCCACACCGCCCATAAATCGCTCGGACCTATCTTTGCCTAGAACCTCCTCAACCTCCTTCGCCAAGCGATCTTTACTTGCAACGCCTCGATCCACTTTTGCACGAACATAATATCTCTTACTTATAGCGTCACCAGATTCCTTCGATGGAATCAATTTCGCCCTACTCACAAAATCTTCCGCTTGCTCCGTTTTTATTTCCTTGATTTTGCTTCCCAAAAGCTCGGCCTCCGACTTGGATATACGAAGCATATCGATGGCCGAATTCGTCAACTCTCCGGCGGAATTTAGCGGAATAACAACGGGCACAAAATTGGCCGTGGAAGCTGCCATTATCCGACGAGCTTCTTCGGTAGCAGCTTCACTTCGTCTATCAATTTTCTCGTCATATTCTTTCCTTCTGCGGCGCTCGCTGTCATCCAGCTTAGTGGCACCAGAGCTCTTTTCATAGCCACCCTTTACTTCATGAATCGGATCATATTTCGCCGCTTTCCCAGCAAATTGCGCCTTCCACCAAACAAGACACGCAATTAGCAAAAGAAAAATGACCGCCATCCGATATTTTTTCATAATCCAACCCATTTGGTTTTACATTTTCTCAACTTTCGGCAGAGAATATTTTGTATTAGAATATTGCGTTGGCGAATAACTACCAGGAGAAGGGGCATGTGCTATCGAATATTCCAAGTAGTTCTCCAACCGAATAGTTAAATCATTGGCATTATCAGTGATACTAGCAACCCTACAGCAGGCATCCACTTTCCAATTCACCGTCAGGCCTCCGCTTTCAAAGCTTCCACTCGCCACTTCTCCTGTCCACTTCTTCCCCACGGAAATGCTGGGGTCATATTGATCATCGTATGTGTTTGACGCAGTGCGATAACCTAGCATCCGCCCACAAGCAGTTGCAACGATAGGATGCACGACGTCACCCGGGGCAGCTGGCGGCGATCCAGAATGTGCCCCCCCGCCCTCGACTGACCAGTCTATCTGCACCAAATCCGGATCGGGATTCGGGTCGGTAATTACGAACTGTAGTTTAGTCCAAAGATCCAAGCCGCCATAATTCCAAGTAACCAATGAAGAATATATTGTTTCGCCATAATGAAATCATATTTAATTTTTAAAGAATTTGAGGGGTGTTTCATCCTTGTGAAAAGAAACTCACACTCATAATCCTTCCGCCTGCATTCAAGCGAATATTAGACGCTCGTTCGTCGATTGTGGATTCCTAGTATTCATAGCAAACTAGCTCTGGATGGCCTTCAAACAGTAGCAAAACTTACACTGCCAAAGCACCGGAATGTTGTTTGCAATGTCGATTGAGTGGGAATTGGATCTCCCGCTGCGGTCAAAGCATTTGCGATCCCTTGTGTGGCGATCAGGCCGGAAAGCGTTGCACCGCCAGTCGCAAAAGCGGATTGGCGGACGAAACTCCGACGAGTAAGTGACGAAACGGAGTCTTGGGAGACGGACGAGTCAGCAGCCATGGTATTTTCGGTTGAAGTAAATGCAGAATTACGCCTCCCGGATTGACAAGAGTTAGAGGCCCCGTCAAGTTTTTCTTGTGAGTTGGACCCGGTTTTTTCCTGTTCTTGATGAAGTAATGTTGAGAAATTATCGAAGCGGGGTGACTCCGGAGGAGGCGGAGGAGTTCGAGGAATGGTTCGGAGTGAAGACACGGGCACCCACATCCCAATGCACTGATATTCAATGGACTATAGAATCCGCCGGGACGAGGCCCCACATCGTTGCCGCCACCTTGTTCTGGAAACATGTCAACGGCGAGGACGCTGAACTTCCTCAACCGACCCGGGAATCTTTGGTCGATGCGCGACGGATGGGTCTGGTGCGGCGTTTCGCTCCGTGGGACAGTTATGTCGCTCCTCTCCATGAGCATACCCCGGGAGCCATTGCCAAGCATCCCGGCGTAATCTTCCGGATCTATCTGGCAAGCGATCTCGATTTCCTCATCGATGAACTCGTGGAACTTGGCTGGGAGGTCCACGTGATGAAGAGCCCATCTATCCGCTATTGTCCCGGCGGTTTCTGGCGCTTCCTGGCGCTGGAGGACGACGTGCTGGTGACGGTGATCGACACGGACCGCATGGACGAGGTAAGCCATGAAATCGCCCGCACGGAGGAGATGCACCGCGCCGGTCTCGGCCTATGGCGTGTGCCGGGATATTACAACGCGGACTTCAAGGAGGGGTGCGCTACCGGCCGATCCTAGGCGGGCACTTCGGCGCTAGGGGCGGGATCCCGATCCGCGAGCTGATCGAGGCCTTCGTCTGGCATTGGCGCCATGGCAGCCTACCCCTGACCGCGAATATCCCGGGCCACGGGGAGGTGCCGCTGCGTTTCTCGAAATGGCCGGACTACGGTTTCGACGAATTGTTCCAGCTCATGGTGATGTACCCGTGGCTGGCCCCGGGCGGCACGCTGACCTTCATTCCCGCGGATGCCCGCTCGATGCTGCTCCCCGCGGACATCGAATACGCGATGTGGGCGAATCCCCGGAGCGAAGCGATCTATTTTTGACACGGCTCTTGCCGGGTGGTGGAGCTAGGCCCTACTCTCGCGGTCAGAGCATTTTCCGTGAGTTCAGAAGCGAGCGCCATCCACATCATCGGCATTCTCCCAGCGCGCTGGGCGTCCACCCGCTTCCCCGGAAAGCCGCTTCATTTGATCGCCGGCAAGCCGCTGATGCAGCATGTCTGGGAGCAATGCCGGAAGTGCACGCGGCTCGATGACCTCTACATCGCCACCGATGACGAGCGGATCTTCGCCGCGGCGGAAGCCTTCGGCGCGAAGGTGGTAATGACCTCGGCCGATCACCCGACCGGCACCGACCGCATTGCGGAAGCGGTCCGGGCGATTCCCGCAGCCACCCATGTCGTGAACATCCAGGGGGATGAACCGCTGATCGATCCCGCGCTGGTCGATGAGCTGGCCGCGACGATGGCGGCCGATCCGACGCTGGACATGGCGACGGCGGCGAACCCGCTCGATCCGGAGGATCCGGCGGTGCAAGACCCGAACGTGGTGAAGGTTGTAATGGCTCTGGATGGGCGCGCGCTTTACTTCTCCCGCTCTCCCCTGCCCTACTTCCGCAACGCGGTGGCAGGGCTGCCGGTTTACCGGCACAAGGGGATCTACGCATACCGCCGTACTTTCCTTGAGCGCTTCGTGACCTGGCCGCCTTCTCCGCTGGAGCTGGCCGAATCGCTCGAACAACTGCGCGCGCTGGAAAACGGCGCGTCGATCAAGGTTCTCCCTACCCTCGACACCTCGCCCGGTGTCGATACACCCGAACAAGCCGCCCAAGTCGAAGCGATCCTCAACAGCCATTCTTTAGTCCCATGAAATACATTTTCGTCACCGGCGGCGTCGTCTCCTCTCTCGGCAAGGGTCTTGCCGCGGCTTCCATCGGCGCACTGCTGGAGCACCGCGGTCTCAAGACCCTGATGCAAAAGTTCGACCCCTACCTCAACGTCGATCCCGGCACGATGTCGCCGTATCAGCATGGCGAAGTGTACGTGCTGGACGACGGCGCGGAGACCGACCTCGACCTCGGCCACTACGAGCGCTTCACCTCCGGGGTGATGTCGCGGATGAACAACCTGACCTCCGGCCAGGTCTTCGACGCGGTGATCAAGAAGGAGCGCAAGGGCGACTACCTGGGCAAGACGGTGCAGTTCATCCCGCACGTCACGGACGAGATCAAATCCCGGATCCACATGGTCTCGGAGATGAATCCCACCGTGGACGTCCTGATCACCGAGATCGGCGGCACCGTGGGCGACATGGAGGGCCTGCTCTTCGTCGAAGCGCTGCGCCAGTTCGCGCTGGAAGTCGGCAAGGACAACGTCTGCTTCATCCACGTGACCCTGCTGCCCTACATCAAGGCTGCGGGCGAGGTGAAGACCAAGCCGACCCAGCAGTCGGTGGCGAAGCTCCGCGAGCTCGGCATCCAGCCGGACATCATCATCTGCCGCACCGAGGCCGACCTCGACGAGGACAACCGCAAGAAGATCGCGATGTTCTGCAACGTCGAGAAGAAGAACGTGGTAGCCTTCCGCGACGTGGCCCACACGATCTACGAGTGTCCGCTCGACCTGCGCCGCGACAAGATCGACCGGCTGGTGGTCGATCGCCTCGGCCTCGGCCACACGCCGGCTCCCGCGCTTGAGGATTGGGAAATGTTCGTGCGGCGTGTGATCCACCCGAAGCACAAGGTGACCATCGCGGTGGCGGGCAAATACATCGAGCTGCAGGACGCCTACAAATCGATCTACGAATCCCTGATCCATGCCGGTGCCCATCACGACACCAAGGTGAACATCGTGCGCGTGGAAGCGGAAGCGATCGAGAACCACGGCGCGAAGGCGGTGATCGGCGAGGTGGACGGCATCCTGGTGCCCGGCGGCTTCGGCGACCGCGGCATCGAGGGCAAGATCCAGGCAGCGCAGTATGCGCGCGAGAACAACATCCCCTACTTCGGCATCTGCCTGGGGATGCAGATCGCGACCATCGAATTCGCGCGGAACATCTGCAAACTGAAGAACGCCAATTCGACGGAGTTCGACAAGAGCACGCCTTTCCCGGTGATCTGCCTGCAGGAAGAGCAGAAGGGCGTGGAGGACATGGGTGCCACCATGCGCCTCGGCTCCTGCGAGAGCATCCTGCTCGCGGGCACCAAGGCGTCCGATCTCTACGGGGGTGCCGAGCGCATCCACGAGCGCCATCGCCACCGCTATGAGCTCAACTCGGATTTCCAGGACAAGCTCCAGGAATGCGGCCTGGTGATCTCGTCGGTCTCCGCCTTGGAAGGTCTGGTGGAGATCATCGAACTGCCGCAGCATCCGTTCTTCGTGGGGGCGCAGTTCCACCCGGAATTCCAATCGAAGCCGAACAAGCCGCACCCGCTCTTCGCCGGCTTCGTGAAGGCTTCGCTCGAGCGGGCTCAGCTGCAGTAAGGGGCTGCCGGCCGTGGTCCGGACAAATCATTCGGCTTCGTTTCGAAAAACGCTTTGACAGGGGGAGGTGGCGCAATTTCACTGTCGGCGCGCTGAGATTCATTCTCAATAACGACTTTCTCCCCGATCTGTGACATCCCTCATCTACGCCCTGAACATCGGAACGCTGGCCGCCTGGCTGGCGGTTTCCGGCGCGAGTTCGGTGGCGGTGGCGGTGAAGGTTTCGGAGCGCATGCCGAAGCTGAATGACCCCGGGTCGGACGAAGTTGAACTGGTGATCACCGATCTGGAGGAGATCATGGGCTCGGCACCGCCGGCCGCACCGGAAGAAGCCGCGCTGGCGGAGGTCATTGAGCAGCAGGAAGAACAGCTCCAGCCGGAGGAGATCCCGGAAATTCCGGATACTCCCGAGATCCCGGAGATCGCCGACTTGGAGCCGCTGCCGGATATCCCCGATCTTCCCGCCGTCCCCGATGGCGAGATCAAGCCGAAGCCCGCGCCGGCGGTGGCCCCGCGCAAGAGCGAGCAGCCGAAGCAGGCCAAGCGCACCACCACTTCCCAGAACCGCAGCGGCGTGACCGGACAAGGCAGCGGCGAAGGAGCCGGCACGGCCAAGGGCTCCGGCAGCAGCCCGACCGGCGCCAACCGCTGGGTCGGCCTCTATGCGCCGAAGCCTTCGTATCCCTCCGCCTCCCGCCGCGCCGGGGAAACAGGCCGGGTGGGCATCACTTTCACCGTGGACGAGCGGGGCTTCATCGTGAGCGCCCACGTCAGCAGCCCTTGCTCCTATGCCGCATTGAACGAAGCCGCCCTGGCGAAGGTGCGGGCTTCATGGCGGGCCAAGCCGGGAGCACGCGCCACGGCCACGAAAACCGTCGTCTTTCAATTGAACTGATCCATGCTGACCGCGAATATCGTCCTCAAGTTTTTCAAAGAGGGCGGCTGGGTCATGTGGCCCGTGGCTGCCACTTTCTTCCTGGCCCTCTGTGTTCTCCTGGAACGTTCCGTGTGGTGGATCTGCCTGAAGCGCTCGCTGCGGCCGCAGGCGCAGGAGCAGGCGCGCGAGGCGCTCGGCACCGGCGACTTCAACGGCGCATGGCAGCTCGGCACGCAGGGCACGGATCCCTTCCTGACCAATCTCAATGAAGGCATGTCCCACGCGCATACCTCGATGCTGGCGGCGATGCACCTGCACGCCACTCATTGGATCGAGAAATCCGAGGCGCGGATGTGGATCCTGGGCACGATCATCACGCTCGCTCCCCTGCTCGGGCTGCTCGGCACGGTGGTCGGCCTGATGGGTTCCTTCGGCGAACTCGGCGGCGAGGAGCTGGCGGTGAACAAGGTCACCGGCGGGATCGCGGAAGCGCTGATCGCCACCGCCTGCGGCCTGGCGATCGCGATCGGCTGCCTGCTGCCGTATAACTACTTCCGCAAGCGGGTGTCCTCCTTCCGCAATGCCTTCGAGCGCTGGATCAACCACGCCGAATTGCTGGTCCAATCGGCGAAGGCGCACGGCCACGACCTCGAGGCCTTCGCGACGAGCCGCCACACCAAGCGCTGAGTTCCGATGCCGGTAAAACTTCAGGGCGGTGGCGATGACCACGAGGATGACGCGCGGATCGAAATCGTGCCGTTGATCGACATCATGTTCTTCCTGCTGGCCAGCTTCATGATGGTGAGCCTGAGCATGACCCAGATCCACCGGGTGAATCTTAATCTGCCGCGGATGGCCAATACCGAGCGCCAGATCAAGGTGCCGCCGATCCACCTGGCGGTCGATGTCCACGGCGTTGTGACCTGGGATTCCAAGACCGTGACCCCCACCGAAGTGACGGATCGCCTGAAGGCGCTGCCACCGACCGACGAGACGCGGGTCATGATCGGCGCGGACGAGGCTAGCATGACCGGCCAGGTCCTGAAGGTGATGGATGCGATTCGCGCCGCAGGGATCGACAAGATCAGTTTCGAAACGAAGAAGCCGTGATTCCCCCTCGCCTGCTGCCCATCATCAACGCCATCGGCTGTCTTGCCCTGGCGGGCTTCATCCTGCTGCAGTGGTTCGACGGCAATGCCACCGAGGCGAAGCTCAACCAATCGCTCAAGGACACGATCCACGAGAAGAACGCGCGGATGGACGCCGAGCATCGCGCGAAGTTGCTGGAGTCCGACGTTTCCGGGCTGAAGGCATCGATCGAATCGATCCAAGCGGCGGCGGCCCTCGCGGAAAAGGAACTCGTGGAAAAGGGCGCGCAGCTCGATGCCAGCACCAAGTCGCTGCAAGATGCCGAGACCAAGGTCAAGGAGTGGGAGGAAGCGGTGAAGGCGCGCGACGAGGCGCTTGCCCTGCGCGACACCAAGCTCGCGGAGGCCGGCGGAAAGTTAAAGGAGCTTAACGATAAGCTGCTGGCCACGCGGAAGCGCTTGGATGAAGCGATCGCGGAGCTGAAAAAGGCGGGCGCGCGGTAATAAGGGCGAGAGGCAGGGACCTTTCTCCGAAAGGTCCGGCTGGGGACGGCCTGCAGCCCCGCTCCGGTGCCGATCCATAAAAGGACCGCCGCCATCCGCCGGACCGCTCGGAGAGCGGTCCCTGCCTTCTGCGACCTAATGAGATCGACTTGAATCGATCCTGCGGAACCGCGCCGAGGATTCATTTCACCCCGCGCGATCGCGTACTTGCATCTACATCGTACATCCCCCATCACTACGGTCGCGAAACGCCCCCCGACGCCGAATTTCCAAGGATTCGTGCGGTTTCGAACTACCGCTTGACATAAGGGGGCAAAGCGAAAAATTTCCCCCCTTATGAGAGTGGCAAAAACCTACATTCCCCGCCATGTACTCGGTGCCCTCCTGCTAGCCTCCATGGCGGCGCCGGTCATCGCCCAAGAACCCGCGCCGAAGCCACCCGGCCCCGCGCCTGCTCCGGCTACGCCAGCGGCACCTGCCACGCTCAACAAGCTTTTCGACGAGGCGGAGAAAGCCTTCGGTGCCCAGGATTACGCGAATGCCGTCACCAAGCTGCAGGAGCTCCTGAAGGCGCTTGGCAACCGGCAGGACGCCCCGCTGGAGATGCTGAACTTCAATGTCGGCCTGGCCCATCTGCTGGGAGGAAACGCTGCGGATGCGGAGAAAGCTTTCGACGATTGTGCGAAAAAGTTCCCGAAGGGCGAATACACCAGCCGCTGCTGGCTCGGTGTCGGCCGTGCCGCGATCCTCCAAGGAGGTGAAGAGAAGCAGAAGGTCGCGATCGACGCGCTGAAGAAAGCCGCCGCCGATCCGAAGTTCCGCACCGAAGCCGGTCTCTCGCTCGGTCAAGTCTACCTGGAAACCAACCAGACGGACGCGGCCCTGACCGTGTTCCGCAGCCTGATGGGCTCGGACGTGCGCACGCCGCAGCAGACCGCCGCCGCGGTGGAAGTCATCGGCCTGCTGGCCTCGACCGACCAGATGGACGAACTGGTCCACTACCTTGACCGCCTGCTCGGCCAAGTGGGAATCCGCGAGGCGATCGCTTGGTACAGCAACCAGGTGGTCGTGAAGGGCGACGAGATGGTGCAGGGCGAGAAGTACGAGGCCGCGCTGGCGATCTACCGCTCGATCCCGCCGCGCGCGCAGATCCTGGCGATCCAGGCCGCCTCGCTCGAATCGATGCGCAAGGAGCGCGAGCTGCTCGACAAGCGCCGCCTGGCCGAGGAGAAGCTGCCGCTGGGCCAGCGCTCGAACGTTTCCGAGCTGCTCAACATGGCGGACGCTTCGCTCAAGCTCAACGACGAGGCCAAGAAGGCGATCGAAGGGATCGCGGATTTCGACGCCGCGCTGCTGATGCGCCGTGGCCGCTGCTACTACTACATGGATCGCTTCGAGGAGGGGCTGCTGTGCTTCGGCACGATCCGCGAGAAGCACCCGAACGCGACCGACGCGCAGGCAGCCGCCTACGCCGAGATCGTGATCTACAACATGCTGAAGGATAACACCAAGATCCAGGCATTGACCGAACAATTCCTGACCAAGTATCCCACCGCCCCGAACCTCGAGCAGGTCTCGACGCTGGCCGGCGAGGTGCTGGTGCAGACCGGCGACTGGGTGAAGGTGGCCAACTTCTACGCGGATCTGGCCACGAAGTTCCCGCAGTCCCCGAACATCGACCGCTTCCATTTCTACCAGGGCGTGGCGAAGTTCCAGCAGGGCGAGTTCCTGCCCTCCGCGGAGATGTTCGAGAAGTTCATGAAGGACTACCCGAACTCCGGAATGAAGGAGAACGCGATGTACCGCATCGCGATGGGCTACTTCTTCTCCAACAAATACAAGGAGACGCTGCAGTGGTGCCGCGAGTATCTGAAGACCTACCCCGATGGCCAATTCGCGGGGGACATGTACTACCGCCTGGCCTTCATCGACTCCAACGACAAGGAGGCGGATCAGTCCAAGAACATCATCGACAGCCTAACCGGATACCTCGCCAAAAAGCCGGATGATCTGGCCGCGGGCTCGATGCTTAGCCTGGTGGCGGACACCTGGAAGAAGCGGATGACGCCGCGGGAAGGCGAGAAACCCAAGACCCCGGAGGAGATCAAGAATTTCGAGGACGAGGCACTCAAGACCTACATCAAGGCGGTCTGGTCGAAGAGCCCGGACGACGTGATCCAATACGCCATGGACGAGGCGACGACGATCCTGCAGGGCCGCAAGGACTGGCAGGGCATCGCCGACCTCCAGGGCCGGTTCCTGAAGGAAAAGCCGGATCACCAGATGGCGATGATGGCGGCGAACTGGGTCTCCAAGGCGATGAGCCGGCTCGGCAAGCCCGAGGAAGGCGCGCAAGTGCTGGCCGACGTGATGGCCAAGAACATCGGCGATCCGTCCAAGGAACAGGTCGAGTATCTGATCTCCGAGATCGCCAAGAGCCTGGTGCCGCGCGGCAAGCGCACGCCGGAGATGAATAAGGAAATCGACGACAAGCTGGTGGCGATGCTCAACAAGGCCGCCGAAGGCAAGGAGAGCGCTACGACCGCCGCCCGCATCGTGTATGGCCGGGCTCAGCTCGCGACCATCATGCGCGATCCCAAGGCAGCGGAGACCTATCTCAGCGCTCTCGCGGCCGACGAAACCGTCAAGGCGGACGACCTGAGTCCGGCGCTGCTAACCGCCTGCGCGGAGATCCTGCTGAAGACCGGTGATCTCGATCGTGCCGAAGCGATGTTCCGCCGTCTCGCGGACAAGTATGCGGACTCGAGCTTCTCCGACGCCGGTCCGGTGGGCCTCGGCCAAGTGGCCTTGGCGCGCAAGGAGCCGCAGAAGGCGTTTGAGATCTTCGAGCACACGCTCAACAACGTGGCCGGGATGTCGCGCTTCAAGGAAGCGACCTTCGGCAAGTTGCAGGCGCTGTATGATCTTGAGAAATGGGACGACACGGAGGCCTTCGCGATGAAGATCGTGGGCGATAGCAAATCCTTCCGCGGCCGCACGATTCCCAAGTCCTACATGATCCTGGCCCAGGTCCTGCGCCAGAAGGCGAAGAATCAGGACACCCGCGGCAGCATCGAGACTCTCAAGAAGGCGCACGGCTACTACCAGAAGGTCTACACCGCCTACAAGAAGGAGATCGACATCTGCGCCGACGCCTACCTGGCTGCCTATGACACGCTCAAGGAGCTTGGCAGCACGAAGCTCGCCCAAGACACGCTCGCTGCGATGATCGCCGAGCCCAAGCTCAAGGACACCGAACAGGTGAAGAAGGCCAAGCAGCTCCTCGGAGCCAATTCGAGCCCTGAACAATAAATTCCGGCCCCATGAAAAAATCCCAGTCCACCGGCCGGTGCGCCGCCCTCGCTTTCGCCATGCTTTCGCTCTCCGCTCCCGCGCTTCTCGCGCAGGCGGAAGGTACCCGCTTGGTCTTCGTCAACGGCCGTTCGCTGCCGATCGCCAATGTCACCGCGGACGGCGGCAAGTTCACGGTGAAGACCGCAGCCGAAGGCTTCCAAGCAGGCAACTCCTTCACCCTCGCCCAAGTCTCCCACGTTTCCGGCGAGAAGCCGGCGGAGATCAGCAAGGGCATCGGCCTGATGCTGATGGACGAGTCCGCCCAGGCGCTCTCACTTCTGGAACCCGTGGTCAAGGAGCAGCGCGCGAGTGCGACGGTGCCCGGTAACTACTGGCTGGAGGCGGCGCGTGCCACGGTGCTCGCCTACTCGCTCTCCAATGAGCCGGCCAAGGCGGAGACGCTCGGCAAGGAAATCTCCGAGATCACCCCGGAATCGGGAGTGGATCCGACGCTGCGGCTCGGGCAGGCGCTGATGACCCCGCTGACCGTGAAATTCGACGATCGGGTGGCCAAGCTCACCGAACAGATCAACGACAGCAACCCGGTGGAGGTCAGCGCGTATGCGGCCTACTTCCGCGGCAAGCTGCTCAAGAAAATCAACGAACCGGAGCGCCAGGAGGCGGCTCTGATCAGCTTCCTTTCGATCGGCTGCCTCTACCCCGCCAGCGGGTTGATCCTCACCAGCGCCGCGGAAATGAATGCCGCGGAACTGGTCAAGGTGAAGCCCGGCGATTCCGAGAAGCGCCGGGGAGAAGCCCTGGCCTTGCTCACCTCCGCTGCCCGCGGCAGCAAGGGAACCGTTGTCGGCGTCGCTGCCGGCAAAGCTCTGGAAGGCCTAAAATAATCGGCCCTGATGCGTTCTCCGGATGAGCGTGGCAAGGGATTCAAGCCTTGCCCGGCACTGGGAAACAGCCAACGATTGCCCACTCGACGCGATTGCTCTCCATCCTTCACGAAAATCGATAAAACCAGCTACATGAAAAAGACCACCAAGGCAGCCCTTGCCGTCACCCTCCTCGCTACCATGTCCGCGTTCGGTGCGGCAGCCCCAGCGGCTCCAGGGGAAAAAGAGACCCTTCTCAAGCTCTACGCTCAGGGCGGGGTCGTGATGCACTTCCTGCTTCTTTGTTCGATCGCCATGGTCTGGCTGATTATCGATATCTGGATGCGCACCAACCGGCCGAAGATGACGCCGCCGGAAGATGTGGCGACCGCCCAGGACCGTTTCCGCGCGGGTGACTACGTGGGTGCCTATCAGGCCATGAAGGCGGCAGTCAGCCCCTTCGCCGAAGTGGTGCGCGCCGGCCTCGGTTCGGTCGGTCACGGCAAGGATGCCACCGAGGAAGCGCTCTACTCGACGGTGGACAAGGTCAACTCGACCCTCCAGACGCGGATCAATTACCTTTCGGTCATCGGTGTTTGCGCCCCGATGATCGGTCTGCTCGGCACCGTCGCTGGCATGAAGGGAGCCTTCGGCTCCCTCGGCTCGGACGGCCTGTCCAGCGGCGTCGGCGAATTGGCCGGCCACATCGGCGAGGTGCTCGTCGCCACGGCGACCGGTCTGTTGGTCGCCATCCCGGCCTTCGGTGCCTTCTACTTCCTGCGCAACAAGCTCCAGGGTGCGATCCACAACCTGCAGGGCGAGTCCGAGCGTCTGTTCCGCAATGCTCCGTACGAGTATCTCCAGAACACCGACGTGGGCCAGGAAGAGACCTACGCCGCGCTGCCAAACTGGATCGACGCGCCAGAGGGCTGAAGCCGGCCGGCGGATTTGAAATCTTGAATTTCACATCCCGGATTCCGGATTTCAGATCACGATTTCAAATTTTCATAACTTAATAAAACCATGGCCGGAGGAGGAGGAGGCGGAGACGGGGAACCTGAGTTCCAGATTGCCCCGATGATCGACGTGCTGCTGGTGCTGCTCGTGTTCTTCGTCATGATCACTTCCGCGGAAGTGCTGAAGGTCGACAAGGAACTGAAGCTGCCGGTATCGCCCAATGCCAAGAAGAAGGAACCCGAGATGGCCAAGCACGAGGTGGCCGTCAACCTGCGCCTGGACAGGGCCAGCAACAAGGGGATCCTGATCATGGACACGACGACCTACGGCAACTGGGAGGATCTGACCCCGGTGCTCAAGGGCATGGCCGAGAAGGACAAGCTCCTGCGGGTGGTGGTCCGCGGCGACGCCGACCTTCCTGCCGGCGAGATCCAGCGGGTCATGAACCTCATCGGGGAGGCCGGTGTTTCCGACATCGCCTTCGCTTCATCCAACAAGTGACACGCCGATGAAAAAGAAACGCAGTCACCGCCGGAAGCACTCTTCCGAGGTCAACATGGGCTTCCAGATCGCGCCGATGATCGACGTGGTCTTCGTCATCCTGCTCTTCTTCATGGTGAAGGCGGGCGATATCCAGGTCGAGAACGCGCACATCACCAAGTTGCCGGGAACGGTACCCACGGACACGGCCACCGACATGCCGGACGAGATCGCGGTGTTGGTCGAGGACGACGGGCAGGTTTACCTGAACGAGGATCCGCTCGATTCGCCCGAGTCGAAAGACTTGCCGCAATTGACCGGCAATCTGGCGGCTCTCCAAGATAGCGCGGAGGCCACGAAGTCGAAGGTGCTGGTCACCATCTACGCGAATGAACTGGCGAAGTACTCGCGCGTGGTGGATGTTCTGGATGCCCTGACCCGTGCAAAAATCACCAACGTGACCTTTCAGGCCGGCGCTCCCGAGTAGGCTGGCCACCCGTTTTCCACCAAAGATTTCCCCGCCTACCGCGTTTCAGATGCGGTAGGCGGGCACCCGCTTGCCCCCGGCCGCTTCCGGCCTGAAAAAACCGAACTACCCCAGCCATGAGCGATCAGAAAGACGACGACGGCTCGTTTGAATACTACGAAACGCCCGAGGGCGAGCAGCCCCAGGAGTATTACCAAGGGCCGGTGCTGATGGAGCGCAAGAAGCTCAGCGTGTGGCAGCGGATCGGCGGCGGCGCGCTGTCGATCGCGATCCTGGTCCACGTCGTGCTGCTGATTCTCGGCGCCTTCTGGGTCTTCCGCACGATTTACCCGCCGGAAAAGACCGTCGATTTCATGCCGGATGGCGGCGGCGGCGGTGGGGGTGGCGAGCGCGGCATGCAGTACGAGGTGCAGCAGAAAAAGCGCGCGCAAATGACGCCCACCCAGAACGTGAAGCGGGTCTTCGTCGAAGGGGGAGTGTCGGATTTCGCGATTCCCGATCCCGGCGACAATTTCGGCGAGATGTCCACCCTCAGCTCCCTGAGCGGCGGCGGGATGTCCGGCGGCCTCGGCGGCGCGGGTGACGGCAGCGGCTTCGGCAAGGGCAGCGGCGGCGGCAAGGGCGATGGCAAGGGCTTCGGCTTCGGTGGCGGCGGTTCGGGCAAGATGTTCGGCCTGATCCCCGAATCGATGCGCAAGCGCTGCTCGGCGGAGGACCGCCTCGAGCGCCTGCTGGCCAACGGCGGCACCCCGGAGTGCGATACGGCCGTGAAGAAGGGCCTGCAATTCCTCAAGTCGAAGCAGAATTCCGATGGTTCCTGGGGCGACGGGAACAAGGCCTCGATGACGGGCCTGGCCCTGCTGGCCTACTTCGGTCACTGCGAAACCCCGGCCTCCGAGGAGTTCGGCCAGTCCTGCATGGACGGCATTGTCTATCTGGTGAATCTCGGCGCACGGCCCGACAACGACGGCAAGCTCTCCACCCAGCTCGGTGACAAGCATTGGCCCTATGAACACGGCATCGCGACCTACGCGCTCGGCGAGGCGGCGACCTTCTGCAAGGAGCTCAAGATCGACATCCCGAACCTGATGGAAGTCACCGAGAAGGCCGGCCAGTTCATCATCGACAACCAGCACGAGACGAGCGGCGGCTGGGAATACTCCTACGAGAAGGATAACGACCGTGGCGGCGACGTTTCGATCGCCGGTTGGCAGATCCAGGCGCTCAAGGCCTGCGAACACAGCAAGATCAAGTACAAGGGCATGACCGGGGCCATCAACAAAGGCCTCGCCTATCTGGTGAAGTGCCAGGATCCCTCGGGCGGTTTCGGCTACTCCAACAAGGATGCTTCCGGCGGACTGGACTACCACACGCTCACGGGAGTGGGCATGCTCTGCCACCAGATGTGGGGCAAGGGCGGCCAATCGCCGGTCAGGATGGGTGCGGACTACATCAAGACGAAGAGCAAGTTCGACTACAACAGCCAGTTCTGCGACCTCTACGGCCACTACTACGAGTCCCAGGCGATGATGCAGCGCGGCGGCGAGGACTGGAAGTTCTACAACGACATGTTCCGGGACCAGCTCCTGAACAACCAGAACGAAGACGGCTCGTGGAAAGTCCCGGGCGGCGGCCAGAAGCCTCGCGCCGTGGCTGCCAGGTACGTCGACGCCAACAATGAGGGCGTGATCTACCGCACCGCCCTGTGCACCCTGATGCTCGAGGTTTACTACCGCTTCCTGAACTCGAGCGGCGGCGGCATGGGCGGCGGTCGCAAGACGATCTGAGTTCGTTCACAACGGATTTTTCACGAAGGCCCCGGTCATCCGACCGGGGCTTTTGTTTTGGCTCTCCGTCAGGTTTGCTCATGGATCGCGATACGTCTGCCCATGAGGGCGGCGCAGCCGCTTTGGAGTGCGGCGGGCATCGCCGCTTTGGGGCGATTTGGAATGGAGATCGCCGCATTGAATTCGCCTCTGCGCCACCCCGCACGGAACGGTTGACGGCTTTACAAAGGGGGAAAACGAAGGGATGGAGTCGTGACGGCGTTCTCCGGCACGCCGCGCAGGAAAGCGGCGGTGCCCGCCGCACTCCAAAGCGGCTGCGCCGCAAAAGGGGGGCATCGATCCGCATCGGGAGCCTCCTCGAAGAGCTTCAGCAAACCTGACGGAGAGCCTTTGTCTTTGCCAAGGGCCTGATTCCGGGGTGCTTGGAAGCACTTTTCCACCCGTGAAATTCGTTTTAATGCGGGTCCCCCACCCTTTCGCCTAAAGTCCGCAGGTCCGGATCGTTTCTCCCATGGCATCCCATGAGAATCGACGAAGATCTACCGCTTGAGCCCGAGCCCGAACCCGAACCGGTGGTTGTTTACGAGAGGCGGAAAGTCTCGTTCTGGCGCAAGCTGGGCGGCGGCTCGCTGTCGGTTTCGGTGATCGTCCACGTGATCCTGCTCTGCATCGGCGCGGTGTGGGTCTTCAGGATCATTCCCCCGCCACCGGAGAAGAAGGTGGATTTCCTGCAGACAGGGGGCGGTGGCGGCAGTCCGGCCTCGCAGGAGAAAAGCATGCAGAAGCAGCGGATGAGCATGATCCGGCCGAACATGTCGCGGGTCGTGGTCGAGGGCCAAGCCACTCAGATCGCGCTCCCGGACCAGGACGAAAGCTCGCAGATGGCGACCCTCGGCCAGATCGGCCAAGGCGGGATGTCCGGCGGGCTCGGGGGCAGCGGCAGCGGCGGCGGTCGCGGGGATGGCCACGGCAAGGGTTTCGGCAGCGGCGTGGGGCCCGGCAATGCCATGGGCACCGGTTTGGGGAATCCGTTCGGGATGATCGGTGAGAATGAGAATGCCCTCGAAGGCAGCTTCTACGATCTCAAGCAGACCTCGAGGAAGAAGGACTCGGAGATGACCAATGAGAAGATCCGCGACGTGATCTACGAATTCTGCAGCCGCGGCTGGAAGGAGAGCATCCTGGACGACTACTACAAGGCCTCCACCAAGCTTTATCAGACCAAGGTCTACATCCCGATCATGTCCGCGGACGGTGCGCCGGCGGCCTTCAATTGCGAGAAGGAGGTGCAGCCGAGCCGCTGGATCGTGGTCTATCGCGGCGTGGTGACGCCGCCGCGCAGCGGGAAGTACCGCTTCGTGGGTGCCGGGGATGACGTGCTGGTGGTGCGCTTCAATGGCAAGCACGTCTTCGACCACGGCTTCACCTCGGGCACTGCGGGAGTCTCGATCGCAGGCACCGGCATTGATTTCCTGAAGGGCAATACCGAGAACCCGGATTGGGAGAAGAAGTTCCGCAGGGAATACCCGATGAAGATTCCGGTGAAGTACTACGAGTACGATAGCACCCGCAACTGGAACGGTGCGATCGGCGGACTCGCCGAGGGCGCGGAATTCACAGCGGAAGCCGGGGTGAAATACCCCATTGAGATCCTGATCAGCGAGATCCCGGGCGGTCTGTTCTGTGCCTCCCTGCTGATCGAGGAAATCGGCGAGAAGTATGCGGCGAGTCCCAGCGGCGCACCGGTATTCCCGCTCTTCCGGCTGGATAACGAACTCCCGCCGGTCAGCAATGCCGACAATGCCCCGCCCTTCGCCCAAGACGGGCCGGTGTGGAAGCGCCTGCCGGGACGCGGGAAGCTGGGGCTCTAACAGCTCGGCAGGAGACAGGGACCTGCCATGGTGATGCTTCGCGGACGGCTCTTCCCCTGGGAGCGCGGAGCCACCCGGCCCGCAGAACGGTCCCCAATTGCCCGCAACACGGAAAGGCAGGCAGCCAAGCAACCGCGCTCTCCATTACCACCGCGCGATGGATCGCGCGGCTCCGGCTACCTCTGCGGGGCAGAACCTCCGCGGTCCCGGGCGCTGGCGCGTCAGACGGAATTTACTCCCCGCCCCATGTCCGTCCCGCCGGCTTCCTGTCCTTGACTTCGGCCAGCCCGATACGACCGGAAGACCCGACCATGAGCACACGCAAAGCGATCTTTCCGGCAAAACCGCACGCCCTCTACCAAGAGCACGGCTACTCCCCCGCCATTGCATCCGGCGACCTCCTGTTTGTTTCGGGAATGGTAGGTGCCCGGGAGGACGGCACGCCGGAGCCGGAACTCGCGGCCCAGGTCCAGCTCGCCTTCGACAATCTGCAGGGGGTCCTCGCGGGTGCCGGCGGCACCTTCGACAATGTGGTCGATCTCACTTTCTTCCTGGTGGATCCCGAGGCGAGTGTCGGCCTGGTGCTGGAGGCGATGAAGAGGGCCTTTCCCCTTGAGCCGCTGCCCAATGTCACGGCGGTCGGGGTCAACTGGCTGGCGGGCTTCCAAGTCGAAATCAAGGTCATCGCCCGCATTCCGGCGCTGGAAGCCGGATCATCCGGCGACACCGGAGTTAGCTACTAAGCCCACGTCTACTCCACCACGATCTCGTGAACGATCAGCCAGTTCTCCTGCGGCTTGGTCACGCGGATGCGCAGGCTGGTGGTTCCGGCCGGGACGCTGCCCTCAGCGGTGCCGTCGTTGAACCCGGCGATCTCACTCCATTTCGAGCCGTCGGCGGAGGCTTCGAGAACGCCGCTGGCGAGCTTATCGCCGTTTCGACTGGCAGCTCCGCCGGTGACGACCTTGGCCTTGCCGGAAACGGCGACGCGGAAGGTGAGGGTGAGATGATCGCCGGCTTTCAGGGCCCGGTCGGCCCAGAAGAAGGTCTCCGGCTTGCCGTCGTACGCGAATTCCGGCCAGTGCTCCTGATAGATGCCGAGCGAGGTCTGGACCGTGCTGCCATCTTTGGTCTCCCGCTTCGGGGGATCGAGCGGCATGCCGTGTCGGATGCCGGCGGCATCGTAGTGCTTCATGATGCCATCGAGGCGGGTGCGGAAGCCGTTGTAGTCCTTGCGCTCGACCGGAGTCCAGGCGATCTCGGCGAGGGCGGCGATGCGCGGGAAGGCCATGTACTCGACCTTGTAGAAGTCCTTCATGTATTCCGTCCAGAGCTGGCCCTGCACGCCGAGGATGTGCTTGGCCTCGGCCGGGCTCAGGGCCTTCGGCACGGGGTCATAGGAATAGACACTGGAGACCGGACGGAAGCCGCCGATCGCCTCGAAAGCGAGGCCCTTGGCCAGTTCCTCCGCGGCGGGACGCTGGTAGTGGTCGAAGTAGAGGTGGCTGTTAGACGCCATCACGACGTCGTGCCCTTCCTTGGCGGAGGCGATGCCGCCCTGCTCGCCGCGCCATGACATGACCGTGGCCTTCGGCGAGAGGCCGCCCTCGCGGATCTCGTCCCAGCCGACCAGCTTGCGTCCCTTCTTATCGAGCATCTTCTCGACCCGCTTGATGAAATAGCTCTGGACGTCGTGGCCGTCCTTCATCTTCTCCTTCTTCATCAGCTCGCGGACGCGCGGGGATTTTTCCCACTGGTCCTTCGGGGCCTCGTCGCCGCCGATGTGGATGTATTGCGAGGGGAAGAGCGCGCAGAGTTCGGTGAGCACGTCATCGACGAAGCGGAAGGTCTCCTCGGTCGGGGCGAGCGTGTAGTAGTGGACACCCCAGCGGGTCTGGACCTTCGGCGCGTAGCCGGGGATGTCGCTATTGCCGAGTTCCGGGTAGGCGGCGATGGCGGCGGCCATGTGCCCCGGCATGTCGATCTCCGGGACGATGGTGATCTGGCGGGCGGCGGCGTAGGCGACGATGTCCTTGATTTGCTCCTGGGTGTAGAAGCCGCCGTAGCTCTTGCCATCGTCGGAATTGCGGTTGCCGTAGGGCGGCGAGGAATCGCGGAAGCCGCCGACCTCGGTGAGCTTGGGGTATTTCTTGATCTCGATGCGCCAGCCCTGGTCCTCCGTGAGGTGCCAGTGGAAGGTGTTGAGCTTGTGGAAGGCCAGCGAGTCGATGAAGGTCTTGATGTCTTCCACCGGGAAGAAGTGGCGGCCGACGTCCAGGTGCATGCCGCGCCAGCCGAAGCGTGGCTCATCGTTGATCGAGACCAGCGGCATGGGTGCGCCGGCAGGTGCCCTCCATGACTCCGCGCCCTTCGGCGGGAGCATCTGGAGAATACTACGGGTGCCGTACCAAGCACCGGCGATGTCCTTGCCCGTGACCAGCACGCCCTTCGGGGTGACTTCCAGCTTGTAGCCGCCAGGCTTGAGGGGAAGCGAGCTGTCGAGATCGAGCCGGATCTCGGAAGGCAGCATGATGCGGAGTTCCTCCCGGACCGTCTTGGTGTCGGAGCCGGTGCGCTCCTTGATCTCCGCGGCGAAGAGCTTGGCAATGCCGTCGAGCGCCGCATCGTGGCGGATGCCGGTCTCAGGGACTACTTGGAAAGTCCCCTCTGCCACCTTCATCTCCTTCGGCAGCGGGATGATCGTCGGCTCCGCAGCGGCGAGGGAAGAGAGCAAGGCGGTGGCGAGCAGGGCTTTACGCATGGTTCGAAGTTCAACGAATCCCACCCGCCGCAACAATCGGGAAAATGCGAAGTGGATCTGCGATTTGGGGAGTGCCATCCCGGGACATCAGCGAGTGCCTCACGGTCCACCGCCGGGCTGACGACGAGTTCCTCGCGATGATCGAGGACGACTACAAGGCGAAGGTCGTGATGTAACGGATCAATTACTTGAAGGGAGCTGCCGGCTCACTTGTCCGTCGGCTTCGGCGGCTTGGGCGGTTTCACGGCGGACTTCTCGATGAAATCGATCACCATGTCTGCCACCGGCTTGCCGGAAGACTTCTCGATGCCTTCGAGGCCAGGGGAGGAATTCACCTCCATGACCACCGGGCCGTGATTCGAGCGCAGCAAGTCCACGCCGGCGAAATTCAAGCCCATGATCTTGGCCGCGCGAATGGCGACCGAGCGCTCCTCCGGGGTAATCTTGACCTTCTCCGCGGTGCCGCCGCGGTGGAGGTTCGAGCGGAATTCGCCCTCCGCCGCTTGCCGCTTCATCGCGGCCACCACCCTGCCACCGACCACGAGGCAGCGGATATCGGCGCCTTTGGCTTCCTTGATGAACTCCTGCACCAGGATGTCGGCGCGCAGGCCCTTGAACGCTTCAATCACCGACTCGGCGGCCTTGGTGGTTTCCGCGAGGACCACGCCCACGCCCTGGGTGCCCTCCAGCAGCTTGATGACGAGTGGCGTGCCGCCGCACATCTTGATCAACTCGCTGGTGGCATCGGTCGAGTGGGCGAAGCCGGTGATCGGCAGGCCCACGCCCTTGCGCGCCAGGAGCTGCATGCTGCGCAGCTTGTCACGGGAGCGGGCGATCGCCACCGAATCGTTCACGGTGAAGACGCCCATCATCTCGAATTGCCGCACTACGGCATTGCCGTAGAAGGTGTGACTGGCACCGATCCGGGGAATCACGGCATCCGCGGTCAGTTCCTCGCCCTCGATGAACATCTTCGGATTGTGCGCCGTGATGTTCATGTAGCAGCGCAGGTAATCGATCACCCGGACCTCGTGCCCGCGCACCTCCGCGGCTTTGACGAGGGCGGCGGTGCTGTAGAGATTCGCATTGCGCGAAAGAACGAGAATTTTCATGGGCGGTGGCAGCCGGGGAAGTGCGCTTCGAGATCGCGCAGCGCTCCCTCAAGATGATTGCCCTGCGGGTCAATGAGAAAATATCCAGCGAGCGCCTGGCGGCCCAAAAGCATCGGGCTGCGCATGTCGGAGCGATTGGCCAAGGTCACGCGGATCCGCCAGGTGAATCCGCCTGCAAGCATGGCCTCGGTTTCGATCACGTGACGGCGGCGGGAGACGCCGGTGGAGCTTTTGACGCGGGTGGATTTCGTTAGAGGAGCCTCGCAAGTGACGCGCCGCCCGTAGTGGTCGCGGGTGACGAAATAGACCCGGGAGCCGTCCGGCGTGAGCTGGATTTCCTCCGCGTGCAGGCTGGAAGTGCGCGCGCCGCTATCGGTCTTCGCATTCAGCGGCCCGACGCCGAATTCCGGCAGGGCCACCCACTCGCGGCGGCCAAGCAGCAAGCGCGGCATCCCGACCTGCTTCCACGGCAGCCCGAGCTCCCGGGCCACCTGGCCGGAGGGCGCATCCACCAGTTGCGGGGTGGCCTTGTAGCTACGGGGCTTGGGTTTCACTAGGAGGCGGCAATGACGAATGTCGAAGTTCCGAATGCCGAATGAAGTGTGGGAAGAAGAGAAATGCCGCTCGTCGAAAACTTTCGCTGCGGCATCGACAGCTCAGAGGTCGCGGCGTGGAAATTGCCGGCGACGGGTTGGAACGTCTTCCATCGGGAAAGGGCACGCCTCGAGTACCGCAAGCCAATCGGTGTTTGCGGGCATGCGGCGGAAGATCAGAGAGTCTCCGTCCTCATCGAAACTGAGATCAAACCGATCACCCGGTGACGCGGATTCCATCGACTCCGGGATGGATAGCCGCCGCTTGGAATCCAAGGTCACGATCATGGTCAGATCATTCCACCGTGGGCGGGGAGGTCAAGGATAGCTCCAAGAAACGCTCGTGCAGTGGTGACCCACCGACCTTATTTCGAGACTTCAAGCCGTCCCCAGCCGGACCTTTCGGAGAAAGGTCCCTGCCTCCGCCCCTTCTCAGACAGCCTCTACGCTCCTTCGTCCAGCAAACTCGCCGCCATCGCACGGGCGGAATCCCCTCCCCGCCGAGCATGCGGACGAGTTCCGAAATGCGGCCCTCACCCGTGACCGGGAACATCTTCGAGCGGGTGCGGCCACCGGCGACTTCCTTCTCGACGACGTAGTGGCGCGCCGCCAGTGCAGCGACCTGCGGGAAGTGGGTGATGGCGACGACCTGATGGCGGGTGCCAAGGGTGGCCATTTTCTTGCCGACGGCTCGGGCGATCTCGCCGCCGACATTGGCGTCGATCTCGTCGAAGACCATCAGCGGCGTGGCATCCTGATCGGCCAGCGCGCTCTTCACCGCCAGCATCACGCGGCTGATCTCGCCGCTGGAGGCGATCTGGCGCAGGGGCTGGAGCGGCTCGCCTGGGTTCGGGCCGAAGAGGAAGTCGATCCCTTCCAGGCCGGATGCGGCGGGCTCCTTGTTAGAGGTGACCAGGAGTTCGAAGGAAGATTGGCGGAAGCCGAGGTCCTTGAGCTGCGCGGCGATTTCCTTGGCGAGCTTCGGTGCGGCCTTCTTGCGCTTGGCGGAGAGGGCCAAGCCGGCCTTGTCGGTCGCTTCGCGAAGTTGCACGGCCTCCGCCGTGAGCTGTTCGAGCCGCTCGCCGCGGTTCTCGACGGAATCGAGCCGCGCCGCGGCGCGGTCCCGTTGTGCCAGGACGGAAATCAGATCGCCGCCGTATTTCCGCTTCAGCGTTTCGAAGAGGTTCACACGGTCCTCCAGGCGGGCCGCCTCCGCGGGATCGATGTCCAGTTCCTCGGAATAGTCTTCCAAGGAGCGTTCCAGCTCCTGGAGTTCCATCACCGCGCCTTCGAGACCCTGGGTGCGCTCGCGGACGCTGGGATCGAGCTTCTCCAGTTCCCTGACGAGACGCTGCACCTCTAACAGGCGCGTCAGCACCCCGGCTTCGTCCCCACCGAGTGCGAACGCTGCGGCTGCGGAAAGCTCCACAAGGCGCGAGGAATTGCTGGCCCGGCGATAGCGATCGGCGATTTCGTCTTCCTCCTCCGGCTTCAATTGGGCGGCATCGATCTCGGTGACCTGATGGCGCAGGAGGTCCAGCTCCTGCGTGCCCGCCGTCTCGGCCTGACGCAGGTCTTCCAGTTCGGCCTCCTTGTTCCGCCACGAGCGCCACGTCGTGCGATAAGCCTCCAGCACGTTGTCGCTGCCCGCGTAGGCATCCAGCATCGCCAGCTGCCGCTCGGTGGAGAGCAGGGACTGGTGATCGTGCGGGCCGTGAAGGTCGACCAAATGCTCACCCAGCCGCTTGAGCAGGGCCAGGGTCACCGGCGAATCGTTCACGAATTGCCGGGTCGCGCTCTGCCCGATCACGCGGCGGACGATCAGCGAGCCGTCCTCGCAGGCATTCAGACCACCCTCCGCCAGCACCGCATCCACTTCCGCAGCATCGCGGAGTTCGAAAACCGCCTCCACCGTGCAGGCGTCCTCGCCGGTGCGGATCAAGGACTTGTCCGCCCGCTCGCCCAGCACCAGCTTCAGGGCACCGACGATGACCGACTTGCCGGCACCGGTTTCCCCGGTGACCCCGACAAGGCCGGGGCCGAGTTCCCAAACGAGTTCATCGACGAGGGCGAGATTGCGGATCTTGAGCAGGGTAAGCATTGGCTTTGCCGGGGCGGGCTCATTATGCAAGCGTCGCCCGGCGAAGCAATGGCGGCGGATTTTGAACTGACATTTCTCGGCTCGGGGACCTCGGTGGGCGTGCCGGTGATCGGTTGTCCGTGCCGGGTTTGTCACTCGCAGGACTCGCGGGACAAGCGCACCCGGTCCTCGATTCACCTTCGTTCCGGGGACCTCTCGGTGCTGGTGGATTCCGGGCCGGACCTGCGGGCGCAGGCCTTGCGCGAGGGTCTCACCCGGGTGGATGCAGTGGTCTACACCCACGCCCATGTCGATCACGTGGTCGGTTTCGACGAATTGCGGGCCTTCTGCTGGCACCGCGAGGCACCGCTGCCGCTGCATGCGACGCCGGAGACCATGGAGGTGCTCCAGCGGATGTTCGGCTGGGCCTTCTCCACGGAGAATATCTACCGCGGCTACATCAAGCCCGATCCACAGTTGATCGCCGGGCCTTTTTCCATCGGCGACCTGAAGATCACGCCGCTGCCGGTGATTCACGCGAAAGCCGACACCCTGGGATTCCTTTTCGAGCCGCCGGGCGGGCCGAAAGTGGCCTATATCCCTGATGTAAAAGAGGTCCCGCCGGGGACCATGGAATTGCTGGCGGGAGCCGAAATTCTCATCATCGATGCCCTCCGCGAGCAGCCGCACCCCACCCACCTCTCGACGGACGAGGCACTGGCGGTGATCGCGGAATGCAAGGTGCCGCGGGCTTGGTTGACCCACCTGAGCCACGAGAACCTGCACGGCGAACTGGACGCGGGGCTGCCACCGGGGGTGCAGGTCGCTTGGGACGGCCTGAGGATCCGCGCCTGAACTCCTCCGAAAGACGGCTTTTTGGGCGAGCCGCGGCTTGCGCGCCGGGCTCCGTCAGGCATGCTGGCAGCGTGTTCCGCTGTCTGAGTTTCATGATTGTCCTAGCGACGGCCCAAGCCGCCCCGGAGTTGCCGGTGTCGCAGTCGGTGGGGGTACTCTACAATTCATCGTCGACCGACTCGACGGCGCTGGCCAACGCCTACGCCAAAGCCCGGCAGATTCCGGCGACCAATCTGATCGGCCTGCCGCTGCCGGATAAGGAAGAAATCACCCGGGAGGAATTCAACAAGGCCCTGCTGGAGCCTCTCAAGGCGGAATACGACAAGCGCGGCTGGTGGAAACGCGAAAAGGATCCCGCCGGGAACCTGATACCGACGACCACCCGCATCCGCATCCTCACCTGCATGTTCGGAGTGCCGAGCCGGATCGCCGCCACCGCTAGCGAACCGAAGGCAAAGCCCGGCGGCCAACCGGTCATCAATACCTCGGAAGCCGCGGTCGACTCCGAATTGGCCCTGCTCGGCTTGGAAGGCCTGCCGATCGCCGGTCCGCTGAAAAATCCGTATTTCAAGATGGAGAAGAGCTTCTCCGAAAGCGGACTACCGATGACCTTGGTCGGTCGCATCGACGGTCCTTCGCGCGCGGTTTGCGAGCGGATGATCCGCGACGCGGCGGAGGCGGAGAAGACCGGGCTCTGGGGCATGGCCGTGATCGATATCGCGAAGAAGTTTCCCGATTCCGCCGCCGGTGATCCCTCGCTGGAAAATATCGTGAAGCTGCACGGCGAGACCGGCATCCCGACCCTGGTGGACCGCTTCCCGGACACCCTGCCGATCAACTATCCCTTGCGCGATGTCGCTCTCTACTACGGCTGGTATGACTGGCACGTGAGCGGGCCCTTCCTTAACGGGCCGTTCCGGTTCAAAAAGGGCGCGGTGGCGGTCCACTTGCACTCCTTCAGCGCCTCGCAATTGCGCGATCCCGGGAAGAATTGGTCCGCGCCGCTGCTGGCACGCGGGGCCGCCGCCACGCTCGGCAATGTCTATGAACCCTATCTCGAGATGACCCATCATTTCGATATCTTCCAAACGCAGCTGCTGGCGGGCTATACCCTCGTGGAGGCAGCCTACATGTCGGTGCCGGTGCTTTCCTGGCAGAATGTAGTGCTCGGCGATCCGCTTTACCGGCCCTTCCTGCACCTCGACGGCAGTGGCGAGAGGTCGGAGGGCGATCGGGACTACCGGGCCATCCGCGTGGCCACGCTGCGCTGGAAGGATGACCCGAAAGAGCTTGATGCGATGCTGCGAGACGCTGCCGACCGGATGAAGAGCGGCGTGATGATTGAAAGCCTGGCCATGAAAGAGGTGGAACAGCAGAAGGGCGACGAGGCCGCCTCCGATTTCCAAAAGGCCAAGATCTACTACACGGAAAAGACCGACCGCCTGCGCATGGACTTGCAGGTGGCGGCCGTAGACCGCGCCGCAGGAAGAAACGCCGCCGCAATCAAGACGCTGCGGGGAGCGCGCATGATCTATTCCACTCTCCCGGAGGGTGCCGCCGCCCAGTCCTGGCTGAATATCCTCGATCCTCCGGCACCGCCGGCGACTCCGCCCCGCTGATGGACTACCGCGGCCTGCTGAACCGCGTCTGGGAATCGCACTCGCTGGCCGAGCCGGTGCACTCCCCCTTGCCATCCGAGTTGGAGCTGCAGGCGCTGTGGTTCGCCGGTGCCTTCGGCCGCGACTTCCGCGACACCGCGGGAAATACGGTGCGCATCGTACAATTCGGTGAATGGAACCGCACGGCCGGGCCGGATTTCCTGCAAACCGCGATCGAGACCCGCGGCGAGGTCCGCGAGGGCGCGATCGAGCTCGATTCCCGCGCCAGCGATTGGGAAGTTCACGGTCACGGGGCCGATCCGGCCTTCGAGGGCACCGTCCTGCATGTTGTTTTCCACGCGGGAGGACCGGAAAGCTTTACCCGCACCCGCGAGCATCGCGAGGTGCCGCGCGTGGTGATTCCCGCTGACCTGTTAGAAGAAGCGCTGATGCGCCCGCGGCGTGAGACCGCGATCGCCCGCCCCGGCCGCTGCGTGCATCCGCTTGCCGGACTGCCGCCGGTGGCGGTCTCCGCGCTGATCGTGGAGGCGGCCACCTACCGGGCGGGCCTGAAGGCGGCGCGCTTCCTGCGCACGGCGGATGTGCACGGGCCGGACGCCGCACTCTATCAGGCGGTAGCGGAGACGCTCGGCTACCGGGCCAATGCGCTGGGCATGCGCCTGCTCGCACAGCGCCTGCCGCTGTCCGCGCTGCGCGAATCACCGGAGAAAGCGGAGGCGCTGCTCTTCGGCGTCGCCGGTTTCCTCTCGCCCGATCTCCACGAGAAGGCACCACCCGATACCCGCGAGCATTTGCGCCTGCTCTGGGACACCTGGTGGAAGGCGCGCGGCCGTTGGGAATCCACCCACGCGATTCCGTGGAAGGCCGCCGGCCAAAGGCCCGCGAATCATCCGCATCGGCGGGTCGCGGCGCTCGCCGCCCTGGCGCGGGATTGGCCGAAATTCCGCAAGCTCGCCACCTCCCGGCCCTTGGACATAAAAGGCCTGTTCACTTATCTCGCGAAGCTCGCCGACCCCTTCTGGACACACCGCCACACCCTGTCCTCCGCGCCATCGTCACAAGCCGTCGCGCTCTTCGGCGAAGCCAAGGCCATAGAACTGCTCGCCAACCATCTCTTCCCGCTTGCCCTCCATGACGGCGAACCCTTCACCAACTATCTCAAGCTCTCCGCCGGAGCCCGCAATGAGAAGGTCAAGCGCTGCGCGATCCGCCTCTTCGGCAGCGAGGACGCCGCAGCACCGTGGCTGAAGAAAGCGGCACACCATCAGGCGCTGCTACAGATCTACCGGGACTTCTGCCTGGAAGACTCAAGCGATTGTGCGGACTGCCCCTTCCCGGAGCAGTTGAGGCAATGGAACAGGAAGAAAATTACTAATGACTAAGCACTAATTTTTAAACCGAAGTGTGATGAAGAATGATATTTGCTTGCCCGCGGACGAAGAGGCGGGACGACACCCTTTCTCCAACCGGCTGTTGTTTAATAATTAGTGCTTAGTAATTAGTAATTTCCTTTTTGTGCTTTCTATCCTCGCCCTCAACGCCCTTCCGAAAATCGGCCCCATACGCGTGCGCCGCCTGCTGGAGCGATTCGGTGATGCGGAGTCGATCTTGAAGGCGCGGAAGGATGAATTGATCCGCGTCGATGGCATCGGCGAGGAGACCGCGACGATTCTGACGAAGTGGCAGGACTTCGCCGACCCGGTTACGGAACTTCGCGAGGCGACCGAGCGCGGGATCTCGATCCTCACGCCGGAGGACGACCATTTCCCGCCTGCCCTTCGGGAGGCCTATGACGCTCCCCTCTTGCTCTACGTCTGGGGCAAGGTCGAAGCGCGGGACCGGCATGCCATCGGAATCGTCGGCACGCGGCGCTGCACGATCTACGGCCGGCATGCCACCAAGCTGGTTTCCTTCCAGCTCGCCCACGCCGGTTTCACCATCGTCTCGGGCTTGGCGCGCGGCGTGGATACTGTCGCTCACGAAGCCGCGCTGGCCGCAGGCGGACGCACCATCGCGGTGCTGGGTTCAGGCCTCGCGCAGCTCTTCCCCGCGGAAAACCTGGCGCTGGCGGAGAAGATCGCCGAAGGGCGCGGCGCGGTGGTCTCGGAATTCCCGCTCCACACCATGCCCGACAAGCAGACCTTCCCGCAGCGCAACCGCATCGTCGCCGCCTGGTCGCGCGCGATCGTGGTCACCGAGTGCGCACGCAAGTCGGGCTCGCTGATCACGGCCAATCTGGCCGGCGACTACGGCCGCCCGGTCTATGCCGTGCCGGGGCCGATCGACGCCGAAAGCTCGGCCGGTTGCAACCAGTTGATCCGCGAAGGCGCGACCCTCGCCACCAGTGGCGAGGACATCCTCGAGGACCTCGGCGAATTGCCCTTCGCGCGCCCCGCGGCCATGCCCGCCGCGCAAGCCGCCACCCTCCCCGAGCTCCCCGCGGAGGAAGCGAAGGTCTTCTCCGCCCTCGGCGAGGGCGAATCCGGCGTGGACCGCCTGGTCGAAAGCACCGGCCTCGCCGCACCCGTGGTAGCCACCAGCCTCATGAAGCTGGAAATGCGCAAGCTGGTCCGGGCCCTGCCGGGTTTCAGGTATGTGAAGCGCTGAAGCAGTAAAGGAAGGTGGCATCTTTTTGGCTCTCCGTCAGGTTTGCTGAAGCTCTTCGAGGAAGCTCCCAATGCGGATCGATGTCCCCCCTTTGCGGCGCAGCCGCTTTGGAGTGCGGCGGGCATCGCCGCTTTCCTGCGCTGCGTGTCGGAGAACGCCGTCACGAATCCATCCCTTCGTTCCCCCCTTGCAATCCCGTCAACCGTTCCGTCACTTTCAGGAAGATCCGCAGCTGCCGGTCAGAGCCCCTCGCCCCCTCCGCCATTTCCAATTCTAAGAATGGAGCGCGTTAAGAACCGCCTCGGGCTCCCGCTCGACCACCCGCAAGAGCGCCTTGGCAGGCCCCTCGGGTTCTCGTCTGCCCTGCTCCCAATTCTGAAGGGTTCGGATGCTCACTCCAATCATCTGGGAAAAATCCGCTTGGGTCAGCTTGAGGCGTTCCCTCAAACCCTTCACATCGATCTTCGAAACCACGGTGCGGCGATGCGGCAGGTTCTCCCCGCGCATGATCGCACCCATCTGCTTCACGCTAAGCACGAGCTTCTGGAAATCCTGGTCATTCATGGGTGTAGAAATCGATGAGCTGCTTGAGAACTTTGGATTGAGCCGATCCGGACGGTACGTCAATGGAGTAGCTTTCGCATCCTTATTCTGCAACACACCACGCCACTCCCATGAGCCCGATCCCCTTCTACGTCCGCTACCTGATCACCGGGTGCGTGGCGTTTCCCTCGGCGCTCGTGAGGGTATGCGCGATCATCGCCTCCTGCATCCTCGGGACGGCATGGCTGTTCGGAGTGGAAGGATCCCGGGGATACCCCACTTCTTGGGTATTCGCCGCGGCGCTCGCCGCCAGCACTTTGGGCTACCTCGGCGTGGTAGGGTCGGACTTCATCACGGCGAAACATCGCTACGCCGTCGATGCGCGTTCGGTGCTGCGCTACATCCTGATCGAGATCGCGGTCCAATCGGCCGGCATTACCGGTTTCTGCCTGCTGGCCGCATGTATCCTCGGATCTCCGGTCCCCGCTCCTATAAGCCCATGGATTTACGGGGTGCTCGGGTTATTCGCATGCGCCTGCGCCAATTTCCTCACCTTCCGCTACAATCTTCCCCTCAAGGAGTGGAAGGCAACCTGGCGCGGGGACTATGGCATCGTCCCTCCCCCGCCCGATCCGGAGGAAGAATCATTTCACCGGGAATGAGTGCGACAAACAGCCCCGGCACCCCTTCGCACGGTGGCATCGCGCCCGCCCCATCCTTTGAAAACCGGCAGTCTGAATTCAATATTCATCCAGCTTCCCAAATAACATCCCCTACGGGGATCGCCCCCTGTTTACCGGAATCCCCTTGCCAAGCGCCGTCCCCCCGTCTAGTCCCTCGCCCCGGAGACAGCCGCCTATTCCATGGGAAAAACCCTGATCATTGCCGAGAAACCCAGCGTCATGACCGACCTCAGTCGGGCATTGGCCAAGGCTTTGGGAAAATTCGAGAAGGAGGGAGCCGGTCGTGATTCATGGTTTGAGAACGACCAGGCAATCATTACTTCCGCCGTCGGCCACCTGGTCGAGCTGCGCATGCCCACCGGTCCGAACGGGAAGAAATTGCCGTGGAAATTCGACGTGCTGCCCGCGATCCCGGAACGCTTCGAACTCGATCCCATCCCGGATTCCGAGGCCCGCCTGAAGCAAGTCCTCAAGCTGGCCAAGCGCAAGGACGTCGACAACATCGTCAATGCCTGTGACGCCGGCCGCGAGGGCGAATTGATCTTCCGCTACATCATGGACATCGGCGAAATCAGCAAGCCGGTGAAGCGGCTGTGGATGCAGTCGATGACCAACCAGGCAATCATCGACGCTTGGGAAAAGCTCCGCTCCGACGAGGAGATGCGACCGCTGGCCGATGCCGCGAAGTGCCGCTCGGAGTCCGACTGGCTGGTCGGCCTGAATGCCACCCGCGCCCTGACCTGCTTCCGCTCCCGCCACGGCGGCTTCAATATCACCGCGGCCGGCCGGGTGCAGACCCCGACGCTGGCAATTCTCGCGACCCGCGAGGCGGAGATCCAAGCTTTCCAATCCAGTCCCTACTTTGAAGTCCACGCGAACTTCGGCGTCGCCGCGGGTGATTACCCCGGCCGCTGGATCGACGAGGCTTGGAAGAAGAACGAGGCGATCCCCCACGGTCGCCAGGAGCGGATCTGGGAACAAGAGAAGGCGGAAGCGATCAAAGCCCGCTGCGAGGGCAAGACCGGCACGATCTCCCAAGAGACCAAGGCCCAGACGCAGGCCGTTCCCCAGCTCTACGACCTGACCTCGCTCCAGCGGGACGCGCCCTTCACCGCGAAGGGCACTCTCCAGATCGCCCAGGCGCTCTATGAGAAGCACAAGATGATCACCTATCCCCGGACCGACTCCCGCTACCTGCCGGAGGACTATGGGGACACCGTCCGCGAGACCTTGCGCGACCTCGCTTCCTCCGAACTCGAGGTGGCGAAATACGCCCGCATGGTGCTGGAAGGGAAAAACGAGAACGGCCCGCGCTTCCACCAATCGAAGCGGATCTTCGACTCGAAGAAAGTTTCCGATCACTTCGCGATCATCCCCACCGGCAAGTTCTCCAAGCTCAGCGACACGGAAGGCAAGCTCTACGACATGATCGTGAAGCGCTTCATCGCCGTGTTCTTCCCGAACGCGGAGTACGAGCAGACGACCCGCTTGACCCGCATCGTCACCGGCGATGTCACGGACACCTTCAAGACCGACGGCCGGGTAATGGTGAAAGCCGGCTTCCAGGAAGTCTACGGCCGCCGCCCCGGCGTGGCCTCGGGCAAGGACGAACTCACCGCCGTCGCCGTCGGAGAAAAGGCCGACGTGAAGGAGATCGAAGTCCGCCACGAGCAGACCAAGCCGCCCGCGCGCTTCACCGAATCCACCCTGCTTTCCGCGATGGAAGGTGCGGGCAAGCTCATCGACGACGAGGCGCTGCGCGAAGCCATGGCCGAGCGCGGCCTCGGCACACCGGCCACCCGTGCTGCCACCATCGAAGGCCTGATCGCGCAGAAGTACATCGTCCGCGATGGCCGCGACCTGCACGTCACGCCGAATGGCATGCGCCTGATCCATATCCTCAAGGAGATGCAGATCGTCGGCCTGACCTCGCCCGGCTTGACCGGCGAATGGGAATTCAAGCTCCGCCAGATGGAGCACGGCCAGCTCCAGCGCGGGGTCTTCATGAACGAGATCGAGGAGTATACCCGCGATATCGTGCAGCGCGCCAAGTCGCTCGCCACCGAAATCAAGAACCGCGCCTTCCCCGACCTCAAGGCCACCTGTCCGAAGTGCGGTGCCGAGGGTCTCAAGCAGACCGACGAGAACTACGAATGCCGCACCCCGGATTGCGGCTTCAAGGCGAAGAAGTACATCGCCGGCCGCGTGCTCTCGGAAGAGGAAGCGCGCGAACTCTTCAGCAAGCGCTACGTCGGTCCCCTGATCGGTTTTCGCTCGAAGTTCAACAAGCTCTTCGATGCCGCGCTGGAACTCGACGACAAGTTCAAGATCAACTTCGTCTTCGAGGGCAAGGATGACCGGATTGTCGAACTCACCGAAGAGATGGTGCTGGGCACCGTCACCCTCCCCGATGGCAGGACCGTGAAGGTCTATGGCACGGAGAAGGCCTACATGGTTCCGGAACTGAAGACCAAGAGTGACCCCGAAGGCCTGCGCCTCGGCCGCGAGATCCTCAAAAGGGAGATCCCGCAGGATCAGGCCTTCAAGTTGCTGTCCGAGGGCAAGACCGATCTCCTCAAGGGCTTCGTCTCGAACCGCACCAAACGCGCCTTCGACGCCCATCTCAAGCTCGACCTGGACAAGGGCAAGATTGAGTTCGAGTTCCCCGAGCGCCCGCCACGTGCGGCGAAGAAGGCGGCGAAGGAAAGCTAAGCGGCGGCTTAATCCATCATTTCCAAGACTCGGAAATGATCTTCGCTTCGGCATACTACAGGTGGTATGCTAGGCCGTTTCTGTTGCCCGTTTTTCCATCCGGGTCCGGCGGATCTTTTCCGCCAGCAGGAACAGCATGACCCCCGCGGTAATCACCACGCAGGGCCAAGCCACCCACCTGTCCAAGGGTCGCCGACCCCTTGATGGCAAGAGCACCTCTCCTTGGATCACTTCGCCCTGGCCGGGCACGCCGGTCTCCCCGGCCAGCTTGCCATTCGGCAGGGCGATGCGGGAGTAGCCCGAGCTAGCCACGCGGAACAAGGGCACGCCGTATTCCGCCGCGCGCACCGCAGCCAACTGCGCGCTCAGTCGGTGGGCGGGCACGCCCCATGATATCACATCCATCGCCGGGATCACCAGCAGGGCGGCCTCCTTGGCGATCAGGCCGTCCATCACCCGGGTGTAGTTCATGTCGTAGCAGATCGCGATGCCGATGCGCCCGAGCGGGCCGTCCCAAACCCGCTGGTGGCGCGCGGGCCGGCCATCGTCCATGAACTGGATCGGCACCGACTTCGCCTGCCGGTGGATCACCTTGCCCTCGGGGCCGACCACGTAGGCCATGTTGTAGAAGAAGTCGTCCATGTGCTCGCCGCTGTGGCGCTCCACCCCGCCGACCAGCACGTGCCGGGCATTCCGCCGGCACCAGTCGAGCAGCTCCGCAGGCAACGCTTCCTGGTAGGTATATTCGCTCAAGACATAGAGCATCGCCTGCGGTGCCTGCTTCAGTGCCAGATCCAGATCCGCGATCACCTGATCCGGAAAAGTATCCTCACGCTGCACCCCGGCGAACGCGATCGACTGGCTGCCCTCCGCCGCGGGCCGCGCATGCGGCAGCCCCATCAAGCCCAGCGGCAAGACTGCGGGCAGCAGCCATTTCACCGGCCCGCGCGAGGTGTCCGCCACCCAAGCCGCGGCATACACGAAGAGAGCCCCCACACCGTATACCCCGAGCCAATAGAAGGCTCCGGCGTAGTCCGCTGCCGGCAGGACGAAGCCCGGCGTCAGCCACGCGAACTTGAGCGGCCACACTTCGCAGCGGGTGAACTCCAGGCCCAGCCACAGCACCGGCGCTACCACCACGCCCCATTCCCGGCCGAAGCGGCGCTCCACCAGCTTCGCCAAGGCCACGAAGGCGGCGATCCAAACCGCAAGCGCGAACCACAGCGCGAAGGCCAGGGTTCCGAATACTCCCTCGAGGAACACCAGTTGCGGGACCATGATCCCGAGACCGACCAGCAGCCCGCCGTAGAAGGCCCGTCTCACGGTCGCCGCGCGCCGCAGTCGCAGCAGGAAGACCAGCGAGAGCAGGACCAGCCAGCCCGAGGCGATCGGAAAGGCCATGCCGGCTTGGAAGAGCCCCGTGGCGAGGACGATCTCCGCGGTCCATTGCCGCCACGAACTGCCGCGGCGGATCTCCACCGCTATAACTTCCTCCGGGGCTTGGGCTGGTCCTGACACGTCCTCCTTCTGGCAGGTCTTGGCGCGATGCCAAGACTCCCGGCAAGCCATGGCGCCGGTGCGGGCGTGAAGCGTGTAGCGCTCCTTCACCCCGGGCGCGGATCCACTCCAGCCGGTATCAACCGAGTCAAATTCCTCCCAGCGGTTTTGGTCACCTGTTCCCACGCGTCAGAACCTTCAGACCTCATCACCCACACAACTCGTTCAATATTAGCCAAATACTTCACATCCCCGAAGTATATCCGTTCCTCCGCCACGCCCTCCCGATTTTTGGATTCTCAAAGCCTCACGCGGCAGGCAAGCTGCCCCGCATGACCCTGCCGCGCCTCGCCGCCACCGCCCTGCTCGCCCTCTCCGCGGTGCTACCCCTCCATGCCAGTGGCAAGAAGGGCGACCCGAGCGGAATTTCCTTTCACCTCCAAGGAGATACGACGGACAACCCGAAGATGATCTTCACCCAGGCCACCAATGGCAAGGTGTTGCCCTACCGCCGCCTGCCGGAGATCGTTACCAAGGACATCGCGTCCTTCTCGCCCTTTCCCTCCAAGGATGGCGACGGATACGGGATCGTTCTCCAGCTCAAGCCCGCCGTGAAGAATCGCTGGTCCGCCGTGACCGCCTCCAGCATCGACCGCTGGCTGGTGGCGATGGTCAATGGCCGCGTGGTCGATGCCGTGCTGATCGACAAGCAGATCGACGACGGCCAGATCGTGATTTGGAAGGGCATCGGCGAAGCCGAGATTGCCGCCTTCGACGAAATGGTTCCCCGGATGGGGGAAGAAAAGCCCCGAGGTAAGAAAAAATAACGACATGCTCCGCTCGCTCGCTCTCGCCGCCGCAGTCCTGTCTCCGTTCACCCTTTCCGCCGTGGAGCTCCAGCTCCCCACGGAAAACCATCATCTGCTCTCCGGCGAGCCCGACAAATTCTACATGTACGTGGACCGCACCTTCGAGGGTGTGACCTCGAAACCGTGGGAGGCCGGCGGCTTTGGTTTCGTGCGAAATCCGATCCGCTTCGGCGAGGATGTGGTGCTGACGAAGTTCCACGAGGGCGTCGACATCTCCCCCACCGCCCGCGACAAGGCCGGCAACCCGCTCAACCTGGTCAATGCCGTGAGCGACGGGACCGTGGTCTACGCCTGCAGCTCGGTCGGCCGCTCGAACTACGGCAAGTACGTCGTGGTAGAGCACAAGTTCGAGGGGGATGCCTTTTACAGCGTCTACGCCCACCTCGCGGACATTTCGGTGAAGCCGGGCGACGCGGTCCGCACCGGCTCGCTGCTCGGCCGCATGGGTTACACCGGGGACGGTTTCAACCGTAGCAACGTCCGCGCCCACCTGCACCTGGAGATGTGCCTGCTGATGAGCGCGCACTTCGAAGGCTGGCACACCGCCTTCTCCGGCGGCGCGAATTACCACGGCAATTTCAACGGCATGAATCTCGCCGGGATGGACGTGGCGAACCTCTTCCTGGAGCACAAGAAGAACCCCGCGCTACGGGTGCAGGACTTCGTCCGCTCCTCTCCGCCCTACTTCAAGGTCACCCTGCCCCGCCACGGGGCTTGGGACTTCGCCGAACGCCACCGCTGGCTCGTCAACGGCGACATGGCCGCCCCCTCGCCCTCCTGGGAGGTCTCCTTCACCGCTACCGGGCTCGCGGTCGGCATCGCCCCGAGCCAGCTTGAGGTCACGGAGCCACTCGTGAGTGCCGTCCGCAACTCCAAGATCAGCCACCGCCAGCTCACCCGCGGCCTGATCGAGGGCAGCGGCAATACCGCCAAGCTCACCAAGTCCGGCAAGCAACTCGTCAACCTGCTGACCGACAATTTCCCGATGGTGCCGGTGGCCAAGGATCCAAGTGCCAAGATCGAAGGACCAAGTGCCAAGGAAGAGTCCGATTAGCAGCCCTGATGGCTGCTCCTGCCTTTTCTTGGAACTTGGCACGTCTCACTTGGAACTTCAGCCTCCGCGGCATGGATCACATCCTTGCCCGCATCGAGTCCCTCGGCCTTGCCCTTCCGGAAGTTCCCGTTCCCGTCGCCGCCTACGTCAATTGCGTCCGCAGCGGCAACCTGCTCTTCCTCTCCGGCGGCCTACCCATCGATGGTGAGAAGAAGGTGATCGGCAAGGTGCCCGCCGAGGTGTCGGTCGAGCAGGCCCAGGAAGGTGCCCGGATCATCGTGTTGAACCGCCTGGCGGTGGTGAAGCAGGAGATCGGCTCGCTGGACAAGGTCGTGCGGATCGTCGCGCTGAACGGCTTCGTCGCCTCCGCGCCGGACTTCTACGGTCACCCGCAGGTGGTGAACGGGGCTAGCGAGCTGCTGATCGAGATCTTCGGGGACAAGGGCAAGCATTCGCGCACCGCTCTCGGCGTCACCGCGCTGCCGCTGAACGTGGCGGTGGAGATCAATATGATCGTGGAGGTGGAGTGAGATCGGCCGAGCGGGTGGAGGTCTTGCGACCGCGGTCGCGCGGATAGTGGGAGGCGATAAGCCGGTGTCCGGAACGAGAGTCGCATAGCGACCGTGGACTGCGTGCAGCCTGCTCTCCCCGTTACCCACATCCGGTCCCGCCCCATGCCTGCCCCCCGGGACCGCGGAGGCTCTACCCGCAGAATGGTCCATGGCAGCCCTCTCCATCGCGCGGCGGTGGTGGAAGCGCCGTCGCTTGGCTGCCTGCCTCTCCGTGCCCAAGGCAGCCAGGGACCATTCTGCGGGCCGGTGGCTCCGCGCTCCCAGCGGTGGAGCCGTCCGTGAAGCATCACCGGAATGTGGGTAACGGGCAGAGCCCGCTGCCGCTGTGGCCAGGCAGCCTGCTGCCGTGAAGCACGGGAGAGTTCCGTATCACGCTCCGTTCGCGGCTCGCCACACCCGGTGCTCCGCCTTTGCAGCGCCCCTCGCAGCAGGCTGCATCGGGACAGCGGCAGCAGGCTGCGCGCAGTCCACGGCGGCGGAGCCGCGGAAGACAGATCCTTACAGGCATTGGACTTTGGTCCGCACCTTCGGTCCTGCGAACCCTTGGTGGGGATGGATGCTGCCTTGGAATTTCAGGCGGACTGAAGTCCGCGCTCCCGGTAGCCGCTCAATATTCCCCACCGGCGAATTCGCTTCGAGCGCCTTCGGCTCGGGGACCTTGGCAATGAGTTCCTCGATCTCTCCGCAGAGCGTCTGCCACTGGGTGTCCGACCACTTGAGCGGGGCGTGAAGCTTTTTGCGGAAGCGCTCGATGCGCTTCTCCGCATCCTGGGTGATGCGGGCGGGCAGCTTGCCGAGCTCGATGGCGGCGGCTTCCGCGCGTTCGGTCTTGTGGCAGATCATCGCCAGGTCGTTGCCGGCTTCGATCGCCGCGACCACGTCGCTGTTGTCTTTGTAGCGGTCGGCGATCGCGCCCATGTCGAGGTCGTCTGTTAGGACGAGGTGCCTGTCGAAGCCGAGCTGGTCGCGGAGGAAGCCGGTGACGATCCGTTTCGAGAGCGAGGCCGGGCGGTCCGGATCGATGGCCGGGAAGAGCACGTGCGCGAGCATCACCGCGTCGAGTTCCGGCATCAGCGCGGTGTAGGGAATCACGTCCTCCTTCAGCAGATCGGCGAGCGTGGCATCGCTCACCGGGAGGTCGAAGTGCGGATCCGACAAGGCACGGCCACAGGCGGGAAAGTGCTTCGCGCAGGAAAGGATCGCGCGCTTGCGCAGCCAGCGGTTCCAGCTTCCGGCGTGATCGATCACCCGCTGCGGATCGCGGCCCCAGCAGCGGCCGCGCAGGGCGTTCTGAAGGCCGGGATGGTGGTCGAGGTCGAGCACCGGTGCGAAATCGAGATTGAAGCCGAGAAGGCGCAGTTGATCGCCTGTCAGAACGCCGGCCCGCGCGCTCAAGTTCACATCGCCCTTCGCGGCGAAGGCATTCGCGGATGGCAACGCGGGTGCGATGTCCTTGGTGCGCGTGACCCGTCCGCCTTCCTGGTCGATGGCGAGGATCGGCTCGTGGACGAGTTCGCGGAGGTCGTCGGTCAGCTTGCGGGTCTGGATGGCGCTGGTGATGTTCCGGCCGAAGAGGATGAAGCCCGCCGGCTGGAGCTTGCGGAAAAGTGCCGCTTCATCCGGAGCGAGTTCCGGACCGCGGACGCCGAGCAGGAGCAAGTGACCATTCACGGGCGGAGAATGGAGGATGCGGCGTGGGCGGGAAAGGGAGATCTAAGATTTGAAATTTCAAATCTGAAATCCGAGATCTGAGATTTGAGATTTGAGATTTGAGATTTGAGACCTCGGGGGGAACTCGAAAAGCGGCTCACCCGGTCATCCGGGATTGGCATCTCCCAATGGGCATGTTGTAGTATCCGGCCTATGGAGAATCCCTATGCGAGCCCGACCGTCCCGCCGCTTCCCCCGACCGATGATATCGCCCGCGCGCTCCAAGGCCTTCAGTATCCGCTGCAGCTCAGCTTCAAGATCCTGGCGCTCGCCAGCCAAGCGACGCTGACCGACTCCGCGGGCCGGACGATCCTCTATACCAAGCAGAAGATCTTCAAGTTCCGCGAACACGTGGAGATCTTCACCGATGCCTCCCAAACGACCCGCCTGGCGGAGATCCGCGCCAACAAGGTCATCGACTGGTCCGCGCGCTACAATTCCACCGATGCCAGCGGGCGCGAAATCGGCAGCGTGGGCCGCCGCGGCTGGCGCTCGATCTGGCGTGCGCATTACGAGATTTTCAATCCCGGGGACAACACGCCCGACTTCTCGATCCGAGAAGAGAATGCCGGCGCGAAGGTGGCCGATGCCTTTTTGAGCGAGATCCCGATCATCGGGATGTTGAGCGGCTATCTCTTCCATCCCCGCTACCTCGCATCCCGCTCGGACGGAACCCCGGCGATGCGCTTGACGAAGGAGCCCGCATTCTTCGAGGGGCGCTTCCGGATCGACAAGCTGTCAGACCTCGCGCCGCGGGAGGAGATGAACTTGCTGCTATCCTATCTGATGCTAGTGCTGCTTGAACGCCGGCGAGGCTAGGAGGAAATGACGAACGCGGGGAAAATGACGAATGTCGAATTCAGAATGACGAATGAAGTGTGAGGCTGAATCTTTCTGATTCCGGCTTCATCCCTTCCCTGTCACAAGCCATTCGGCATTCGGGAATTCGAAATTCGTCATTCCCCTCTCACTGCTGCCGCTGCTGTTGCTCTTGCATGCGCCTCTGCACGCGTTCCTGCACGGGCTGCGGCAGGTTGGCGCTGCCAATCCACTTCGATGCGGCGTTGAAATCCCGGCGTAGCCAGCCGTCCAGTATGCGGCCGTACATCCGCTCCTGCTCGCGGGCATTGGTCATCTTGCCGATGTAGTTCACCGCGAGGTCGGGAGCCTCGCCGAAGGAATGCCAGACGAACTGCTGATAGACGCCGTTGTTCGCATCGGCGGCATTGGCATCGAGGAAATCGGCGGCGGCCTGCGGGTTCTCCATGGCCATGCTGTTGGCGACACCGCGCAGGGCATTGGTGCGGGCGTCGCCGGCGGGCAGGGCCTTGTAATAGGCCACGGCGGCACCCTTGTCCTGTTCCATCCATGCGGTCAGCACATCATCCATCGTGCGATTCGCGGCCTCGCCCGGATTGCGGATAAGAAACTCGGCGGTACTGGCAGGATCCTTCGCGGCCAAGGCATCGGCGACGCGGGCGATCGCGCCCTGCTTGAGCTGGTCGTCGGCTATACTCTCCGCCCACTTCTGCGCGGCATCGCCACCTTGAGCCAGCAGATGGGGCAGCAGCGCGGCCAGCGCCTCGCCGCGTTCCTCCGAAAAGGGCATCTCGGTCAGCAATTGGGAGGCCCGCGCCGGATCACTTGCCGCGATGCCTTGGATCACGCCGATCAGCCATGGATTGCCCTCGCCGTCCTCATCCTCGTGGTGCTCGCGGGCCCAGCGCAGTGCGGCATCGGGATCGCTGGATGCCCAGCTCGTGAGAATCGTATTCCGGGCGAAGCGGTTGCCAGTGTGCTCATCCGCATAGGCCAGAGCCTGCATCGGGTCCTTTTTGGCCCAAGCGGTCAGCAACATCGAATACTCCGCCATCCGGGTGTCGGTCAGGCCCGACGAGCGGAAGGAAGCGACCACCGACTCGAATTCCGCCGGGTCGATCGTGTTGATGTAATCCAGCCACGCCTTGCTGCGCTCCATCGGGTCGGTGACGAGCATCAGCTCCTGCATCTTGGCGAGGGCCTTCTCACCACGGGCACTGGCAGGGCCCTTCGCGGCATCCCGCGCCGCGCCATCACGGCGGGCGGTTTCCGAGGACTCTCCCGCCCCGCCGCGGCTGGAAACTTTCCCTGGCATCGTTCCGGCAGAACCGGAAGCCGGTTCATTGCCAGAGGGTGCGGTCATGCGCCCGGCGAAAAAGGCTCCGGCGCTGGCCACGACGACCGCGCCGATCAGAGTGAGGTTACGGGATGACATGGAGATTCATTGGATTTAACGCCGCTGGAGCCGCGAAGTGTCTCAATAGGAGGCACAAAACCCCGGATCATTCCCGCAATGAGGGCTGGCGAATTTCCTTCACCACTGCGGCTTTGTGCCCGGCGGGTTCACGATGATCCGCGCCTCCGGATTGTCCCGGATGTAGGCGAAGGCCCAGCCCAGCAGCACCGAAAGACGGTTCCGGAAGCCGATCAGGAAGGCGATGTGGATGAAGAGCCACGCGAACCAGGCCAGCAGGCCCTTCATCTTGAGCTTACCAGCTTTCGCGACCGCGTGGTTCTTGCCGATGATCGCCATGAAGCCCTTGTCGAGGTAGCGGAATTGCGGCCTGAGATCGAGTTTCTTGTCCGCGAAACGGCCCTGCTCCAGACGCTTCTCCTCCTTCAGCAGCTTGGCAATGTGGCGGCCCATCTGGGTCGCGGCAGGTGCCAGACCGGGCACGGGCTTGTCGTCCGCATCCTTCATCCGCACGAGGTCCCCCGCCACGAAGACGTGCGGCAGGCCCGGCAGCGAAAGATCGCCGTTCGGAGTCACCCGTCCGGCGCGGTCGGCGAGCGGCACGCCGAGCATGGCGGTGAGCGGATTAGCCTCGACCCCGGCAGCCCAGATGATGGCTTCCGCTTCGAGGACGGTGCCGTCGGTGAAATGCAGCGAGCCCTTCCTCACGTCATCCACGCGCATGCCGGTCCAGACTTCGACGCCGATTTCCTTCAGGCGCTGGCGGGTGTATTCGCTCTGATCCTCATCGAAGGCTTCAAGGATGCGCGCCGAACCCTCGATCAGCACGATCTTCAGCTTCGAGGTGTCGATGCGCCGGAAATTCGTCCGCAACGAGCGGTGAACCAGATCGGAAAACGCACCGGAGAGTTCCACCCCGGTCGGCCCGCCGCCAACGATGGCGACCGTCATGAGGCGGCGGCGGTCGCCTTGATTCTCCGTCAGCTCCGCCTTCTCCAGGTTCGAGAGGACGATCCGGCGGATGCCTTGGGCATCGGCCAGGGATTTGAGGCCCAGCGTGTGATCGGCCCACTCCGACTTGCCGAAGTAAGAGGTGCGCGCTCCGGCGGCGAGGAGGATGTAGTCGAAATCGTAACGTCCGCCCGAGCTTCCGGTGGCGAACTTGGCGACCGGATCGAGCGTCACGATCTCATCCATCAGCACGGTGACATTCGGCGCGTCCGCCAAGATCTGGCGGATCGAGCGGGCAATGTCCGGCGCGGCGAGCGATGCGGTGGCGACTTGGTAAAGGAGCGGCTGGAAGAGGTGGTGATTCGTCCGGTCGACCAAAGTCACGGCAAAGCGGGAATCGCCTGCCAAAGTCCTTGCACATTCGAGGCCCGCGAAGCCTCCGCCGATGATCAAAACGCGGCTCGCACCCTTGTCCGTTGCTGCCATGCGCCTACCCTCGCAGAATCGCGGAATAACTCAACCGGGAGCTTGTGAAAATTTTCACAAGCTCGCAAATCACTGATAACGGGGACTCTGCGCAAATGCACCGGCGCCGGGTTGAATCGTTCGTTTGACACGCGGGGCGCTTGAATCATGGTTTTCCCCATGAGCGCGGTAGCAGGAGACTCGAAAGTGGCCACGAAGCAGCGGCTGATTGAAGCGGCGGAGGCCTTGTTTGCGGACGAGGGATTCGACCGGGTGTCGGTCCGGGACATCACCAACAAGGCGGCGGCCAACGTCGCGGCGGTGAACTACCATTTCGGCAGCCGCGAAGGCTTGGTGGCAGTGGTGATGGCCCGCTACACGAATCCGGTGACGGAGGAGCGCATGGCGCGGCTTGAAGCCCTCGAACGCCGGGCTGGCGGCAAGCCGGTGGCGGTGGAGGAGATCCTCGACGCTTTCATCCGGCCCTTCGCCACGCAGGTGCGGCGCTCGGAGCTTTCCGAAAAGCTGTTTTTCAAACTGATGGGCCGGATGTTCGGCCAACAGGGTTGCCAGCTGCCGCCGATGGTGGAGACCCTCTTCATCACGATGGTGCAGCGCTACCACAAGGCGCTTTCCAAAGCCCTTCCGGGACTGCCCGCGGATGAAATCTGGTGGCGGATGCATCTGATGTCCGGCTCCATGATCCACACCATGGCTCACGCCGAGATCGTCCAACGCTTCTCCGGCGGCGACGCCGGGAATCCGACGATGGAGCAGCTTCTTTCGCGATTCATCCGCTTCTCCGCTGCCGGCATGAAGGAAGGCATCGCCGAGGAGGACGACGAATCGAAACCGAAGGGACCCCAGGTGGAGTTTCCTTTCTAACGGTTTTCCCGATTTTACCGCCGCGCGGGGCGGCGAATGAAACACCCCGCGTATCGACCGGCTGCCCTAATCAGCATGACTTTTCTCCGCGCCAGCGTTATCGCCACCGCGGCGCTTCTTACTGCCTGCGCCTTGCAATCGCCTCCTTCCCGGAGCGGCGAAGCGGGGGACGTTCCCGGATCATGGTCGGCCACCAGGGAGGCCCGGGCCGGTGTCGATCACCATTGGGTCGGCAGGATCGGAGGCGCGCCCTTGGAGCGGCTGGTGGCGGAAGCCGACCGTTCGAATCCGAGCTTGCGCGCTTCCGCCGCCCGCGTGGAGCAAGCCGCCGCGCTGGCGAAGATCGCCGGGGCCGAGCGTCTTCCGACCTTGGGCGCGGGCTTGCAGGCCAGCCGTCAGAAGCAGAATCTGATCGGGATTCCCGGAGTCAGCGGTGGCTCCACCAGCAATAACTTCGGCGTATCGCTGCAGGCGGCATGGGAAGTCGATCTGTGGGGACGGGTCAAGGCGGGCACCGAGGCCGCCATCGCGGATGCGCAGGCGCAGGCACAGGCGGACCGCGCGCTACGTTCTTCTCTGGCGGCACAGGTCTCGAAGGCCTGGCTCGCCGTGGCCGAGGCGAACGAACAGGTCACGCTGGCAGAGCGCGCCGTGAAATCGCGCGAGGAATCGAACACCCTCGTCCGGGAGCGCTTCGAACGCGCCATCGCGGAGGACGGCGGTTCGGCGGCGCAGGTCCGGCTGAGCGATACCGAGCTTTCCACCAGCCGCTCCGACCTCGAGCGCCGTCGCGGCGAGCGCGAGCGGGCGCTGCGGCAACTCGAGCTTCTGTTAGGACGCTATCCTTCCGGCGATGTGACCGGAACGGCGCGCTTGCCGAAGCTGCCCCCTGCCCCGCCGGCCGGCCTGCCCTCCGAGCTTCTTCTGAGGCGGCCTGATTTGTTAGAAGCGGAGCGTCGGCTCGCGGCCTCCGGCAAGCGTCGGGAGGAATCGGTCAAGGCGCAGTATCCGAGCATCCGGCTGACCGGCAGTCTCGGCACCACCACCGACCAGCTCGAAAAGATCCTCAGCAGCTCGAACGGCGTTTGGTCGCTGGGTGGCAGCTTGACCCAGCCGATCTTCCAAGGCGGCCGCATCCGCGCCGGAATCGAGCAGGCCGACGCCGCGGAGCGGGAGGCGGGCGCCAACCTCCAGCGCGTCGTGCTCGATGCCTTCGGCGAGGTCGAGCAATCGCTGGTCGCCGAAACCTATCTGCGCCGCCAGGAGCGAGAGCTGGAGCAGACGGTGGAATTCTCGGAGGACGCCATCGAGCGCGCCAACGAGGAATTCCGCAATGGCACCGGCGGCGTGCTCACCTATCTCGCCGCGCAGAACCGCCACATCGAGGCCGCCACGGCACTCGTTTCCGTGCGGCGGCTGCTGCTCGACAATCGCATCAATCTCCACTTGGCGCTCGGCGGCGATATCGTCGTGCGCGGGCCCTAGTTCCTTGCCATGAAACGCATCGTCCAGATCTGGCTGGCCATCATCATCCTGTTCGCAGGAGCCGCCATCGCTTTCGGCCTCTTCAAAATGCGGGCCGTGCCAGTGCCGGGGGTGCCGCCGAGGCAAGTGGCGGAAGTCGAAACGATCACCGCCCGCAAGCTGGACATGAGGGTGATGATCCCCGCACAGGGCACCGTGGAACCCGCCACCGTGACCCGCGCCGCCGCCGAGGTGGAAGGCACCGTGATCGCCGTTTCCCCGGACTACGAAGCAGGCGGAAATTTCAAGGAGGGCGAGGTCCTGTTAGAAATCGATCCGTCCGATTACAAGGCAGCACTCGCGCAGGCGGAATCATCACTTGCCGATGCCAAGCTTCAGGTCGTGCAGGAAGAAATGCGCGCGGAGCAGGCGGTGCGCGATTGGAGCCGCATCGCCCGCCCGGACCAGACGCCGAACGAGTTGGTGCAGCGGATTCCACAATTGGCCGCGGTCCGGGCCAAGGTGACCGCCACCGAGGCCGCTGTCAGCCGCGCGATGCGCGATCTGGAGCGTACCAAGCTGCGCGCGCCCTACGACGGCCGCATCCGCCAGAAGCTGGTCGATCTCGGCACGCGCGTGGCGAAGGCCGGGCCGCTCGCGGAATTCTACGCCACGAAGATCCTCGAGGTCCGCCTGCCCGTGCCGCGCCAGGACGCGGACTTCTTCGATCTCCGCGGCCAGGAGATCATCTTGCGCGCCTCCGCCGGCGGCCGCACCTGGAAGGCGGTGGTCGATCGCACCGAGGGCGAGATCCAGCGGGCGAACCGCTCGATCATGGTCGTCGCGCGCATCGATGGCACGGCTCCCGATGCGCCGCTCCCGGGCCAATTCGTCCACACCGAGATCGAGGGCCTGGTGATTCCCCACGTCGTCCGCGTGCCGCGCCGCGCCTTCGTGAAGAGCGACCGCGTGGTGGTGGTCGGCGATGGCCACACCATCACCACCCGCCAGGTCAAGGTCGCCCGCAGCGAGCAGGACGACCTGCTGGTTTCCGAGGGACTTGAGGACGGCGAACAGCTTTGCGTCACCGCCCTGACCGCGGTGATCGAAGGCATGGAGGTCAAGATCGTCGCCCGCGACGGCAAGGAACTTGAAAAGGAAACCGCCTCCAAATGAAGGGCCTGATCGAATTCTGGGCCCGCAACAAGGTCGCGGCGAACTTCCTGATGATCGTCCTCTTGGTGGGCGGCATCGTGACCTGGATCCGCTTGAAGAAGGAGATCTTCCCGGAGATCTCCGCGAACTTCATCACCGTCAACACGCCTTACCCGAACGCTACTCCCGAGGAAGTCGAGAAGGGCGTTTGCCTCCCGGTCGAGGAAGCGATCCAAGACCTCGACGGGATCGAGCGGCTCACGTCTAACAGCTCGGAAGGCGTCGGCGTGGTGATCGTCGAGGTAGCCTCCGGCAAGGACACCCGCAAGGTGCTCAACGACGTGAAGAGCCGGGTCGATGCGATCCAGAATTTCGCAGAGAGCGTCGAGAAGCCGATCATCGCCGACGTGCTGTTGAAGCACCAGGTGATGAGCATTGCCGTGACCGCGGATACCGACGAGCGGACCTTGCGAGCGATCGCGGAAGGGGTTCGCGACGACCTGCTCTCCTATACGGGCAAGGCCCCCGCGAACGCGCTGGACAAGGCCTGGGACGGCGCAAAGAACGCGGTTCTCGGCGAGGCCCGCATTACCCAGATCGATCTGGCGGGGGTGCGCGACCACGAGATTTCGATCGAGGTCTCCGAGAGCACCCTCCGCGAATACGGTCTCACTTTCGAGCAAGTGGCGAATGCCGTGCGCTCGACCTCGCTCGACCTGCCCGGCGGATCGGTCCGAACCAAGGCGGGCGAGATCTTGATCCGCGCCCAGAACCGCCGCTACGAGGCGGAGGATATCGGCAAGATCACGGTGGTGACGCGGCCCGACGGCACCGTGGTAAAGCTCGCCGATATCGCGAAGGTGGTGGACGGCTTCAAGGAGGAAGACCTCTACTCCCGCTACGACGGGCATCCGGCGATCCTCCTGAATATCTTCCGCACCGGCGATGAAGATACCCTGAGGGTCGCGGAACTGGTGCGCGACTTCGTCTCCGAGAAGGCGACCCACGTGCCAAAGGGCGTCGATCTGGAAATCTGGAACGATGAGGCGGTCTTGCTCGAAGGCCGCATCGACCTGCTGCTATGGGACGGCTTGCAGGGCTTCGCGCTGGTCTTCATTGCGCTGGCGCTCTTCTTGCGGCCTGCGCTGGCTTTTCACGTGGCGGTGGGGATTCCGATCGCCTTCGCCGGTGCACTGATCGCGTTGCCCCACGGGGACATCTCGATCAACATGATCTCGCTCTTCGCCTTCATCCTGGTGCTGGGGATCGTGACGGACGATGCGATCGTGGTGGGCGAGCGCGTGAACGAGCGCATCGAGCAGGGCGAGCCGGCGCATCTCGCGGCCCCGCGCGGCACCTGGGAGGTGATGAGCGTGGCGGCCTTCGGGGTCTTCACGACGATGATCGCCTTCATGCCGATGTTCGGGGTGAAAGGGGTGAGCGGGAATATCTGGCGGCAGATCCCGTGGATCGTCATCCCGGTGCTGATCGTCTCGCTGATCGAGACGAATCTGATCCTCCCGGCTCACCTTTCGCACCTGAAGCCGGTCAACCGGGACAATCCGAATCCCATTCTCCGGCTCCAACAGAAAATCGCCGGCACACTGGATAGCTTCGTGCGCCGCATCTATGGACCGCTGCTTGAAAAGCTGGTGGAATGGCGCCATGCCACGGTGGCGGCTTTCGCGGCGATCCTGCTGATCACGCTCGGCCTTCTCGCAAGCGGGAAGCTGGTGAAATTCGAGTTCATGCCGCGGGTCGAGGCGGAGGTCATCAGCGCGAAGCTGACCCTGCCGAACGGCGTGCCGGTGGAGACCACCGAGGCCGCCGTGCGCAAGATCGAGGAGTCCGCGCTGGCTATCCAGAAGGACATCCAGGACCAGCACGGGCGGCCGATCATCAAGCACCTGCTCTCCAGCGTGGGCTCGCAGCCCTACACGCCGGGCCTGAGCTTCCAGGGAGCGAGGGGCGTCAACGTCGGTGAGGTCACCATCGAGCTTCAGGGGGCCGATGCCCGCAATCGTCCCGATCTGTTAGCCGACGCGATCATCGCCGATTGGCGCAAGCGCGTGGGCCCGATCCCCGGCGCGGTCGAGCTGTCCTTCCAACTCCAGACCTCCGCGGGCGGCAATGCCGTGGACCTCGAACTCACCGGTCCCGACATGGAAGAACTCGATGCGGCGGCGGAGTTCGTGAAGGAACAACTCGCGACGCAGAACGGCGTGATCGACATCGGCGATAGCAATCTCGACGGCAAGCGCGAGGTGAAGCTCAGCGTCACGCAAGAAGGCGAGGCTCTCGGCCTGCGGCTCGATACCATCGCCCGCCAAGCCCGCCAGGCCTTCTACGGCGAGGAAGTGCAGCGCCTCCAGCGCGGCCGCGACGAGGTCCGCGTCTACGTCCGCTATCCCTACGAGGAACGCCGTAGTTTGCAGAATCTCTCCGACATGCGGATCCGGACCGATAGCGGCGAGGAGATCCCTTTCGTGGAAGTGGCGAACGCCGAGGAGGGCCGCGGCTATGCCCTGATCCGCCGCGCCAACCGCTTCCGCGCGATCAGCGTGACCGCCGATATCGACCGCACCAATCCCAACGCGAATGCCAACGAGGTGGTGGAGTGGATGCACGCCGACCTCTTCCCGAAGATGCACGAGAAATTCCCCAGCGTGATGTGGGGCTTCCAAGGCGAACAGAAGGACCAGCGCGAGAGCGTCTCGGATCTCTCGAAGGGTTTCGTCCTCGCGCTCTTCGGCATCTTCATGGTGCTCGCCCTGCCGCTGCGGAGCTACACTCAGCCGCTGATCGTGATGTGCGTGATTCCCTTCGGCATGATCGGCGCGGTCATCGGTCACATCCTGTTCGGGATGAATTTCAGCGTGATGAGCATCATCGGCGTGATCGCGCTGGCGGGCGTGGTGATCAACGAAAGCCTGGTGCTGGTGGAGTTCATGAACCGCTACCGGCGCGAGGGCCACACGGTGCAGGAGGCCGTGCTGCGCGGTGGGCGGGCCCGCTTCACCCCGATCTTCCTGACCTCGGTAACCAGCTTCATCGGGCTCGTGCCGATGATCACGGAGACCAGCGTGCAGGCGAAATTCCTGATCCCGATGGCGGTGAGCCTGGCCTTCGGCGGCCTGATCAATCTCTTCAATACGCTGCTTCTCGTGCCCTGCGTCTACGCCCTTTTCGAGGACATCCGCGCCCGGATCTACACGAAGGAAGCCATGCAGCGCCACGAGGAGGAACTCGCGCTCGATGCCAACGAGCATGCTTTGGAAAGCATCCCGCTCGAAGCCGGTGGCGGCCCCGCCTAGGCAGTCACCACCGGTTGGTGATCCCGGTATGCAGAAAGGGCGGCCGTGTTACCACGGCCGCCCGAAGCTAGGATGGGATGACTCCCCGCCGGCTTAGAAGCCCACGGTGAGCTTCACGCCGCCGATCAGGTGGTCTTGACCGCCCCGAAGACGGCTGCCGATGTCCGCTGCAAGTTTGCTGTCGGCATCGGTATATTTCACATACGGAGCGATGGTTACGTTTTCGCGGAACTCCCAAGGAAGCTCAGCCTTGACGTAGTAACCTTGGAAGCCGTCTGCCGTGCGGCCCACACCCACCAATGCAGGGGTGTTAGCAGCGCGGGGCTGGCCACCGAGGCCATCCGCGATGCCCACGCCTGCGGACAGGTTGAGAGCGAGGCAATCGTTGAACTTGAAGCTCTTGCTCAGTTCCGGCTGGAGGTACCAACCGTTGGCAGCGTCGAAGTCGTAGTAGTAGGTCGCGCCCAAGGCGATGTCCCATGGCAGGTTGTAGGTCGCCGAAAGGTAGACTTCCTGTGTGTCGGTGGTACCCGGGGCATCGAAGCCGTAGTAGATGTAGCCCAACTCAAGGTTCACCGGGCCGAGTTCCTTGCTGACGGCAGCGTAGAGGTCGAGCTCGTTGAAGCTGTAGAAGCTGTCATCCACGGAACCGTACCAGGCACCGGCGCTGAGGCCGACGAAACCGGTGTCATAGGAAATGTCTGCACCGGCTTCGACCAGGTCGCTGCCGAAATCCACGAACCGGAATTCGTAGATACTGCTGTAGCCCACGTGGACTTCCCCTTCAAGTTCCGCCGAGGCGTAGCCTGCCAGCAGAGCGGAGGCAGCGGCCATGGCGCCGATGATTTTGGTGTGTTTGCGCATCTTGGTATTCGGTTGTTCGGTTGCTGCAACCTTCTGGAACCCGACCTTGCGGCCTTTTTCCAAAAAGCTTTCGGCTCAATGCGGACCACCTGCCTTCCAGCGGGGCGGACGCTGCCTATGGGGCAATTAGTTAAGAAACCCTTAAGGTAATGTCCAGCTAAAAGAACGCGGTCCGGCACCTTGCCGGGCGTCTAACTAATGCTCCGGGATCAGGCTGGCAAGACCGAAAACCTTCTCTCCCGCTCCATTCCATTTCATGGAAGTGCTTAAGACCGTGGCCCCGGCGCTTCCAAAAGCTGCTAGATCGAGATTCGTGTCTAAGTCCCCGGGCGGCGCCTCCCCGCACCGCAGAACCTGCCAGGCCGATGCGCGGCTTCGTATGGAATGCGGATTCTTCCAAAATTATGCAGCCGCTCGCTCGTCAAATTTCCAAAAAACCTGAAGCGCCAAGAATCACCCGACCACGCTCACTCGCTCGGAAGCGGGTTCGACTTCGCCCACTTCCGGACCCGCGACGACCAGATGAAGTGTTCCAGCCCGCCATCGATCGCGAAAAATGCCGCAGAGATCGCTAAGGCCGCCAGCAGCATCTCGACCGGAGACCTCCCCATCCGCCAGCCGTTGAGCGAAACTCCGATTCCTACGGCAACCGAAATGCCCGCCGACCTCTTCAAGCGCTCCCGCAGGTAAGCAGGCGAGCGCAAGATTTCATCGGTAAGGATCCGCTTTTTGAAGAACCGGCCCATGGACCTAAGCAAAAACCTGCGGCTTCCGACCACCGGTTTCCTCCCGAATCATATCTTAAAGCCGCTCCGACTGCAAGCAGGCGCTCCGCCGGCTCACATTTCCAGCATCAGGCGCGTCGGATTCTCGATGCAGTCCTTGATCCGGATCAGGAAGGTCACGGCCTCCTTGCCGTCCACCAGGCGGTGGTCATAGCTCAGGGCGAGATACATCATCGGCCGGATCACGACCTGTCCGTTCAGGGCGATGGGCCGCTGCTGGATGGTGTGCATGCCGAGAATGCCGCTCTGGGGCGGATTGAGGATCGGGGTGCTGAGCAGCGAGCCGTAGGTGCCGCCGTTCGAGATCGTGAAGACGCCGCCTTGTAGGTCCCCGATGGCGATCTTCCCTTCCTTCGACTTCTTGGCGTAGTCGATGATGTCCTGCTCGATCTGCGCGAAGCTCTTCTTGTCGGCATCGCGAAGCACGGGGACGATCAGACCCTTCTCGGTGCCGATCGCCACGCCGATGTCGTAGAAGTGATTCTCGATGATGTCCTGGCCGTCGATCATGCCGTTGACCTGCGGCACGTCCTTGAGCGCCTGAACCACGGCCTTCACGAAGAAGGACATGAAGCCGAGCTTCACGCCGTGCTTCTTGAGGAAGTCTTCCTGCACCGCCTTGCGCAGGTCCATCACGGCGCTCATGTCGGCCTCGTTGAAGGTCGTCAGGATCGCGGCGGTTTGCTGGGCATTAACGAGGTGCGTCGCGATCTTGCGGCGCATCATGCTCATCTTCTTGCGGGTCACGCGACCATCGGCAGAAGCCGCGGCCTGGGGCGCTGCTGCGGCTTGAGGGGCCGGAGCGGCGGGCAATTCGAAAGTGCGCGGCTTCGGTGCTTCCGCGGCAGGCGCGGGAGCCGGTGCAGCAGGCGCGGCGGGTGCCGGAGCCGCAGGCTCGGGCGCGGAGGCGGTATTGCCCACGGCGATGCGTGCGATGACCGTTCCGATCGAAACTTCGCTTCCTTCCGCAACGAGGATCTTGAGCAAGCCGGAAGCTTCCGCCTCCAGTTCGCTGGACACCTTGTCGGTGTCGAGGGTCACCAATATCTCGCCCTTCGAGACCGCGGCACCGTCGCTCTTGTGCCAGCGGGCCACATTCGCGGAGGTGATGGACTCACCGGCGGCAGGCACCTTCACGTCGATCACCTGTGGTGTCGAAGCAGGCAGCGGAGGCGGTGCGGCGGCCGCTTGCGGAGCAGATGCCGGAGCCCCGGCAGGAGGTGCCGGTGCTGCGGCAGGCGCGGCAGCGGCCGGGGTGCCGGAACTTTCTTCCAGCGTCGCGATCAAGGTGCCGATGGCCACTTCCTCCCCTTCCCCGACGATGATCTTGAGGACGCCATCCGCGGCGGCTTCGAGATCGCTGGAGACCTTGTCGGTATCGAGCGTCACCAGCACTTCGCCCTTCTTCACGGCATCGCCGTTCTGCTTGTGCCAGCGGGCGACATTGGCGGAGGTGATGGATTCGCCGGCGGCGGGGACTTTGACTTCGATGGACATCTGAAAGGGAAAATTACTAATTACTAAGCACTAATTACTAAACAAATCAGCAAGCTCAGACGACCGTGAAGGCGGCTTCGACCAGTGCTTTTTGTTCGGCGTAGCTCTTGGCCTTGGAACCGGCGGCGGGACTGGAAGCGCGGCCACGGCCGGCGTAGCGGACCTTGCGGTCGAGCACCTTCTCCAGACGCGGGAAAATGTAGGACCAGGCACCCATGTTGAGCGGCTCTTCCTGGCACCAGACGAACTTGGACGCGGAGCCGTATTGGCCGACCAGTGCCCCCACCAATTCATCATGGAAGGGGTAGAGCTGCTCGATGCGCAGGATCGCGGTGTTCGTGATCTTGTGTTCGTCGCGGTAGGCGGCCAGGTCGTAGTAGACCTTGCCGGTGCAGAAGACGATGCGCTCGACCTGCTTGGCATCCTCGTGGTGCAGCGGATCCGGCAGCACTTCCTGAAAGCAGGAACCTTCCAGGAAATCGGCCTCGGAGGAGACTGCTTCCGGGCGGGTCAGCAGGCTCTTGGGCGTCATCAGGATCAGCGGCTTGCGGAAGCTCCGAGCCTTCTGGCGGCGCAGCGCGTGGAAATACTGCGCCGGCGTGGTGAAGTTGCCGACGATCATGTTCTTGTCCGCACAGAGCTGCAGGAAGCGCTCGAGGCGGGCGCTGGAGTGCTCCGGGCCCATGCCTTCGTAGCCGTGCGGCAGCAGCAGGACCAGGTTGGTCGGCGTCTGCCACTTCGACTCCGCGGAGGAAATGAACTGGTCGATGATCACCTGCGCACCGTTCGAGAAGTCGCCGAACTGGGCTTCCCACAGGGTCAGCATGTTCGGCGCACCGATCGAGTAGCCGTAGTCGAAACCCAGCACCGCGAACTCCGAGAGCAGCGAGTTGTAAACGCAGAATTTCGCCTGCGTCGGGCTCACATGCTCGAGCGGGATGTATCGGGCGCGCGAGTCGGAATCATAGAACACCGCATGGCGCTGCGAGAAAGTCCCGCGGCGGCAATCCTGGCCGGACAAACGCACCTGGTGACCTTCCGTCAGCAGCGCACCCCATGCGAGCGATTCGGCGAATGCCCAGTCGATCGGGCCGCCCTTCTCCAGCGCCTCCTGGCGGCGCGGGATGAAGCGCTTGGCCAGCGTGGGATGGAGGTTGAAGCCTTCCGGCACCGTTGTCAGCACCCGGCCGACGTGTTGGAGAATGTCGCGCGAGATGCCGGTCGGCACCGGCGCGTGATTGTAGGGTGCCTGCTCGACGGCGGTGGAGCCGCTGAAGACGCTGCGGTCGCCGGTGGCCTGCATCTCCACCATCTTGGCGTGGCCGGCTTCGAAGCGATCCCAGATTTCCTTCTCGATGCCAGCCGCTTCCTCGGAGGTAAGGACACCCTGCCCCACCAACTGCTTCTTGTAGATCTGGCCGATGGTCTCGCGATCCTGGATCAGCTTGTAAATGTGCGGCTGGGTAAACGCGGCCTGGTCGGTCTCGTTGTGGCCCTGGCGGCGGTAGCAATACATGTCGATCACCACGTCGCGGCCGAACTTCTGGCGGAATTCGAGGGCGAATTGCGCGGCCCAGTAGAGTTCCATCGGCTCCTCGCCGTTCACGTGCAGGATCGGGGCCTCGATCATCTTGGCCACGTCCGTCGCATAGGCGGAGGAGCGGGCATCGGCCGGCATCGTGGTGAAGCCGATCTGGTTGTTGATGATGAGGTGGATCGTGCCACCCGTGCGGTAGCCGGGAAGCTGGGAAAGATTGAGCAATTCGGCGACCGAACCTTGGCCGGCGAAGGCGGCATCCCCGTGCAGCAGGATCGGCAGCACGCGCTTGCGGTCGGTGCTTACCCCGTCATCGCCGATCAGGCGCTGGCGGGCGCGGGCCTTGCCCTCGACCACCGAGTTCACGGCTTCCAGGTGGCTCGGGTTGGCGGCCAGGCTCACACGGACCTTGCCGTCCGGCAGATCGCGGGTGCTCTCGTAGCCGAGGTGGTACTTCACATCGCCATCCCCCGCCACCAGGTCGGGCATGTAGTTCGGCGTGAATTCGTAGAGAATGGTGGTCAGCGACTTGCGGACGAAATTCGCCAGCATGTTGAGGCGACCGCGGTGGGACATGCCCATCTCGATTTCCAGCACCCCGGCGGCGGGACACCTTTCGAGGATCGCATTGAGGAAGACCATCGCCCCCTCGCCGCCTTCCAGCGAGAAGCGCTTCTCGCCGAGGAACTTCTTGCCGATGAAATTCTCGAAGCTCTCCGCCTCGATCAGCCAGCCGAGCGCCCGCAACTTGCGATCCGCGGGGTCCGCCTCGCGCAGGGCATGTTCCTCGATCCGCTCGCGCACCCAGTGGCGCACCACGGTATTATTAATGTGGGTGAATTCGAAGCCGATGAAGCCGGAATAAGTGGACTCCAGGGCGGTCTGCATGTCGCGCAGCTTCATCTTCGCACCGTCGCGGAACAGCGGATTGGAAGCTTCCTTTTCGAGGTCCTCCTCGGTGAAACCGAATTGGGACAGGGCGAGGCGCGGATTGCGCTCCGGCCCGCTGAGCGGATTGATGCGCGCCTGGGTGTGGCCGAGGGCGCGGAAATTGTAAACGAGGCTGACGACCTTGCCGTAGAAGGCCAGGTGGCCTTCGCTCGGAGCAGCTTCAACTGGAGCGGCCGGCGCAGGAGCAGCGGCGGGCGCGGCAGCTTCCCCGCCTTTCGGCCGGAGTTGGGCCACGCCCAGTTCGAAACCCTCGAAAAAGGCCGCCCAAGTAGGATCGACCGAACGGGAATCAGCGCTCCACAGCGCGTATTGTTCCTCCAGCAAGTCCGCATTGAAGCGGGCGGAAACCGACGATTTCATGGGCGGGTATTTCGGGTGCAGGCGGGAGATCGCGGAAATTCCCGCTTGGCCCCTCGCGCGCAGCGCTTAGGTAAGAGGCAGCCCCGGACGCGTCAACGCACAAGGCGGTTTTTCCGGGATTTCCAGTAATCGCCGCATTTCCAGCAATTCATACCCCTTCCATGATCGAAGTCCGGGAACTTACCAAGAGCTTCGCCCGCCACACCGCGGTGCGTGGCATCGACTTCAGCGTCCAAAAGGGCGAAATCGTCGGCTTCCTGGGGCCGAACGGCGCCGGTAAGACCACCACGATGCGGATGCTCACCGGCTACCTCCCGGCCAGTTCCGGCAGCGCCAGCATCGCCGGCTACGACGTCTTCCGCCAATCGCTGGAAGCCCGGCGCTGCATCGGCTACATGCCGGAAAACGTCCCGCTCTACGACGACATGCGGGTGCGCGAGTTCCTCAAATACCGCGCCTCCCTCAAGGGCCTCTCCAGCCGCGACGGCCGCCGCCGGGTCAACGAGGTGATCGAGGTCTGCGGCTTGGAAGGAGTCCGTCGCAAGATGATCAAAGTCCTCTCGAAGGGCTACCGCCAGCGCGTGGGCCTCGCCGATGCCCTCGTCCACGAGCCACAGCTCCTGATCCTGGACGAGCCGACCAACGGCCTCGACCCGAACCAGATCCGCCAGATCCGCGAGCTGATCAAGCGCCTCGCGGAAAACCACACGATCCTGCTTTCCACCCACATCCTGCACGAGGTCGAGATGACCTGCGGCCGGGTCATCATCATCGATGGCGGCGTGATCAAGGCCCAGGACACCCCGCAGAACCTCGTCGCCGGCATGCGCGCGGCAGGCCGGATCCACGCCGAAATTTCGGGCGATCCCGCGGTGATCGCCCCTGCCCTGCAGCGGATGGACCACGTCAAGCGCGTCACCCACGAAGCACAGGGCGAGGACTGGGCGCACTACGAGATCCTCGTCGATTCAGGAAGCGACGCCCGCGAGCGCATCCACGAACTTGTCGCCCAATACGGCTGGCCCCTGCGCAGCCTGCACCGCAAGGACGCGACCCTGGAGGATGTCTTCGTCGAGCTGACGCGGCGGGATTGAGATCCCGAACCCACGAGAAGCCCCCCTGGGAGCGCGGAAGGATTCACCGGCAGGCTGTCCGGAACGGCAGTCGCGCAGCGACCGTGGACTGCGCGCAGCCTGCTGTCGTGAATTACGGGAAAGTTCCTTCTCCCGCTTCGTCCGCGGCTCGCCGCACCCGGTGCTTCGCCTTTGCAGCGCCCCTCGCAGCAGGCTGCATCGGGACAGCGGCAGGAGGCTGCGCGCAGTCCACGGCGGCGGAGCCGCGGAAGGCAAATCCCGAAAGGCATTGCCCTGAATGGGGGACCGGGATGCGCCGACAAAAAGCACCCCCGGCGGCATTACACCGGGCAGATGAATTGGAGGATCCCGGGTGCCACGCTACTCCTACTGCTCGGAGGATGGCACTGGGTCTCCTGCGAGGAGGGTCAGCCGACACCCCTGGCAGGAGAAACATCCCCGGACCCAAGTAGCAGCGGAAGCAAGGCTCCCTCCGCGGAGCCCGAAACAAAGCACAGGCAGCGCCCGACCAAGGAACCCAAACCCGCCCCGGAAGGAATCGCCAGGTTGGAGGGCAAAGCCGGGCGCAAGCTGATCCTCGGCCCGGATGACGACGAGATCACCTTCTCTCCGGAATCCGCGGCGACTCTCGCCCCCGGAGCCTCGCTCTTGACCGGCGGCTATGTCGATGAGCAGGGCCGGCACGTCTTCACCCTGATCACACCCTCCCTCGTGCCGAGGGATGACGGGGGCTCGTGGGTCATGGTGACTGCCGTCATCTTCTCCTTCGATGCGCGCCAACTGGCGGAGAGCGGCTATGGCACGCTCGTGAAACACCGCCGGGACAGCGACCAGCAGGCGGACCTATGGAGCGACAACGACGCCAAGGGTGCCTTCAAGACGCTCCCGTCCGGCAGCATCAAGTCCCGCCCCACGCAGTTCCTGGAGCCGGGTCAAAAGGGCTGGATCGAAATCGCGCGGGAGCACGACGCCGACCTCATCGTATATGCCGCCACTCCCCTGCCGGACGGCGGCTTCGATCTCCAAACCGGGTGGCGGCGTGCCGCCAAGTCGCCGCCACTCATGCCCGGCGGAGGATTTAATTCGGCACCCGAGCCCCGGCGGAAACTCTAACCCCGCCGCTCCTATCACCGACACACCCCCCTGGGAAACGACACTCTCCTACTCCATCTGCGTCGCCTCCACCCGGAAGTAGCGGCTCCCTCCACCTTCCGGGAAGGACATCGAGATCACCTCGATCTCCCCATCATCCGCGATCACGACCGGTTCGCTTTCCGCCTCCTCCCATCCGGCGAGATCCCCGCTGAACACGGGCCGGACCCTTAGCCCGACCGTGTTGCCGCCTTTCCTGCGGCAGAAGATCGCATGGCGCGCACCGACCGTATCGATCTCCGGGATTCCCCGGGCTTCGAAGACCTCGCCATTGACCCGCACCCGCTCGGTGCTGGCGACCTCCGGATCGGTCCCGAAAGCGTATTCGAGAAGGTTCGCCGTGCCGTCGCCATCACTGTCGGCATCCGGCCCGCTGATGCCCGGATCGGCGAGATCCCCGCCGGTAAAGTGGAGCTGACGCCATTGCTCATAAGTCATCACCCCGCCGACGGTGTGCGGTGGCGGATCCTCGACACCCGGCGAGCCACCGGCATCGGCACTCACCCGCCAGCCTGCCGCTTGGTTCCATAGGGCCGGATCGCCATCCGGATCCGCCGCGACCAGCGAGTGCCCGGTGCCATTGGCCGCGGGATACCAAGTCACGTCATAGACGAAGTTGATCAGCGTCTCCCCGGCCACGCTCTTCAAGCGGATGCGTTCGCCCTGGTTGTCGAGGCTGCCTTCGAAGACCCCGGCGATGTTGAAGCCGCCGCCATAGCGCACCGAGAAGGCGGCTGCGTTATGCACCAGCAGCATGGTTTCGCCGGGATGGATCATCTTCTGGCCGAAGGTGAAGTCCAAGCCGCTGGTGAAATTCGCCGCGCTCAGGTCGATCCCATGATCCCCGTGGTTATGGATCTCGATGAACTCGAACTGCTCGTTATCGGTGAAGCCCTCCGCAATCTCGTCACCATTCGGATCGGCGGGGTTATACATCAGCTCCGTGACCCGCAGCGGCGGAAGCACGCCGGAGACGAAGGAGCGTTCGTTCAGCGCGCTCCAGGTCGTGCCGTTGAGCACGCGCGCCTTCACGGTTAGCGTGTAGCCGATCGGCACCGGCCCGCTGTAGATCCCAGCGCCCGGATCAAGCGCTCCCCCGGATAAGCGCGGATCCGAACCATCCACGGTGTAGTAGATCGTGCCCGCGGCATTCGGATTGCTCATCTCAAGCGTGAAGCCTTCCGGAATCGCCCCGCCTTCCTGACTGAAGGACGGCGGATCGATGGACGGGTAGTAGCCCTGGCCGCGCATCGCGTTGCGCAGGATGTTGGCGTTGCTCAAGCTGCCCGAGCCATCGGCCGTTCCCTTCGTCATCAGGTTGCGGATGCGGGTGACCTCCGCCTGCCATTCCACGTCGCGGCGCACAGGCGGCTCCTGGATCGTATCGCCCCAGCGCGCCGATTCGGCGATGATCGCGTTGCGGACATGGTTGTTCACCGCATCCCAGCGGGCTACGGCGGCGTCCGTACCGAGAGCTCCACCGGCCGAGATGTGCTTGTAGACGCGGTCGGCCACCGTCATCAGGAAGTCCGGATTGGCACGGGCCGCGTGCCAGATCTGCGTGGCGGGGGCACTGCTGTCATTCTCGGTAGAGCGGAACAGCGGGTGCACCCAGGCAGTCAGATTCGAGCTGGTGCCGGTGCCCCATGAGACCTCGCCGTCCCAGTTGTAGAAGTTGAAGGGCTCGTCCGGGTTGTTGCGATTGCCACCCCACCAGTTGTTCACCGGCCAGTCGTTCATGCCGGTGTAGAAGCTGCACAGCAGGTAGTCCGCGAAGCTGGCGACATCCACGTATTCCTTCAGCTCGGAATAGTTCTCCGGCACGGCCATGTCCTTCTCCGTCAGCTCGCCCAGGGCGTAGTTCCAGCGGGCGGCATCGCCATCGTGGGTGCCGCCGTGGTTGACGCTGAAGTAGTCGTCCTTGTCGCCGCCAAGCTCGTTCGCGGAGAAGCTGGCGTCCGGCCGTTCGACGGGATTGTAGAGACCCCAGTAGATGCCATCGATGAAGAGGTGCACGAAGCGTCCGGGAGCGCCCGGCCCGCCCATCGCGACACGGGTCGAGCGGTACCACTCGTCTTCCGTGTACGTGCTGCGGGTCGGGTTCCAGGTGCGGGCGAAGCTGTGGTTGTTCCCGGAGCGCAGGACGATCTTGTCGACGCTGCTGTGGCCCTCGCCCGGGAAGAGAGGCGAGCCGCTGAAGAGCTTCGACTCGAACTTCGACTCGCCGTAAGCGCTGGAGAAGGACAGGCGCAGCGAGCGCTTCATGCGGTCATGGCTGTGGCCCTCCACGCTGCAATCCGCCTGGACGTTTTCCGTCGGGTCCTGCGGGTTGATGAACTCGATCGAGGCCGGCTTCTTGAGGTCGTCGTTGCGGTAGAAGCCGGTACCGCCTACGGCATTCCACATGTCGGCTTTGTTCACCACCAGCGACATCGTCGGGATCTCGGTCATGCCCTTGATCAGGTCCTCGGTATAGGCCGGATCGTTCACGATTTCCGGGTCCATCTCGTAGTCGTGGATCCGCGAACCGACCCCCACCGGGATGACCGGCTGCGGCCAGCCGGGAATCGCCGCGGGCTGGTAGATGATGTCCGCGATCTTCAGGTAAGTCCGGGTCTCTGGCTTGCCGGTGCTATACCCGCTGCGGAAGCCCGCCGCGCGGATCACGGTGGTGGTGCTGATCGCGATGGGATCGGTGTAGATGGTGCCGGTGGTGGCCGTCGGCGCGGAGCCATCCGTGGTGTAGCGGATGACTGCGTTGTCCCCCATTTCATTGGAAAGGGTCAGGTTGAAGGGCTCGGTGAAGTAGCCACGTTCCACATCGAAAGTGGTCTCGGGAACCAGTCCGAGCGTGCTGTTATCGTTCACCGCACGCGGGGTCGGCGTGGTGTAGTACTGGTAGTAGGGCTGGACCTCGCCGCCGCCGATCAGCTCGGGTACCAGCAGGAAGTTGTCATCGTTGGCCGAGTAGTTCAGGCCTTGGACCGCCAGCACGTTCGGTTGACCCGCCACCAGCAGATTGAGGAAAGCGCTGATGTCGATGGTCTCAGCCGTCAAACCGGCTTCGGTAGCGCGGCGGACCGTGGCCACGGAATCCCACGCCACGACTTCGGGTGCATTGCGGCGCGCGACCTCCATGCCGTTGAGGTAGGCGACGAAACCGTCGTCATACTTGATCCGCAGCAGGAGCGAATCGAAGGAGCCGACCGACTCCGGGGTGAAGGGCAGGCGCACCAGCGCCGTGCTGCCGAGGCCCTTCATGGACGCGGCGATGTCCGTCTTGATGACATCGTTGTAAGGAGCGGTCGGGAGGTAGTTGCCCAAGCCGTAGTTGATGCAGGCATCGAAGAGCGCCAGGCCCTGCGGGGTCAGCGGGGACACCCCGTCATCGCCCAGGAAAGTCTCGATGCGGACCGCCGGGGCCAAGCCGTTGCCGCGCAGCATCTGGCCTTGGTCGACGACCAGGATTGCGGGCTCACCGGTCGTGGCGGTCGCCAGCACCTTCGCGCCCGGCGCGAGATTGCTAATCGAAGCAACGTTGAAAGTCCCCGGCGTCGAGCGGACCGCCAGTGGCCCGGCGGCGAGGCCTGCGCCCACGGCATGGGTGGAACCGAGCGTGGTCAGATTGATGTCGGTCTGCAAGTTCACCGCACTGCCGGCACTGCTGAGCAGGAAGTCATCGGTCAGGCCGCGCTCCCAGTTGATCAGCGGCACGGCGACATCGCGCAGCTTGGTATTCACGGCGACTGCGCCGACCGAGGAGGACACGATTACCAAGTTCATGCCGGTGGCATTCGCGGCGACGACCGCGTTGTCATCGATCACGGTCACGCGGTGGCCCATCACCGCGGTCAGGCGGTCGATCACGGTTTGGTCACCCGCGCTGGTGCTGCCGTTCGCCGCCAGATTGCCGACGAAAAGGACCCTCGCGCCGCCGAAGAGGATCGGCGTCTCGTCGTAGCCGATCCCGCTCGGGCCGGAAGACCACCCCGCCGCCGGGAACCCGGGCTGGGTCCAATCGGCGGGCGGGGCGGTCTGGGGGACCATTACCTGGGCGTCGGCTCCGGCGGTGATCAACGTCGTGGCGGGCCCCGCGATCGGGGTCACGCCGTAGGAAACATTGGTAAGCTGCTCGGGGAAAACCGGCGTGTATTGCCAAGCGATCGTGACGCCGTCCGGCTTGATCAGCCCGAGGTATTCACCGCCGGCGCTGAGCTTGAAATTGGTGTGGAGGTTGGCCGCCGGGTTGCGGCGGTTCTTGTCCGAGGCGAAGACCACGAGGAAGCCCTTCGAAGGCAGGGTCACATCCGGGAACTTCCACTTCGTCAGTGAGCTCGCCGTGTCGGTGAGGTACCAGCCGTTCAGGCTGACCGGAAACGGCGTCGGGTTGTGGACTTCGATCCAGTCCTCGCGCGAACCGTTCTCATCGGCGAGGCCATTACCATTCGAGGCGAGGAATTCACTGATGACGATGCTCGACGAGTAGACGCCAACGGCTTCGACAGGTTTCAGAAGGAGTGCCAGGAGTAGTACGCAGGCTACCCTGAGGAAGGGGGATGAAATTCTCATGCGGGGGAACAGAGACTGGGGGGAGGTTATCCGGGCCGATGGAGGGGGTGGAACCAGCTGCGGATAGACGTCAAAAGCCCCCTCACGCATTGATGTTCAATCCGGAAATCCCAGCAAAAGCACGATTCGGGGTTTCCCTTACAGGGGGTTCCGGGGGAATCCCGCGTCGGAGGGAATTGCTTAGGACTACTCACCAGAACACCGACCCGGTTGACGAAACTGTCCGTTTCTGCTAATCCTTGGAAGTCCGGTTGGCCCAGCGCCCTCCGGTCCGGCGGCCCTTTTTAGAGGCTCCCGGGTGGTTCCAAGCTCCGGCACCATTGCAACAGCACGGACGGATACACTCCGCCTTGAAAAGATGGACCGGGCGGTCAATACGGTCCTGGGCGATGCCCCCTCATTCCTCACGCTGCTTTTCAAAGGCCGCATGGGGGTAAGGGGGCTTATGGATCGGAGAAGGCATTGAATTCAGGAAGAATCTCCTTGGGCGCTCCCGAACAACGGACGGCCCCCCTGGGACCGCGGAGGCACCCGCCCCGCAGAATGGTTCCCGGCAGCCGTGACCATCTCGCAGTCCTCATGGAAAGCGCCGTCCCGATTCTCCCGATCCAAGTGACAGCACAGCCACCAAGGACCACTCTGCGGGGCAGTGCCTCCACCCTCCCAGGGCATCCCCCGAAACAGGATGGCCATCAGCCTTGGGAAGCATAGCCTCCGGGCAATCACCTATGAAGGCCCGCCTGCTGCTCCCCTTCCTCGCTCCCGTGGTGCTCGCCGCGCCGGAGAGCTACCCCTGCCAGAACGGCCTGGTCCGCTCGCTGGTGGCCCGCGAACCGATGTTCATGAACCCGGTCGCGGTGGCGGTGGATGACGATGGGGCGATCTACGTGACCGAGACGACCCGCCGCAAGGTGGCGGACCTCGATATCCGCGAAGTCATGCAGTGGGTGCCGGAGGACCTCTCGCATAACAGCGTGGACCAGAAGCGCGATTTCTTCCACCGGGCGATCACCACCGAGGCCTTCAAGAAGCATCCCTCGCTGAAGGATCACGACAAGAACGGGCGCATCGATTGGCAGGACCTGACCGTTCACAGCGAGAAGATCCACAAGCTGGTGGATACCGATGGCGACGGGGTGGCCGACAAGGCGACGGTCTTCGCGGAGGGCTTCAACACCGAGGTCACGGGGATCGCGGCCGGCGTGCTGGCACGGCGTGGCGATGTCTATGCAACCATCGCGCCCGATGTCTGGAAGCTCCGCGACACGGATGGCGACGGGAAGGCGGACCAGCGCAAGGCGATCGCCAGCGGCTTCGGCGTCCACATCAACTACGCCGGTCACGACATGCACGGCCTGATCTTCGGCCCGGACGGCAAGCTGTATTGGACCATCGGCGACAAGGGCACGAACGTCAGCAGCGGCGGCCGGCAGTGGATCTACCCGCACGAGGGCGCGCTGCTGCGTTGCAATCCGGACGGCAGCAATTTCGAGGTCTTCGCGCGGGGTCTGCGCAATGTCCAGCAGATCGCCTTCGACGACTACGGTAACATCTTCGGCGTGGACAATGACTCCGACCAGACCGGCGAGAAGGAGCGGCTGCTCTACATCGTGGAGGGCTCCGACACCGGCTGGCGCTGCTACTATCAATACCGCGGCGGGAAGTACAATCCGTGGATGGCGGAGCGCATCGCCTTCCCCGATGGCGAGGACCGCCCGGCCTCGATCATCCCTCCGCTGAGCCTCTACCTCGATGGCCCGAGCGGCTTCGCCTACAACCCCGGGACCGCGCTGAACGAGCGCTACCGCGGACACTTCTTCCTGACGCAGTTCCCCGCGGGGAAGATCAATGCCTTCAAGCTGGAGCCGGACGGCGCGTCCTACAAGATGACCGGCGATCACCTGATGGCCAGCGGCACGCCCTTCGTCGGCTGCAACTTCGGGCCGGACGGCGCGCTCTACGTGGCAGATTGGCAGGGCGGCTATCCGCTGAAGGAAAAGGGTGCCGTGTGGAAGATCGACGACCCTAAGGAAGCCGGCAGCGCCATGCGGAAGGAGGTCGCCGCAATGCTCAAGGATGGCGCGGGCAAGGTGGCGGATGGAGTGCTGCTGGAGCGGCTCGGCCACGCCGACCAGCGCGTGCGCACGGACGCGCAGTGGGAACTCGCGCGGCGGCAGAAGTGGGTGGATCTGAAACGGGTGGCGGCGACTTCCGGGGCCACGCAGCTCGCGCGGATTCATGCCCTGTGGGGTCTGTCCCAAGGCAAGCAGTTCGACCCCGCGCTCTTCGAGTCCCTGGCCAAGGATACCGATCCCGAACTACGGGCTCAGGCGGCGAAGTGGGCGGGCGAAAGTTCAGCAGCCTTGCCTACATCGTTTAGCCCGCTGCTCTCGGATGCGTCGCCACGGGTCCGCTTCCATGCCGCGATGGCGGTGGGCAAGGCCGGAGCGAAGGAACAGGTCGATGCGGTGTTCGCGATGCTGGCAGCGAACGACGGCAAGGACGCCTACCTCCGGCAAGCCGGTGCCTATGCCTTGCAGCATGTCATGGATAGCGCGGTCGTCTCCAAGCTGGCAGTGCATCCGTCCGCCCCGGTGCGTCTCGCCGGAGTCGTGGCTTTGCGGAACGTGGTGCAGGAAAGCCTCACTCACGCCCCGCCTGCCAAGGAGACGATTCCCTACGTGGCGCTGTTCGCGTTTCTGGAAGACAAGGACCCGGCGGTGGTTGCGGAGGCGGCCCGGGCGCTGCACGAGGCGCAATTGCCAGATCTCAGCTTTGACGCCCTCGCCAATCTGATGGAGTCGAAGCCCGATGCCCGCGGCTCGGCGATCCGCCGCTCGATCACCGCCAACCGCCGGATCGGCAAGGATGCCTCGTTGTTGCGGCTGGCCAATTTCGCCGCCGATGCAGCACGGCCCGCTCCGCTGCGGATCGCGGCCTTGGAAGCTCTTGCCAGCGTGAAGTCCAGCGAACCGCTCGACGCGGTCGATGGCCACTACGCTCCGCTCAAACCTCTGGTGGTTGCACCGGAACTGGCCTCGCGGATCGGGGGTCTTCTCGCGCCGGCTTCGAATGATCCGGTGCTCTCGAAGGCGGCGCTGGCAGCCATCGATGCCCTCGGTGCGAAGCAAGATCCGGCGGCACTGGCCAAGGAAGTGCTGGATGCGAAACTCGATCCGAGCCGCCGACTCGCCGCGCTGCAACATCTCAAGGCCAGCGGCCAAGCAGGCTGGAGCGAGATTGCGCTCAAACTTTTGGGCGACCGTTCCCCTACCCTGCGCAGCGGCGTGGCCGGGATGGTGGCAGCGCTTCATCCGGCGGAGACCCTCGCCTACCTGCGTGAAGCACTCCTGAAGTCGACCGACCTCGCCGAGCGCCAGGCTGCGGTGCGCTTGCTCGCATCCGTCCCCGGTTCGAAATCACTGCTCGACGGGCTGTTAGCCGACTTGGCCGCGGGCAAGCTGGATCCGGCGATCCAGCTTGAGGTGATCGAAAGCGCGTCCTCTTTGCAGCTCGACAGCCTGCACGAAGCCCAGGCCGCGCTCGCCGCGAAGGAGCCGCTCGCGAAGTGGTCCTACGCCCTCGCCGGGGGCAATGTCGCCGCGGGGAAGAAGGTCTTTGAAGAGAACCTCGCCGCCAACTGCACCGCCTGCCACCGAGTGGCGGAGGAGGGTTCGAACGTCGGCCCGCCGCTCACGAAAATCGGGCAGAAGGAGCGGGGCTATCTCTTGCAGTCGCTCGTCGATCCGCAGGCGAACATCGCAGCCGGTTACGGAATGATCACGCTCACCAAGAAGGACGGCACCGCGCTGGCCGGAGCCTTGTTAGAAGAGAAGGGCGGCACGCTGACGCTAGTGCTCCCGGATGCCAGCAAGGTCACGGTGCCAACCTCGGAGATTGCCTCGAAGACGACGCCGGTCAGCGCGATGCCGCCGATGGCGGAGATTCTGAAGCCGGGAGAGCTGCGGGATCTGGTCGAGTATTTGTCAGGCTTAAAGTGATGGCACGAAACGAGGATGAAGCACGTGGCAGCAGAACCTTCTTGAGCCTTGAAAAGGCGGCAGGGAGATAGCCCGGGGTAAGCAACGCGCAACCCCGGGTCATGGCCTTCACATTGCGTCCCCTGAAGGGGGACCGGGAGGCAGGAAGATACGACACGTGCCGATCAAACAGGCCTCCTTGCGCCCCTACAGGGGGCGTTCCTTTGACCGACCTAACCCATGGTTTCACCATGGGCTATCTCCCTTCCGCCCTTTCGGGGCTCTGGAGAAGTCCGCGCTAGGAAGGGCTCCTCAAAGCACCGGCACGTCCACCCAGCAGCCCTTGTTGTGCGATTCCCAGCTCAGCTCGGCGAGCTGCACTCCCTTCGCGCCTTCGCGCAAGGTCCAGCGGAAAGGCTCGTCGTTGACGACGTGCTTCAGGAAGAGCTCCCACTGGATCTTGAAGGCGTTCTCGAAGGTCAACTGATCCGGCACTTCGGTCCAGCGGTCATAGTAGTTGATCGGGCTGTCGATGTCCGGATTCCAGATCGGGCGCGGGGTGGTGCTCCGGTGCTGGGCCCAGCACTTGCGGAGGCCGACGATGGCCGAGCCTTCGGTGCCGTCGACCTGCATGGTCAGGAGGTCGTCGCGGCGGACCCGGACATTCCATGAGGAATTGAACTGGCAGATGATGCCGGTGTCCGTCTCGAACAGGGCATAGGCGGAATCGTCCGCGGTGCACTTGAAGGGCTTGCCGCTTTCGTCGAAGCGCTGCTCGATGTGGGTCGCGGCCTTGCAGAAGACGCGGGTGACGTTGCCGAAAAGGTTGTCGATCACGTAGCGCCAGTGGCAGTGCATGTCGATGATCATGCCGCCGCCATCTTCCTCGCGATAGTTCCAGCTCGGGCGCTGGATCGGCTGGCCTTCGTGCTCGCCGGTAAAGACCCAGTAGCCGAACTCGCCGCGGACACTGAGGATCTTGCCGAAGAAGCCCTGCTCCTTGAGAAGCTGGTATTTCCTCAGGCCGGGCAGCCAGAGCTTGTCCTGCACCGCACCGTTCTTGACCCCGGCCGCCTCCGCGACCTCCGCGATCCGCAGGGCCTCGCCGAAGGAGACGGCGGTCGGCTTCTCGCAGTAGACATGCTTGCCCGCCGCGATCGCCTTCTCCAGGAAGCCGATGCGGAACGGTGTTCCCGAGGCATCGAAGAAGATCTCGTTGTAGGGATCGGCCAAGGCAGCATCGAGGTCCGTGGTGAAGCGCTCCACGCCATACTTCGCAGCGAGGCTGCGGATCTTGTCCTCATTGCGGCCGGTGAGGATCGGATCGGGAATGATCCGGGTATCGCCGCAGACCACCCCACCCTGCTCCCGGATCGCGAGGATCGAGCGGACAAGGTGCTGGTTCGTGCCCATGCGTCCGGTGACGCCGTTGAGGATGATGCCGAGGTTACGGGTCTTCATGAGTTTGAGGAATTCAGGAGAACCACGGAACACACGGAAAGTGAAAGCCCTTGGTTGAATGGGTCTTCCTTCCGTGTGTTCCGTGTATTCCGTGGTTCATGTCTTTTTGTTAGAGGTCCGCGCAGCTCGCGATGATCTTTTCGAGGAACTGGTGCTGGTTCTCCGCCCAGTATTTGCGCGAGAAGATCTCGACCTCGGTGAGTCCGGTGAAGCCCGTGGCCTGGACCATCTTCGCGATGCGGGCGGAGGCATTCACGCCTTCACCCGGCAGGCCGCGGTCGAGGAGGACATGGTTGAAGTCAGGCTTGAACTCGCAGACGTGGAAGGCGAAGAGGCGTGCGGCATCCGCACAGCGGAGGATCTGCACTTCGAGTCCCGTTTCCCACCAGACGTGGAAGACGTCCAGCGCCACTCCGACCAGCGGATGGTTCAGCGAATCGGCGAGATTATTCGCATCCCACATCGAGGCGACTGCTGATCTATCCCCGGCATACATGGGGTGCAAAGGCTCGATGGCGAGGCGGATCCCGGCGCTCTCCGCTTGAGGCAAGAGCGCCGCGATGCCATCGCGGATCTGGTCGAGATTTTCCTCCGGTGTCTGACCGATGGTGGCACCGCAGACCAGCACGATCATCGGCAGGCCGAGAGCCTCGGCCTCGCGCAGGGCATCCCTGTTAGAAGCGATCGCGGCCTCGCGGGAAGGCGCGTCCTTGGCGGTGAAGAATCCACCGCGGACCAGGCTTACCGGCTTGAGGCCGCTGTCATCGAGCCGCTTCTTGACGACTTTCAAGTCCTCTCCGGCCACGGTCTCGCGCCAGATCGAGATCCCGCCGATGCCGCGGCGGGCGTAGTTCTCGATGCACTC